>CAZQJH010000010.1:0-23672 GCA_964593515.1 uncultured Erysipelotrichaceae bacterium
GCTTAATAGCTGTCATTATTTTTCATATAAGTTATGGTCAATTAAAAATTGTTCAATTCTTTCTAAAGCAACCTTAATATGATCAATACTATAAGCATAAGATACGCGAATAAATCCTTGTCCAGCATCACCAAAAGCACTACCTGGTACACAAGCTACTTTTTGTTCTTTTAGTAATAATTCACAAAATTCTTCACTACTCATTCCACTATTACTAATATTAGGGAAGATATAGAAAGCTCCTTGTGGTAAATGCGTACTTAAACCTAAACGATTAAACCCACTTGTAATATAGTTACGACGGGCACGATAAGATTCACGCATCTTTTCAACTTGATCATCACCATTACGCATTGCTTCAATAGCTCCATATTGAGCAGCACTAGGTGCCGACATAATTACAAATTGATGAATCTTATTCATCGCTTGTGTAAAGGTTTTATTAGCTAAAACATAACCTAAACGCCATCCAGTCATCGCATATGCCTTAGAAAAACCACTTACAACAATAACTTGATCTTTTATTTCCTCAAAACTAGCAATTGAACAGAATTCACCATCATAAGTTAATTCCGCATAAATTTCATCACTAATTACAATTAATTCATGTTTTTTAATAATTGGTACTAATTTAGCATAATCTTCATATCCCATTACTCCCCCAGTTGGATTATTAGGAAAGTTAATTAGTAATACTTTAGTTTTATCACTAATGGCTGCTTCTAATTTTTCTGGGGTTAATTTAAAATGTTCTTCATGTGATAATTCAATCGTCTTATTAATTCCATGCGCTAATTGAATTCCTGGCTCATAAGCAACATAAGCTGGATTTAAGGTAATAACTTCATCCCCAGGATTAACTAATGCTCTTAAAGCAATATCAATTGCTTCACTACCACCAACTGTCACAATAACATTATCTTTAGGATCATAATCTAAATTAAATCTTCTTTTTTGATAATTACATATTTCTTGTCTTAATTCCAACAATCCTTGATTAGCTGTATAATGGGTTTTTCCTCGTTTAATCGAATAAATTGCTTCTTCACAAATATGCCAAGGGGTATCAAAGTCCGGTTCTCCAACCCCTAATGAAATAACTCCTTCCATTTCACTAGCCATATCAAAGAACTTACGGATTCCACTTGGTTTAATGGTTTTCGCACTTTCACTTAAAAACTTTGTATAATCCATTATGGAGTCACCACCAATCGTTTATCTTCTTTTTGTTCTTCATCAAAAACAAAACCATTTTCTTTATATTTCTTTAAAACAAATAAAGTAGATGTTGAAGTTACTTTATCAGTTGTAGCTAACTTAGAACCTACAAAGTTTGCAATTTCTTGCATAGTTTTTCCATATACAATAACAACAAATTCACTACTTCCACTTAATAAGTACATTGTATCAACTTCTGGATAACGATATAAGTTAGCCGCAATACGATCATAACCATAATCACGTTCAGGCGTAACTGTTACCTGAATAAGGGCCATTACTCTTTCTTTATTAGTTTTATCCCAGTTAATAATGGTATGATATCCACAAATAATCTTATTTTTTTCTAATTCATCCATCGCATGAATTACACTTTCTTCATCAGATAATAAAATATCAGCTAAGTCTTCCGTTGAATAACGGGCATTTTCACTTAATAATGATAATAATAACGCTTTTTCCATAACAATCCCACTCTTTCATTTATCTTATATTTTATTATTTTTTTCTTTCCTTGTAAACCTCTTTTTACACTTCACATGTTCATGATGCATACTAATAACCATACACTTAACTTCTACTTGTTGCTTATGTAACAATTCAACACATGCCTTCATACTTTCACCACTAGTACATACATCATCAATCAGTAATACTTTAGAATTTGTGAAAGTAAAACCTTCTTTTAAAGCTATTACATCTTTAACTAAATGTCGTAACCCTTCTCCTTGCCTAGATTGCTTATAATTACTTTTCTTATAAAAAGGATTAATAACTTCTACTCCTTCAAAAATCTCAACTAAAGGAATAAACCCTCTTTCCCTAATTTTATAATCACTACTAGGTAAAATAACTAATTGATATCCTTTATATTTCTTTAAAACATATTGCACAAAATCCTTAAAAACAACCTTTAAAGCTACATCACGACCTTCTTTAAATTGAAACAATAACTTTTCCATATAATCATCATATACATAATAACTATCAATTAGAACTTCATTAACTAATACTTCTTGTTTAAGTAATTTCATTTGTGAACGACAATCACTACATAAACAATCACGACGCATTAAAAAATGTTCAATTGTTTCATTATGATAAATTGAATTTAAACAATATACACATAAATCATCTTGATGATTATTAAATAACTTAATTATTCCCATTTAAATCACCATTCATCATTTCAATAACTTCACAACATTTTTTTATCTTTTGACTTTTATGTGAACATAAAAATATTCCTTCTCCTTTAGGAGCATCCATCTTACGTCCTACCCTTCCAATTATTTGAATTAAACTAGCTTCATGAAATACTTGATGGGTTGCATCTAAAACAATAACATAAACACCTTTAATCGTAATTCCACGCTCTAAAACCGTGGTACATATTAAAAAATCATATTCACCTTTATTCATCTTATTAATTAATTCATCTTTATTATTACTTTGACTGGTAAATAAAGCACATTTCATAAACCAACGTAATATATTATATAATTGTTTTCCTCGTTTAATAGTTGGTACAAACAATAATACTTTAATTCCTAATTTACGCCATTTATAAAGGTAATATAGAGCAATTATTACCTGGGTAATATATGGAACTGTGATAATCTTAGGTACAATTAAAGGATATCCATGTGGTCGTTTAAATAGTTCTACTACTTCCATATCACCGCAATCAATTAAACGCCTTATTTCATCATCAGGTGTTGCGGATAACATTAATTTCTCACCTATACAAGCTTGATAAGTAATTTGTTGTAATAATTTATTCCCCCGATAAGGGAAAGCATCTACTTCATCCATAATCAATAAATCAAACCAACCATAATAACGATATAATTGATGCATCGTACATACAATTAAATCCCCATCGGTAATATCACAATGACCTTCACAAACTGCTACTACTGATAACATTGGAAAAGCTTCTTGTAATCTACTAGCTAACTCTAAAACCACTTGCCTTCGCGATATAGCAAAACCAACTTTCTTCCCTTGATTTAAATAATAAGCAATCGAAGCCATCGTAAGTTCAGTTTTACCAGCTCCACAAGCAGCATATACAAACACATCCTTACCTTGTTTTAAATAAGCTAATATTTGTTGGGAAACTATTTCTTGTTCATAACTTAAAGCATAAGGTAAATGATAACTAGCCTCAATAACTTTCTTATTAACCTTTCTTTTTCTAGGCATTTCTCCGACATTAACTCGATGAAACCCTACACACTTACGACAATAATAAACCCCATGATCATTATAAAAATATCGTTCATCTTCATTAGCGCATCTTTCACAACGCATATCATCACCACCTCATTTATAATATACGTATGAAAAGTGCTAAATTATGAAAAAAAGGTAAAAAAAGCATTGTCATCACGACAATGCTTTTAACCTAACAAGGGAGGGGGAGTCCCTTATTTACGGGCATAATCTTTTCTTTCTTGATAACTAGTAATTAATAAACCAAGAGCACTTACAGCTAACATTACTACCCATAATCCCATGTTAGTTGTATCACCAGTCTTAGGTGTATCTTCTTTTGGTTTTTCTACTTCAGTATAAGTATTAACAAAGATAATATCATTAACTACTTCTTCATTATCTACTTTAGTAATAACTACTGATTTAACTACTAAATCACCATTTTCATTATCAACAACTTCAACTGTAACTAAGTATTGAGTCTTATCATAAGTTACATCTTTATCATTTCCACTTTCTTCAGATACAACAAATGTATAAGTTCCAGCTTCGGTAAAGTTAATCTTATCAAAGACTACCTTACCATCTTTAGTATTAGTTGTTTTAGAAATAATTTCATCATTACTATTTTTAATTACGAATGTGAATTCCCCTTCTTTTAATTCACGTCCAGTTAAGTTTTTAATAGCACTAATTTCAATTTCCACATCTTTAGCTTTATAGATATTGTTGAAGATTACATCTTCACTACTTACATCATCACTAGTATATGTAACTTTCACAATTTCTAATTTTCCACTATTATCAGCTACAACAACTTCAACATTGTATACTTTTTCATCATAAGTAACTCCGCCTAAAGCATTATTTGTTTCGCTAATTGTATAGTAGTATGTACCAGCTTCTTCATATGTAATTGCTTCAAAGCTAAATTTACCATCAGCATCATTGCTAACTTTTGCTACTAATTGTTCAGCATCATCTTTTAATACGAACTCAAATTCATTAGCTTTTAAGTCACGTCCTTCTAGATGTTTAACTCCACTAATTACAAAGTCAACTGGTGCTGGTTTATATGTATTATTGAAGACAATATTTTCAACTTCATCATTAGCTACTTCATAAGTAACACTTGTAACTTCTAAGTATCCACCTTTATCTTCAACTACTACACTTACGTTATATACCGTTTCATCATAAGTAATACCAGCTAAGTTATCATTTGTTTCACTAATTGTATAGTTATAAGTACCAACTTTAGTATAAACAATCTTACTAAATTCAACTTGACCATTAGCTTTATTAGTTGCACTAGCAACTACTTTACCTTCATTATCTTTAATAACAAAGTTAAATTCTTCCGCTACTAATTCACGTCCTTCAAGTTGTTTATTAGCTTTAATAACTAATTCAGTATCACTTGCTTTATATGAGTTATTGAAGACAACATCATTAACTCTACCATCAGCTAAAGTATAAACAATACTTGTAACTTCTAAGTATCCACCTTGATCTTCAACTACTACTTTAACATTGTATACTTTTTCATCATAAGTAACTCCAGCTAAACCATTATTAGTTTCGCTAACTGTGTAGTTATAAGTTCCTACTTCACTATATACCATTCTTGCGAAATTGAAACTTCCATCAGCATCATTTGTAGCAGCACTAATTAAGTTTCCATCACTATCTTTTAATTCAAAGCTAAATTCTTCACCTTTTAATTCACGTCCACTTAATTGTTTAGTACCATTAATAATTAATTCAGTACTTGTTGGTTTATAGTTGTTTTCAAATTGTACATTTGAATAAACTACTCCATCCCTTAAGTAATTAATTGCATCAACTTTTAAATGACCTTCATGATCATTCACATCAACTACAACATCATATACAGTTTCATCATATGTAATTCCAACTAAACCATTATTAGTTTCTTTAATTGTATATTTGTGTTTTCCAGCCTTATCAAAATCTAAGGTAAATGTTACTTTTCCACTAGCATCATTAGTCGCTGTAGCAACTAATTCATTGTTTTTATCATATAAGTTGAAAGTGAATTCGTCAGCTACTAAATCACGACC
This sequence comes from uncultured Erysipelotrichaceae bacterium, assembly GCA_964593515.1. Taxonomy (GTDB): domain Bacteria; phylum Bacillota_I; class Bacilli_A; order Erysipelotrichales; family Erysipelotrichaceae; genus JAXJYR01. The sequence goes on from CAZQJH010000010.1 coordinate 5,523, forward strand.
AACTAATACTTTATTAGCTTCTATTGTTGCTTGAGTTGTGCTAGGTTTATATTCATTAACGAATTTAATTGTTGCTTCATCAATAGTTCCTAAACCATCAACACTAGCTTTTAATTGACCATTATCATCAGTAACGGTAATTGTTACAATATATACTTTATCATCATATGTGTAACCATCTTTACCTAAGTTAGTTTCTTTTACTTCATATTTGTAAATACCAACTTGATTGAAAGTAATTGCTGCAAATTGGAATGAACCAGTTGCACTATTAGTAGCTTTATAATCACTAGGGATTGGAGCATTTGGTGTTAAAGCTCTAATTGTGAATTCAAATTCATCTTTAACAAGATCTTTGTGTTCACTACGTAATTCTTTATTACCAAAAATAACTACATTAGTTTCATCTGGGTTATAAGTATTATTGAAGATAATTTCAACATCTTCACCATCTTGGTTAGTAATAGTTGTTTCTACTACTAATTTAGCTGTAGCATAATCATCTTTCACAACTACTTTTACGTTATAAACACTTCCATCATAGCTCATACCACCTAATTCACCTTGTACTTCACGAATTGTGTAGTAGTATGTTCCTCTTTCATTAAATTCAATATTTCCAAATACTACCTTTCCATCAGCATCATTTGTAACTGTTGTATTAGTTGGCATTGGCACATTATCAACACCTTCAATTACGAATGAGAATTCACCACCAACTAATGTATAACTATTTCCATCAGATGCACTTACTACTTTTGTTGCACTTAAGCTTAATGGATCACTAGCACTTGATTGATAAGTATTTGTGAAGTTTAAAGTAGCTTTGTTTGTTGAAGTGTTATTAACATCAACTACAATCTTCGCGTTAGCACTATCATCAGTTGCGATAATAGTTACTTCTTTAACATTTGTATCGTATGTAACACCAGCAATACCACCATTAATTTCACTTACTTTAAATTTGTAAGTACCAGGTTTATTAACAGTAATATTTACACTAGCTTTATCATCTTTATCAGTAATTGTATAAGTTGTTGAATGATTAACTTCATCATCGAATGTAAAGACGATATCTTCATTTTCAATAGCAGTTAAAGTAGCTTCATCATCAACTTTTACTTCAAAGTCAAATTTATCACTTGCTAACCATTCATCATTAACACGTCCACTGAAATCTTTTGTAATTTCAATTGTTGCTTCAGCAGCTTGAGCACGGTAAATATTAGTAATGTTATTTCCACCATGTAAACCTGTTAATGTAGCTGTTAAGTGACCATTACGATTATCAACTACTGTATATTCAGCAACAATATTTTGTGTACTATAAGTAATACCAGGAACTTTATCTTCATCAGCTGGAACTACTTCTTGAACAGCAATATAATATGTACCTGCTTTAGTAAAAGTAATTTCATCGAAAACAATATTTCCATTAGCTTTATTAGCTACAGTTGTAACACTAGGAAGAATTACTCCATCACTAGATTGAGCACTTAATACACTAATTGTAAAGCTAAATTCACCTTCTTTAAGTCCATCAACACGTTGTCCATCGATTAATTTATTAATTAATGGCATCGTAACTTTGACATTTTCAGTTTTATAAGTATTATTGAAAACAACATAATCAGCTGTTGTCCAAGTACCATCAACACTCTTTTCTAATGTAGTACTTGTTACAACTAAGTTACCTTCTAAATCATCTTCAACAATTACTGTATAACGGAAGTTACTATTATCGTAAGTAGTTCCTCCAACTGGATTATGTGGAATTACTTCACTAATACGGTATTCATATTTACCAGGTTCTACATATTTAGCATCTTTAATAATATCAATAGTTCCTGTATATACACCATCATTACCGCTAGCATCACCACTATGTGATACTAAACGACTTCCCATATATACATCATTGTGGAATAATGTTACATCAAAGAAGAATTCCCCTTCTAATAATGTTTTACCAGTTAAGTTTTTACTACCAATTAAACTAACTCCATCACCTTTATATGTACTTGTATAAGTATTAGTAAATTCAGCAGCGTTTTTACCATTGTTATAAGTAATAGATACAATTTCTAAGTTTCCATCATCATTAGTATCATCTACAACAATTGATACTCTCACAACACTATCATCATAAGTAACACTAGCTTCATCACCTTTAGTTTCATTTACTCTAAAGACATAAGTACCAGCTTTTTTGAAAGTAATATTCGCAAATGAGAAACCTTGTGCTTGACTATCTTTACCATTCATCACATAAGCTTTATAACTAGGTACAACTACAAGACCATCATTAATCGCTTGTGTTGTTGCTGTATTAGGTGTTAAATTAAATTCAAATTTTTCGTTAGCTTTCATATCTCTACCAACTAATGTTTTTAATCCATTAATTGATGTACTAACTGAGTTAGGTGTGTATTCGTTATGGAAAGTTACAACTCTTTCATCATTTGGATAAATAGCTGAAACTTTTAATACATCACTAGTTGGATCTAATTCAACCACAACATCAATTGTATATACTGTTTCATCATAAGTCATACCATTAACTTTATTAGTTGGAATAACTTCACTCATTTGGTAACGATATGTAATTGAATCACTTCCATCAGGTACTAAATCTTGAGTAAATTCAACCCCTGGGAAAGTAATTGTACGACCTTCATTAGTTGTAATACATGTACCATTAATACTACCACTAGGCATTGGCACTTTACTAATATCAGTATCAACTACAACATTATTTTCTACAATTCCAATTGCTTTTAATTCAAAGTCAAACATACCAGATACTAAAGGTTTTTGACCTGAATTATCTTTGTATTCTTTAAAGGCTACTGGCACACGAATTACTGGACCAACCGCATATTTATTAGTGAAGATAATTTCATCTTCACTTCCTTGACCTGGGTTCATGACAATTTGATTATTGTCATCATATGTAAATAATTGTTCACCTAAGTCATTGTATAATCTTTGGACTTCAGAATCACTTACGCTTAAAGTACCATCTCCATTATCAACAACATTCACAACCACACGATATACTGCTCTTGAGTATGTCATACCTGGAAGATATGCATCGTTTTCTGGTTCATCTTCAACGATAATATAACGGAATGTACCAGGTTTAGTAAATTCAATTGTACCAAAGTTAAAGCTAACTTCACTTCCACTTACTTGTGATCCTTTCACAACAACCCCTTTATCGCTATCATAATTAGCTGGAAGTGGTGCATTGTTATAAGGAATTAATAAGAAGTTAAATTCATCATTTTCATCCCATTCACGACCGTCTAATACTTTAGTAACTTTTAATTCATCACTAGTTGGCCATGTAACTGGGTTAACTTTATATGTATTAGTGAAATAAGCATAGCTAGTTTCCCCAGCTTCAATAATACCACTTTCACCTTCACTTGTTGTTGTGAATCCATCAACGCTTGTTTCCACAACTTCATATGTAACATCAGCTGGTAAACCATAAATAGTAGCAACTTCACCATCTTTTAAATAAACTTTGTTATTTAATTTAGTTAAAGTACCTTCACTTACATTATTACCATCTTCATCAACAATTACATAACTAAATTCACCATGGTTATCAACCCCATTGTTTAATTCAATGGTGAATTCATAAGTTTTATCAGGAGCAGTAAGTCCATCATCACTAGTTACTTCTTTACTAATTTGTAAATCTCCTCCCGCAACCATTGTTAATAAACCATTATTTCCTAAATAAATAACGAAACATCCATCGTATCCATCTTTAGGATCCTTTTCAATTCCATCCCAATCAAATTCAGGTGCATAGAAGTCTTCAGCTGTATTTGTTCGGTTATATAATTTAGTTCCTTCGAATAATAAGATACGGTTTAAACGTGGAGAACCTTTAGCACGATATAAATATCCATCATCTCCCGTAATAATTTCTGTTTGTTTTAATTGTTCACCAGTTCTTTCAACAGCTTTAAGCACTTTTTCATTACCATGGTAGTATTCTAAACGATAGTAATAAGTTGTGCTATCACCTAATCCTTCATCACTAGTAACTTGTTGAGTTAAATCGTGATCTTTATAAATTGGCATATTTTCAAGAATGTAATAGAAACTATTTTCATGTGCTGGTTCAAATACAACCGTAGCATCCCCTACTGTTGAACCATTAATTGTATGAGAATCTCCATATGCATTACTATAGAAGTTAATAGTTCCATCAGCATTAGTATTATCTTTTAAGTAATCTTTAGATAATTTTGATTTATCAATGTATACTTTACCATGTGCATCTTGTTTGGTTACTTTAGATTGTAAACCTACCGAATAAACTACACGAATAGGCATTGCCCCATTGTTTGTATGAGTTTTAACTGAACCATCTTCATTTAAAACAATTTCATTAACACGAAGTGGAATAACTGAAGCTGGAACCTTAATTTCCACAATTTCTTCACCATAACCAAAGAAATCTTCTACAGTAATAATAATATTTTTAAGTTCTTGGTGACCATATACTGGACTTTCCACAACCCCTTCAAAAGTATAAGTTGTAATATATCCTTCTTTTGTCACACTCTTATTTGTGAATGTTTGACCTGCATAAATAATCGCTTTAATATCTTTAACTTCCATGTAATCCCCAATTGGGTCAGTATATGTAATATATCCATCACTCATTGGGTCATCACCTTTAATTTCCGTTGGAACTTTAGGTGCTGAAATCGCAATGTTTGATACAATTTCATTAAAGACATTCGTTACTGTTGAAGCGTTGTTTGCATCATAGTAATCATCAACATAATCATATCCTTTAAGTGGATCAACATCATAACCAGTATTTGGATGAGTTAAAGTATATGTATCATTACTATTAACACTAATAGTTGCTGTACCAGTATTTTCATTAGCAGTATAATTTTGCCAATAACCTTTAATAGCTGTTTTCATGGTATTAGTTTGACCATTATTCCAATATGTACCTGGATCTAATGTCATATAAGCTAAGTTCTTATCTGAACCAGATAATGACGTAATACCCATCCCAATTGAATAAACAGTAGTTCTGTATTGACTATTAGCTACATTATAATTACGATCGATAGCTGCTTTCATATAAGCACCTGTCATAATCGCTTTCATACCATTTCCGGCATAAGAACCAGAACCAGGACCATCATTATGGTTGTCACTTGGTGCCCACCAAGATGTTGAATCAGAAGAATAAGTAGGTGCTCCATCAGATAAGACAATAACTGAAGGTACACGTTTAACTACTTTATCATTAATTGTAACAGTAGTATTTTTTTCACTAGCTAAAATATTCATTCCCGTATAAAGTCCCATTTGAATATTAGTTCCACCAGAAACATGGGTAGTTTTATCAATTTTAGTATTTTTAGAATTAATTGCTTTAGTATATAACTGTGCATAATTACTATTTCCACTTTCTCTACTTAAAGTAAAGTAATCAACTTCTTTATTTTGATTATCTTTTGTTTTAGTATAACGATCTAATGGTAATAAGATTTGCGCATCAGGAATATTACTATTGTTACTTACTTGAGTATTTCCACTAAAAGCAACAACCGCAACACGTGAATATTCATCAAGAGCTAAAATAGCATCAATGGCATTATTAGTCGCTACGATTGTATTATAAATACGACTCTTTCCATTATCCATATTACTGCTACCATTAGACATTGAACCAGAAATATCAATAATTAATACAACATCAACCGGTGCTTGTTCACTTGAAGATACTGATTCACTACTAGCTAAAGCGGAATAAGCAACCAAGAAATCTTCACCGTTATTTTTCTCATTTAATTTAATCGTTGAGGTTCCACCACCGAATATATCAAAAGTCGCATCATCGGTATAAACTGATTTATCCGTCCAAATACGCCCAGCATATTCATTAGAAGCCCATCTCCTAAAGATTCATTATATTTATTTGATGTATCTAAATCACTAACCTTGTTACCAGCTCCACCTGTATATGTATAAGTATCAGCTTGTAAAGGTAAGATAGATGATAATGACAAACAGTTTAAAACCATTGCCAAACATAGAGTAATGCTAAAAAATTTCTTCCAAATAGTTGTTTTTTTGTTCATAAAGTTGTCCTCCTGTTAGGTTAAATTAGTTGTATCAATAAGTTCCCCCATGCTACACAAACTTATTAAAAGAATTTCATTAAAAGTACAGGCGGGCAGCACGCCTGCTAACCAGATAATTCACAATCCATTATATTTCACCTTCTTTATATCTTATGGTAAGTTATATATTGGTTATATGTTTTAAATTACATATACACTTCTTACCACCTTATACATAGATTATATCACAAGTTTTCCATATTTCAACTATTTTATAACAAAAAATACATAAAACGTGATGAATGAAAGAAATGTAAAATATCCCTCTATATAGTATAAATGTGATAAACAATACCATTTATCACATATGTTGCTTATTCATAAACAAATTGTAGTTATTTGTATATCACACACAAACAATTATACCCATCACGATTTCACTTATCCACAACCATCATAAATTCATCACATTTTAAAGCTTAAATTGTGATGAATTTTTTTCAATCACAACCACAAAAAAAAGCATTGTCTTCACGACAATGCTTTAGATTTATTAAGCTAATTCTGTTTCATCAACAATTGATAAATCAGCTAATGAATCATCAATGTTTTCAACGATATCCATTACTTGTGTTTGCATATCTTCAACATCAACATTAACTTCAGTATCAGTATCAACGTTTACTACTTCAGGTAAATCTCCACCTAAATAAATATTATCATATTCTTTAGCTTCTAAATTACGTTGTAAACGTTTTTCACGTAATTCATTAGCACGTTCTTTAATAATATCATTAGTTGGACGATCACCATTACATCCAGTACCAGCAGGGATTAACTTACCGATGATTACATTTTCTTTTAATCCAATTAAGTGGTCTTTCTTACCTTTAATAGCAGCATCAGTTAATACTTTAGTAGTTTCTTGGAATGATGCAGCTGATAAGAATGAATCAGTTTCTACAGAAGCTTTAGAAATACCTAATAATACTGGTTTAAATGAAGCTGGTGTTTTACCTTCTAATAAAGTTTTACGGTTAACTTTCGTAATTTCAGTTAATGAAATTTGTACTCCGGCATTAAGTCCAGTATCGTTACCTTCTAAGACAACTACTTTTCTTAACATTTGACGAATCATAACCTCAATGTGTTTATCAGAAATTTCAATACCTTGACTAGCATAAACTTTCTTAACTTCTTTTAAGATATAATTTTGTACTTGTTTAACTCCCGCAACTTTTAATAATTCTTTTGGATCAACTTGACCTTCAGTAATTTTATCTCCAGCTTCAACACTAGATCCTACTTTTAACCAAGAACGAATTGCTTGAGCTAAAGTTACTTTGTGGACAATACTTTCTTTATCATTTGTAACTGTTACTTCATAACCAGTTTCAACTTGATCAATAGCTGTAATTTCTCCACTAATTTGTGCTAATACAGCTACCCCTTTTGGACAACGTGCTTCGAATAATTCTTCAACACGTGGTAACCCTTGAGTGATATCTCCACCATCAGCACTTGCTACCCCTCCAGTATGGAAAGTACGCATTGTTAATTGGGTACCAGGTTCCCCAATTGATTGAGCAGCCATAATACCTACAGATTCTCCAACTTCTACATCTTTTCCAGTAGCCATGTTACGTCCATAACATTTACGACATACCCCTTGGATAGATTTACAAGTGAAGGCACTTCTAATTTCAACTTGTTCAATACCAGCATTAACGATTGCTGTCGCAATTTCTTCAGTAATGAATTCATCACTACCAATAATTAATTCGTTAGTTTGTGGATTGAATACATCTTGTTTTGTATAACGACCAACTAAACGATCATATAATGATTCAAGTGTTTGGTTGTTTTTACGATCAACGATTGCTTCAACAACATATCCTCTATCTGTTCCACAATCATCTTCTTTAACGATTACATCTTGAGCAACGTCTACTAAACGTCTTGTTAAGTAACCAGATTCAGCTGTTTTTAACGCTGTATCCGTTAACCCTTTACGTACCCCATGCGTACTAATGAAGAACTCAGATACATTTAATCCTTCACGGAAACATGAGTAGATAGGAACCTCGATTAAGCTTGGTACATATTCACCTTTAGCTGATTTAGATTGAGATGGTTTAGCCATTAATCCACGCATACCAGCTAATTGGGTAAAGTTTGATGTATTACCACGAGCCCCAGATGTCGCCATCATGTTAATTGGGTTTTTACGAGGTAAGTTACCTAATAACTCTTTCGCAATATCATCTTTTACATCAGCCCATAATTTGTTTAAGTGACGTTCCCATTCTTGCATTGTAAGTTTACCTTTTTGACGTAAACGTTTTAATTCTTCGGCTTTAGCCTTACCATATTCTACGTGGTCTTCTTTATGAGGAGCCACTTCGATATCTGATAATGATACAGTAATACCAGCTACAGTAGAGTAACGGAATCCCATATCTTTAATTTCATCAAGAATTTCAGAAGTTTTTACGGTAGAGTAACGTTTGAATACTTCTCCGATTACTTTTCCTAAATCTTTTTTCTTGAATGCTTCAATTACATATTCACCATTCTTAGTTTGTTCATCTAATTCAGCGATTTTAGCTTTAATATCAGTACCCATATCTAAGAAGTATTTTTCAGGTGTAGCCACAAAGTTTGCAGCACTTACTTCGTTTAAGTAAGGGAAATCGCTAGGGAAAATGTTATTGAAAATAACTTTACCAACTGTTGTGATTAAGTATTTGTTTTGTTGTTCTTCAGTAAATGAAGTTTTATTTAATGCTCTTACTGGAATTGCAATACGGTTGTGTAAGTGAATATCTGACATTTGGTATGCAATTAAGATTTCGTTTAAGTCAGCAAATACACGTCCTTGGTTTTTACCATAGTTACGCCAAATTTCAGCTTGTTTAGGACAATTTACTGCTTCATAACGTTGAGCTTCTTCTTCAAATTCATATGCAGTTTCTTCCATTGTTAAGTAGAAGTTACCCATAACCATGTCTTGCCCAGGTGTTACGATTGGTTTACCATCTTTTGGACCAAGAATGTTATTAGAACCTAACATCATTACTAATGCTTCAGCTCTTGCTTCTTCACTTAATGGAACGTGAACCGCCATTTGGTCCCCATCGAAGTCGGCATTGAATGCAGTACATACTAATGGGTGAAGACGTAATGCACGTCCTTCTACTAATTTAGGTTTGAATGCTTGAATACCTAAACGGTGAAGTGTAGGTGCACGGTTCATTAATACTGGATATCCTTCGATTACACTTTCCACAATATCCCAAATACGTGGATCTTGTTTTTCAATTAATTTTTCAGCTTGTCTTGGATTTCCACCAATACCACGTAATACAATTTCATTGATTACAAATGGTTTGAATAATTGAATTGCCATTTCACGAGGAATACCACATTGGTACATTTTTAAGTCTGGTCCTACCGCAATTACTGAACGTCCAGAGAAGTCAACACGTTTTCCTAATAAGTTTTGACGGAAACGTCCTTGTTTCCCTTTTAATGAGTGAGATAAAGATTTTAAAGCTCTTCCTCCCGCTCCAGTAATTGGTTTAGAACGACGACCATTATCAATTAAGGCATCAACAGATTCTTGTAACATACGTTTTTCGTTTTGTACGATAATCGCTGGTGTTCCTAATTCTAATAATTTCTTTAAACGGTTATTACGAGTAATAACACGACGATATAAGTCATTTAAATCACTTGTTGCGAAACGACCACCATCTAATTGAAGCATTGGTCTTAAATCAGGTGGAATAACTGGAATGTTAGTAAGAATCATCCATTCAGGTTTGTTATCTGAATTACGGAATGCTTGCACAGTATCTAAACGTTTGATTAATTTCTTACGTTTTTCACCTTGTGTTTTTTCAAGTTGTTCTTGAATTGATTCGTATTCTTTATCTAAATCAACTTCTTTTAATAAAGTTAAAACAGCTTCAGCCCCTGTTTGAGCAGTAAAGCTTCCCGGACCATACGCTCCTTGGCTCGTATAGTCACGGTATTCTTTTTCAGATAATACTTGTTTGTATTTTAAATCAGTACCTTTAGGATCAGTTACAATCCAAGATACGAAGTAAACTACTTCTTCTAATTCTTTTGGTGTTACATCAAGTAACAATGCCATTCTACTAGGAATTCCACGTAAGTACCAGATGTGTGCAACTGGAGCTGCCAATTCGATATGACCCATACGTTCACGTCTTACACTTGAACTTGTAATCTCTACATGACAACGATCACAAACAAGTCCTTTGTAACGAACTTTTTTATATTTACCACAGTTACATTCCCAGTCTTTACTAGGACCAAAAATTCTTTCACAGAATAATCCATCTACCTCTGGTTTTTGGGAACGATAGTTAATCGTTTCAGGTTTTTTTACTTCCCCATGACTCCATTCTTTGATTCTTTCTGGAGATGCTAAACTTACCTGAATTGAGGCAAAATCATTAACACTCATCTACTACGCCTCCTCTTCTAATAATAGGTCTTCATGATCGAAGTCTTCGAATTCACCTTCGATAGTTTCTTCTTCAATCACTACTTCTTCATCAACAACAACATCATTTTCTAATGTTGTTTCTTCTTTAGTTTCTTCTTTAGTTTCTTCTTTTACAAATTCATGTACTGGTCCAGATAATGAAGATGATTCATCTTTAGAAATATCTACTTCATTTCCATCTTCATCAAGCATCTTAACATCGATAGCTAATGCTTGTAACTCGTGTTTTAACACTCTAAATGATTCTGGAATACCTGGTTGAGGAATATCTTTACCTTTGATAATTGCTTCGTAAGTTTTTGTACGTCCAACAATATCATCAGATTTAACTGTTAAGATTTCTTGTAGTGTGTGCGCAGCACCATATGCTTCAAGCGCCCAAACTTCCATTTCCCCAAATCTTTGACCACCGTTTTGAGCCTTACCTCCAAGTGGTTGTTGTGTTACTAATGAGTAAGGTCCTGTAGCACGAGCATGTAACTTGTCATCAACCATGTGCGCAAGTTTAATCATGTACATTACCCCAACTGAAATACGTTCATCAAATGGTTCTCCTGTACGTCCATCATATAAGACTTGTTTTCCATCTTCAGTCATTCCTGCTTCTTGCATGATATCATTTAATTCTTGGTTGTTGATACCATCGAATACTGGAGTTGAGAATTTAACTCCTAATTTCTTAGCAGCATATCCTAAGTGGATTTCTAGTACTTGCCCAATGTTCATACGAGAAGGCACCCCGAATGGGTTTAACATAATGTCGATAGGTGTTCCATCGGCCATATATGGCATATCTTCCACTGGTAAGATTTTAGAGATAACCCCTTTGTTACCGTGACGTCCGGCCATTTTATCCCCTTCAGAGATTTTACGTTTTTGTACGATATATACTTTTACTGTTTCATTTACTCCAGCTGGTAAATCATATCCTTCACTACGTTTGAATACACGAACTGAGTGAACAATACCAGCTCCTCCATGAGGTACTTTTAATGAGTTATCACGTACTTCACGTGATTTTTCACCGAAGATTGCTAATAATAATTTTTCTTCAGGACTAACTTCACTTTGTCCTTTAGGAGTTACTTTACCTACTAAGATATCTCCTTCTCTTACTTCAGCTCCAACTCTAACAATACCACGACTGTCTAAGTTACTACATGCAGCTTCACTAACATTAGGAATATCACGAGTAATTTCTTCAGGTCCTAATTTTGTTTCACGACAATCAATATCATATTCATCAATATGAACTGATGTATAAACATCATCACTAACCATACGTTCTGACATAATAATCGCATCTTCATAGTTATATCCATACCATGTCATGTAGGCGATAGTAACATTTTGTCCTAAAGCTAATTCACCTTTTTCCATTGAAGGTCCATCAGCTAAGATATCACCTTTTTCTACTTTTTCACCTTTAGAAACAATTGGGCGTTGGTTAATTGTTGTACTTGCATTAGAACGTTGGAATTTACGTAAACGGTATTCGTGTGCTTCACCTTCATTGTCAGTTACAACAATTTTTAAAGCATCTACATAAGTTACAATACCTTCATGTTTAGAAACAATTCCTACTCCTGAATCCTTAGCAATTTTGTACTCAATACCAGTTCCTACATATGGTGAATGAGGGTTTAATAAAGGTACAGCTTGACGTTGCATGTTGGCACCCATTAAGGCACGAGACGCATCATCATTTTCTAAGAATGGAATACAAGCAGTCGCAACAGAAACGATTTGTTTTGGTGAAACGTCGGCTAATTCAACTTCTTCTTTCTTAGCAATAATTGTTTCTCCGGCTTTTCTTGCTACGACACTTTCGTTGATTAAGTGACCATCAACAACCTCGTTGGCTTGGGCAATCACGTAATCTGCTTCTTCATCTGCTGATAAGTAAACTGTTTCTTCAGATACAGTTCCATCAGGATTTACAATACGATATGGAGTTTGAATAAATCCATATTCATTAATTTTTCCATAAGATGTAAGGTTTGAAATCAACCCGATGTTTGGTCCTTCAGGTGTTTCAATTGGACAAATACGACCATAGTGAGAGTTGTGTACGTCACGTACTTCAAATCCCGCACGATCTCTTGTAAGACCTCCAGGTCCTAAAGCTGAAATACGACGTTTGTTTGTTAATTCAGCTAATGGGTTTTGTTGGTCCATGAATTGTGACAATTGTGAGCTTGAGAAGAACTCTTTAATTGCCGCTGTTAATGGACGAATGTTAGTTAATTTCTTAGGTGTTAAATTAGCCATGTCATTAATAATTGACATACGTTCTTTAACAACTCTTTCCATACGGCTTAATCCAATACGGAATTGGTTTTGAATTAATTCTCCAACTGAACGAATACGACGGTTTCCTAACATATCGATATCATCAGTTTCCCCAACATTTTCCATTACATTTAAGTTATATGCATAGAAAGCATACATATCAGAGATAGTTACTGTATGTTTGTTAGCATATGGGTCGTTACCGATAATACGAACAATTTGATCATCATCAGTACGTACTAAGATTTCTTGTTGACAAGAACCTACTAACCATACATAAATTTCTTCTCCAGCATGTACTCTATTCTTGATTTCTTCTAATTCAATTGCTGATAATTCATCTTGTTTATGACGTGGCATATATCCATCTACATAGATATCTCCCTCGTTATTTAAAACATCTTCATCAGCAGCATTTGTAAAACGAGATACAGCATACATTGTTTGACCATAGTTTAAGATGGCATTAACATTGCTTGCATCCATACATACACGTTGAGCAATAATACCAGCATGTACACTTACTTCTTCAACTGTGTTGATTAATGCTTCAACATCTTTTAATGTTAAAACAGTTCCTTCATATAAGTCTAATTCATCAACATCTTGTGCTAATACACGTCCTACTAATCCTAAGTAGTTAGAAGTTGGAACACTTACTTTATCCGGATGGTTGAATAATGGGTTAAAAGGCCAAGCTTTACAGAATAAACCTTTCTTTAATTCCCCACGTAAAATATTACGTTCATCACGGTTAATCATTGATCCACTAGCCATAAAGATATCTTTACCATCAGCAGTAGTAATATCCATAGCTAAACGATTACCTTCAATACGGTTAATAGCATTTAATTTTTGATTTAATTTGTAACGACCAGCTTTAGTTAAGTCGTAACGACGTGGATCAAAGAATTTAGCATTCATTAAAGTAATAGAACCATCTAATGTAGGAATTTCATCACTACGTTGGTTTTCATATAAGTTTAATAATGCTTCTTGAGTAGATTTAACTTTATCAGCTAATAAAGTATTTTCAATTTCTTCATACTTACCAAAGTAAGAAGTATATAATACTAGGTATAAGTTCATAAAGTCACGGTCTTCATCGTCAATAGCTACATCATTAATTAAGTCTCTTCCCATAGCTTTTAAGAAGGCTTTGATTTGTGTAGTATCTTTAGTTGACTCATGACGACTTACGTCTAAAGCCATACCTAATGCTTTAAATAATACAGTTGAAAGCATTTTACGTTTACGGTCAACACTTACATTTAAGATACGACCAGTTGATGCTTTCTTTGATTCAGTCATATATTCTAACCAAGTTCCACGGCTTGGAATTAATTCACAAGCATAAGAAACTCTACCGGTTTTTTCATCATAACCTGTTGAGAAATACGCACCTGGAGAACGTACAATTTGTGATACAATTACACGTTCAGCACCGTTAATAATAAAGGTACCAGTTTCAGTCATCATTGGGAAAGCTCCTAAGAAAACACGTTCAACTGTGTTTTTGATTTCCCCAGTCGCTAAGTCAGTTACTTCTAATTCCATGTTTGCTTCTAAAGATGCAGCATAGTTTGTTTCACGATACATTGATTCTTCTGCTGTATATTTTGGTTCAGCAAATTCATAATCTAAGAATTTTAATTTAATATTTCCAGCATAGTTTTGAATCGGATAAATTTCATCGAAGACTTCCTTAACACCAACTGTTTTAAACCATTCAAAAGAATCAGTTTGAATTTCAACTAGATTAGGTAATTCTAAGTTACCACTTACCTTTGAATAATCACGACGCTGTGCTTTTTTACCAGAAGCGACAATGCGATAAGATTGATTTGTTTCCATTTTTGTCACCCTTTCTACCATAAAAATACAAAATAATTGACATTTTCGCAATATTAGCCCATTCTATTATTTTAGTATTATGCAGTATATTATATTACCAAAACACTACTATTTTGTCAACAATATTGCGAAAAAAATAAAAACTTTTTAAAAAAGTAAAAAAGGCCGAAATTTTCGACCTTTCAACTTATTTTTTACATGCTTTTAAAATCATAAAACCTTTATCTTTAGCAATAATCTCACAATTACCAAATACTTCTTCAATTTTCTTCTTAGCTGATAAAGCTCCATGTTGTTTACGAATTACCACCCATAACTTACCATCATTTTTTAAATGCTCATAAGCTTGTTCAAAGATTGGATAAATAACTTGTTTACCCGCTCTAATCGGGGGATTAGTAACAATATCGCTATAATCTCTCTTATCAACCTTTTCATAAATATTTGATACAAATATATTAACATCTTTATGATTTAAGCTTGCATTTTCTTTGGCTAAATCAATCGCTCGCTCATTAATATCAATCATATCGACACTAGTATTAGGAAAATGATCTTTTAATAAAATTCCAATTGTTCCATATCCACAACCAACATCTAACATTGATTCATCTAAACCATTATTTTTGATGATTGTTTGGATCAACAAAGAACTCCCGTAGTCAATCCCACTTTTCGCAAATACTCCATTGTCTGATGCAAAAGTATAAGTTTTATCTAAAAATTTAAAGGTAAAATTCTTTTTATTGCTTGCTAAATCTTTGTTATTCGTAAAATAATGACTCATAACATTCTCCTTATAACAAAAAAAGCCCGAAGGCTTTTTTGTTTTCAATTGTTTTAATTAAAATTATTTAATTTCAACAACAGCACCAGCTTCAACTAATAAATCTTTTAATTTGTTAGCTTCATCAGGTGAAATGTTTTCTTTAATTGTAGCAGGTGTAGCGTCTACTAATTTTTTAGCGTCAGCTAATCCTAATCCACAAGCGTCTTTAACAGCTTTGATTACTTTAACTTTTGAAGCTCCAGCGTCAGTAATTACTACAGAAACTTCAGTTGGTTCAGCGTTAGCAGCTCCAGCGTCAGCAGCAACAACAGCAACTGGTGCAGCAGCAGTTACACCGAATTTTTCTTCGATTGCTTTAACTAATTCGTTTAATTCTAAAATTGTAGCTTCTTCTAAGAAAGCTAAGATGTCTTCGTGGTTTAATTTTGCCATTTTAATTTTCCTCCTAAATTAATTACTCAGCAGCAGCTTCTTCAGCTGGTGCAGCTTCTTCGTTACCTTCTGCTTTAGCATCTGATACAGCTTTAACTACGCAAGCGAAGTCGCGTACTGGAGCTTGTAAACAGCTTAATAACATTGATAACATTCCTTCACGGTTAGGTAAGCTAGCTAATTCTTTTACAGTATCAACGCTAACTACTTTACCTTCAACGATACCACCTTTTAATACAAGGTTTTCGTGTTTCTTCGCGAAATCAGCTAAGATACGAGCTGGTGCAACTGCATCGTCTCCGAATGCAATAGCGTTTGGACCAATTAAGTCAGATGTTAATTCTCCAGCACCGATTTCTTCAGCAGCACGTTGAGCTAATGAGTTTTTGTAAACTTTGAACTCAACATTTTCTTGGCGAAGATTTCTACGCAATTCTGTTACTTCAGCAACACTTAATCCGCGGTATTCAACAACTACTGTTGATTGAGATGCTTTCATTTTTTCAGCGATCTCAGCAACCACAGCCTTTTTGCTATCGATAATTGCTTGATTCATCTTTACACCTCCTGATATTTATATTAACAATATACCAAGTTTATAAAAACACTCGTTAACCATAGCGGTAACGAGTGATAGTATGTTTTACTTTACTCTTTACCTCGGTAACAAATTAAGCAAGATGCAGTTACTGTCTATGGTATATTGGTAACACCTTATTTATGAATAAATCAACTATTTTACAACTTCAACACGGATACCAGGACCCATTGTTGTAGATACTGTTAAGTTTTTAATGTATGTTCCTTTAACAGCAGCAGGACGAGCTTTAACGATTGTGTTGTAGATAGCTTCAAAGTTTTCTACTAATTTTTCGTTATCAAAGCTTACTTTCCCAATTCCTAAGTTAATGTTACCGTCTTTGTCAACACGGTATTCAACTTTACCTTTTTTGATATCTTCAACTGCTTTGGCGATATCCATTGTTACTGTACCAGTTTTAGGGTTAGGCATTAATCCTTTAGGTCCTAATACACGTCCTAATTTTCCTAATTCTCCCATCATGTTTGGTGTAGCAACGATTACATCAAATCCAAACCAACCTTTTTTAATTTCTTCAAGCATTTCTACTCCACCTACGAAATCAGCTCCAGCATCTTTTGCTTCTTGTTCCTTAGGTCCTTGAGTAATTACTAATACTTTTTGAGTTTTACCAGTTCCGTGTGGTAAAACCATAGCTCCACGGATTTGTTGGTCAGCGTGACGTGGATCTACGTTTAATTTGAAGCTTACTTCAACAGAAGCATCAAATTTTGCTGTGTTTGTTTCTTTAGCTAAAGCAACAGCTTCCGCAACTGAATAAGATTTAGTGCGGTCTACTTTTTTGCAAGCTTCAGCATATTTTTTTCCTACTTTTGCCATTTTTTAACCCTCACCTTTCTTATTCGAAACCTTCAATTTTAATACCCATGTTTTTAGCTGTACCAGCAACAATGCGCATAGCAGCTTCAACATCGTTAGCATTTAAATCAGGCATTTTGTATTCCGCGATTTCGCGTAATTGGTCAACTGTAATAGTTCCCGCAACTTCTTTTTGGTTTCCACTAGCTTTTTTGATTCCTGCAGCAGCTTTTAATTTGTCAGCAGCTGGTGAAGTTTTAGTAACGAAATCAAAACTCTTATCTTCATAAGCAGTAATGATAACTGGTACCATTTCTCCTCCACGATCTTTAGTAGCATCGTTAAATGCTGTACAGAATTGTGGCATGTTAATACCAGCAGATGCTAATGCAGGTCCTGGTCTAGCCCCTCCAGCAGGGAATTGAAGTTTACAAATTTTTGCAACTTTTTTACTCACAAGACACACCTCCTATTTTTTGTTGTCTTCGTGCAGTGGTTATGATCGGTTGCACGATCTCCCACGCAATCACCTTTTACAGGCTATGCTATATTAACACATCTTAATTTTAAATTCAAGTACTTTTTAATATTTTTTTATTAATTTATTTATACCGATAAAATAGCGACTTTTTACATATATATTCAAATTAAAATAAGTGCTGGATTTCCAGCACTTATTTTAATTATTTCTTGATTAAGTTAGATAATTGTACAAACATCTTCGCAGCTTCAG
>CAZQJH010000011.1:0-23385 GCA_964593515.1 uncultured Erysipelotrichaceae bacterium
ATTTAGTATTGTCTTGTGATATTATATTGGGGCGACCGCAAGGATGCGCGAGGTTGCTGACCCACTGAGAAACGTTGTCATGGGCGGCGAGGTCAGGTAATTCGCGCGGAGCGAGTCTATCAAGATATAGACGAAAGGAGATTTACACATGGCAAAAAACAGCGTAAGAATTCGCTTAAAAGCCTACGAACACAGAATTTTAGATGCAAGTGCTGATAAAATCATTAAGGCTGCACAAGCTCACGGTGCAAAAAGTGTTGTTGGACCAGTACCTCTTCCAACTGAAAAACAAGTAGTTACAGTACTACGTGCGGTACACAAATATAAAGATTCTCGCGAACAATTTGAAATTCGCACACACAAAAGATTAATCGAGATCGTTGAACCAACTAAAGAAACTATCGATTCATTAAGTCGTTTAGAATTACCTAGTGGTGTAGACATCGAGATTAAACTGTAATGGAGGTGACATCATGAAAGGTATTCTTGGACGTAAACTTGGGATGACTCAAGTATTTACAGAAGATGGAATTTTAATTCCTGTTACTGTTATTGAGGCCACACCAAACATCGTGTTACAAAACAAAACAGTAGAAAACGATGGATATTCAGCTGTTCAATTAGGATTTGAAGACATTAAAGAAAAACGTTCTACAAAACCAGAAATCGGACACGCTAAAAAAGCAAACACTGCTCCTAAACGTTTCGTTAGAGAAGTTCGTGACTGTGAATTAGCTTTAAACTTAGGAGACGAAGTTAAAGTTGATATCTTCGAAGCTGGAGAAACAGTTGACGTAATCGGAACTAGCAAAGGTAAAGGATATAACGGTACTATCGTTAGAAATAACGCTAAAATGGGTCCTAAATCACACGGTTCTGGACACCACAGACACATCGGGTCATTAGCTACAAACGGGATTACTTCTCGTCAAGGTAAGATCTTAAAAGGAACAGTTATGGCTGGTCAAGAAGGTGGATACCGTACAACTAACCAAAACTTAACTGTTATCAAAGTAGATGTTGAAAACAACTACTTATTAGTAAAAGGAAACGTTCCTGGACCTAAACGTGGTCTAGTAATGGTACGTAGCGCTAAATGTTCAAAAGGAAACAAACCTGCTGTAACATTAGTTAACTACGCTAAAGCAGAGGAGGAATAGCAGATGCCAACAATTAAAGTATTAAATCAAGCTGGTCAAGAGCTTCATGACATTACTCTTGCTGATTCAGTATTCGGCATCGAACCAAATCAACAATGTATCTTCGATGCAATTGTAATGCAAAGAGCAAGTTTAAGACGTGGTACTCACGCTACTAAAACTCGTACACAAGTTAGTGGTGGAGGACGTAAACCATGGCGTCAAAAAGGAACTGGACGTGCTCGTCAAGGTTCTACTAGAGCTACTCAATGGAGAGGTGGAGGAATCGTATTCGGACCAACTCCTAGAAGTTACTCTTACAAATTAAACAAAAAAGTTCGTCGTTTAGCATTAAAATCTGTATTATCAGAAAAAGTGTTAGAAAACGCAATGAAAGTAGTAGATAAATTCGATTTAGCAGCTCCTAAAACTAAGAGCTTCGTTGAAATTATCAACAACTTAAACGCTCCAAAGAAAACATTATTCGTTGTTTCAGTTGAAGAAGATTTCGAAAATGCTTACTTAAGTATGAGAAACATTCCTACAATGAACATGTTAACTGCGGAAGGATTAAATGTATACGATATCGTAAACGCTAATGAAATTATCTTCACAGAAGCTGCTGTGAAAGATGTTGAAAAAGCACTTGCTACAGAGGGGGTTGCTGAATAATGAATTACAGAGACATTATTATTCGTCCAATCATTACTGAAAAAACAATGAAATACATGGACAGCGAAAACAAAGTAACTTTCGAAGTTAAAAAAGGTGCAAACAAAACATTAATCAAACAAGCTGTAGAAAACATTTTCAATGTTAAAGTAGAAGCTGTTAATGTTGTTAACTGCAAACCTAAAACTAAGAGAGTAGGAAAATTCATCGGTAAGACTAACGCAGTACGTAAAGCTTACGTTAAAATTGCTGAAGGTCAAGATATCGACTTATTCGGAGGATTCGAATAAGATCAGGGAGATTCACGCTATTTCCTGAATAAATATTGCGTAAGGAGGATAAATATCAATGGCAATTATTAAGTATAAGCCGACCACTCCAGGTCGTCGTGGTATGACAAGCTTATCTCGTGCTGAGATTACTTGCAACACACCTGAAAAATCATTGTTAGCTCCATTAAACTCAAAAGGTGGACGTAACAACAATGGTCGTATTACAACTCGCCACAAAGGTGGAGGACACAAAAGAAAATACCGTATTATCGATTTCAAACGTGACAAAGACGATTACGCTGCTAAAGTAGCAACAATCGAATACGATCCAAACCGTTCAGCAAACATTGCTTTATTACACTATGCTGATGGGGAAAAACGTTACATTTTAGCTCCTAAAGGATTAACTGTTGGAACTACAGTTTACTCTGGAAAAGGTGCTGATATCAAAGTTGGTAATGCATTAGAATTAAAAGATATTCCTGAAGGTACAGTAGTACACAACGTTGAGTTAAAACCTGGTAAAGGTGGACAATTAGCTCGTTCAGCTGGTACTAGTGCTCAAATCTTAGGGATTGAAGAAAAATATGTTACATTACGTTTAGCTTCTGGTGAAGTTCGTCGTGTATTATCTAACTGCCGTGCTACAATCGGTCAAGTTGGAAACGAAGATCACAGCTTAGTTAACTACGGTAAAGCTGGTCGTAACCGTTGGAGAGGTATTCGTCCAACTGTTCGTGGATCTGTTATGAACCCTAACGATCACCCTCATGGGGGAGGGGAAGGACGTACTCCTATTGGACGTAAGTCTCCTATGACACCTTGGGGTAAAAAAGCTATGGGTGTTAAAACTCGTAAAAACAAAAAAGCTTCAACTAAATTAATTGTACGCCGTCGTAACGGTAAATAGAAAAAGGAGGAAAATTTAAATGAGTCGTAGTTTAAAGAAAGGCCCATTCTGTGATGACCACTTAATGAAAAAAGTGGAAGCACTTAATGCAGCTGGTAAAAAACAAGTTATTAAAACATGGTCACGTCGTTCAACTATTTTCCCTCAATTTGTAGAACATACATTTGCTGTTTACAACGGAAAAGAACACTTACCTGTTTATGTTACAGAAGATATGGTAGGACACAAATTAGGTGAATTCGTGCCTACTCGTAAATACACTGGTCACGGTGACGATGACAAGAAAGCTAGAAGATAAGGAGGAATAAGTAAATGGAAGTTAAAGCTACTGCTAAGACATTACGTATCCCACCTCGTAAAGCTCGTATTGTCCTTGATTTAATCCGTGGGAAAGACGCTGCTGAAGCTGCTGCTATCTTAAAATTTACACCAAATGTAGCTGCAGTATCAATTGCTAAAGTATTAAAATCTGCTTGTGCAAACGCAGTAAACAATCATCACTTAGATGAAGAAAAATTATATGTAAAAGCATGTTACGCTAACGAAGGAATCACTTTAAAACGTTTCATGCCACGTGCAAAAGGATCTGCTAGTGCAATCCACAAACGTACCAGCCACATTACAGTAGTGGTTGCTGAACGTTAGTAAGGAGGTAACTTATGGGACAAAAGGTTAGTCCAATCGGTTTACGTGTCGGTGTTATCCGTGATTGGGAATCACGTTGGTACGCTGAAAAAGATTACGCCGATTATTTATTAGAAGATGTTAAAATTCGTGAATTCTTATTCGCTGAATTAAAAGCAGCTGCAGTTTCACGTATTGAAATCGAACGTTCTAAAAACCGTGTTGAAGTTATGATCCGTACAGCTCGTCCTGGTGTGATCATTGGTGAAAACGGTGCGAACATTGAATTATTAAAGAAAAAATTAGTTAAATTATGTGGTGGTAAAAACGTATACGTTAAAGTATTAGAAATTGCTAACCCTGATTTAGATGCAAAATTAGTTGCTCGTAGCATTGCTGATCAATTAGAACAACGTGCTAGTTTCCGTGTTGCTCAAAAGAAAGCAATCCAAAAAACTATGCGTGCTGGAGCAAAAGGTATTAAAACTGCTGTTTCTGGACGTTTAGGTGGTGCAGATATGGCTCGTACTGAAGGATACTCTGAAGGGGTTGTTCCTTTACATACATTACGTGCTGATATCGATTATGCTTGGGAAGAAGCATCAACTACTTACGGACGTTTAGGTGTTAAAGTATGGATTTGTCGTGGTCACGTTTTACCTGGACAAATGGTTCAAGAACCAGAAGCTCCAAAAAACAACGATCGTCGTCGTAAAAACAACCGCAAATTCAACAAAAACCGTCGTAACAACAACGAAGCTAAGAAAGCGGAAGGAGGAAACTAATTATGTTAATGCCTAAGAGAACAAAATATAGAAGACCTCACCGTTTATCTTATGAAGGTCGCTCAAAAGCTGGTCGTGAAGTTTCATTTGGTGAATTCGGATTAGTTGCTGAAACTGGTAACTACGTATCAAACCGCCAAATCGAAGCTGCTCGTATTGCCATGACACGTTACATGAAACGTGGTGGTAAGGTTTGGATTAGAATCTTCCCTCACATGGCTAGAACTAAAAAACCATTAGAAGTACGTATGGGATCTGGTAAAGGTGCTCCTGAAGGATGGGTAGCAGTTGTTAAAGAAGGACGTGTAATGTTCGAAGTTGCAGGGGTTTCAGAAGAAATCGCTCGTGAAGCATTCCGTTTAGCTTCTCACAAATTACCAGTTAAATGTAAATTTGTTAGAAAGGGAGAGGAGTAATTTATTATGACAGCGAAAGAGATCAGAGAATTAACTAACGCCGATATTAACAAAGAGATCGAAGCGCTTAAAGAAGAACTCTTTAATCTTCGTTTCCAACAAGCAACAGGGCAATTAACTAACACTGCTCGTTTAAGAACAGTTAAAAAAGAAATTGCTCGTATGAAAACAGTATTAACAGAACGTACTGTTAACCAGGATTAAGGAGGATCATTAAATTATGGAAAGATCTAACCGTAAAGTATATCGTGGAAGAGTAGTTTCAGACAAAATGGATAAAACAATTACTGTTATTGTTGAAACTAAAAAAACACACCCATTATATGGAAAACGTGTAAATTATTCAAAAAAATTCAAGGCTCATGATGAAAACAACGAAGCTCGTATCGGAGATATCGTAACAATTATGGAAACTCGTCCATTATCTGCTACTAAACGTTTCCGTTTATTAGAAGTTGTTGAAAAAGCCGTTCAATTATAAGAAACTAGGAGGTTGACGAAATGATCCAAAACGAAAGTAGATTACGCGTCGCTGACAACACTGGAGCTAAAGAAGTTTTAGTTATCCGTTGTTTAGGAGGAAGCGTTAGAAAATTTGCTAACATCGGGGATGTCGTTGTTTGTTCAGTAAAACAAGCTACTCCTGGTGGAACTGTTAAAAAAGGAGATGTAGTTAAAGGAGTTATCGTACGTACTCGTCGTGGAGTTCGTCGTGAAAACGGAAGTTACATCAAATTTGATGACAACGCAGTTGTATTAATTAAAGATGATAAATCACCACGTGGTACTCGTATTTTCGGACCTGTGGCAAGAGAATTACGTGACAAAGATTACATGAAAATCGTATCTTTGGCACCAGAAGTAATTTAGGGAGGTGTTCTTGTGAAAATCAAAAAAGGAGATACAGTTCAAGTTATTTCAGGTGCTTACAAGGGCACTATCGCTGAAGTAATTAAAGCAATGCCTAGTGAAGACAAGGTAGTTGTTGCAGGTGTTAACATGAAGAAAAAACACCTTAAACCAACACAAGCTAACCCAGATGGAGGAATTATCGAAAGAGAAGCTCCAATCCACGTTAGTAACGTAATGGCATACGATAAGAAAACTAAAAAAGCTTACCGTATCGGTTACGAATTCAAAGAAGTCAAAGGAAAAATGACTAAGGTTCGCGTCTACAAAAAAGCTGGTAAAGTTGTAGGCGAAGTTGATTAAGGAGGTACATTGAATGAACCGTTTATATGATAAATACAAAGAAACAGTTGTACCTGCAATGATGGAAAAATTCGGTTACAAATCAGTAATGGAAGTTCCATACGTTGACAAAGTAGTAATCAACATGGGTATCGGGGAAGCTATTTCTAATCCAAAATTATTAGATGAAGCTGTAGCTGAATTAGCTCAAATTACTGGTCAAAAACCAATCGTTACAAGAGCTAAGAAATCAATCGCTAACTTCAAATTACGTGAAGGTATGGCAATCGGATGTAAAGTTACATTACGTAAACAAAAAATGTATGATTTCTTAGACAAATTAATGAACATTTCATTACCACGTGTACGTGACTTCCGTGGGGTTTCTGATACATCATTCGATGGACGTGGAAACTACACTTTAGGGGTAAAAGAACAATTAATCTTCCCTGAAATCAACTACGATAAAGTTAACAAAGTTCGTGGAATGGATGTAGTAATCGTTACTACTGCTAAAACAGATGAAGAAGCTAAGGCATTATTAACATTAATGGGAATGCCTTTCAAGAAATAGGAGGACTTAAAAATGGCAAAGAAAGCAATGATTAACAAAGCACACCGTCCTCAAAAGTTCAAAGTGCGTGAGTACACACGTTGTGAACGTTGTGGTCGTCCTCACTCAGTTTTACGTAAATACAAACTATGCCGTATCTGCTTCCGTGAATTAGCTTACAAAGGGCAAATTCCTGGAGTTAAGAAGGCTAGCTGGTAAGAAGGAGGAATATAGTCATGATGATTATGACAGATCCAATTGCAGATATGCTTACTAGAGTTCGTAACGCGTTACAAGCTCGTCACGAAACTGTAGAAATTCCTGCAAACAAAGAAAAAGTTGAAATCGCAAGAATTTTAAAAGAAGAAGGATTCATTACTGATTACACAGTAGATGGAGACTTAAAGAAAACAATCACTATTACATTAAAATATGGTCCAAATGGTGAAAAAGTTATCAACGGTTTAAAACGTATTTCTAAACCAGGATTACGTGCGTATGCTAAAGTTGATGCAATCCCTCGTGTATTAAACGGATTAGGAATTGCTATCATCTCTACATCAAAAGGATTGATGACTGACAAAGAAGCAAAACGTCAACACGTAGGTGGAGAAGTTGTTGCTTACGTATGGTAAGATAAAAATATCGGAGGTAAAGTAAGATGTCACGTATCGGGAATAAAGCGATTACCATTCCAGCTGGCGTAACTGTTGAAATTGCTGCTGGTAATGAGGTGACTGTTAAAGGTCCTAAAGGAACTTTAACAAGAACATTCAACCCTATTTTAGGGATCAATGTTGAGGGTGAAGTTTTAACAGTAACTCGTCCTAACGAAGAAAAACACACAAAACAATTACACGGAACTACTCGTGCTTTATTAGCTAACATGGTAGAAGGTGTAAGCACTGGATTCGTAAAAGAATTAGAATTAGTTGGTATTGGATACCGTGTTGCAGTTGCTAATAACAAATTAACTTTAAATGTTGGTTACTCACACCCAGTTGTATTCGAAGTAGAAGAAGGATTAACAGTTGAATGTCCAAGTGCTACTTTAATTAAAGTAAGCGGAATTGACAAACAACGTGTTGGTGAATTCGCAGCTAACGTAAGAGCTGTTAGAAAACCTGAACCTTACAAAGGAAAAGGAATCCGTTACAAGGATGAATTTGTTCGCCGTAAGGAAGGTAAAACAGCTGGTAAGAAATAGTGGGAAAGGAGAAATTGAAACATGCTTAAGAAAGTATCTAAAAATGATGAAAGAGTGCGTCGTCACGAACGTGTTCGTCGCAAAATCAGTGGAACTCCTGAATGTCCCCGCTTAAACGTATTCCGTTCTAACAGTTACATCTACGCACAAATTATTGATGACGTAAATGGAACTACATTAGTATCAGCTAGCTCATTAAAAATGGGATTAGCTAATGGTGGAAACGTTGAAGCAGCTAAGTTAGTTGGAACTGAAATTGCAAAACGCGCATTAGAAAACAATATTACAAACGTTGTATTTGACCGTGGAGGATATATCTACACTGGTAAAGTAAAAGCATTAGCTGATGCGGCTAGAGAAGCCGGATTAAAATTTTAGGAGGTTATGCGAATGGAACGTAAACCAAGAAGAACTGAACGCGAAAAAGAATTCGAGGAACGTGTCGTTGCGATCAACCGTGTAACAAAAGTAGTTAAAGGGGGACGTCGTTTCCGTTTCGCTGCCTTAGTTGTTATCGGTGATAAAAAAGGACGTGTTGGATTTGGTACAGGTAAAGCAAACGAAGTACCTGATGCAATCAAAAAAGCAGTTGAAGATGCTAAGAAAAACATTATTAATGTACCTATGGTTGGAACTACAATTCCACATGACATCACTGGTACTTATGGTGCAGGATCTGTCTTCTTACGCCCTGCTGCAGAAGGTACTGGGGTAGTAGCTGGTGGAGCTGTTCGTGATGTATTAGAACTTGCTGGATTAAATGATGTTTTATCAAAATGTTTAGGAAGTCGTACACCAATCAACATGGTTCGTGCTACAATGACAGCTTTAAATGAACTTAAAACTCTTGAAGAAGTTGCTCGTCTCCGTGGTAAAAAACCAGAAGAGATTCGCGGTTAATAGGAGGGTTTAGACATGAAATTACATGAAATGAAATATACAGAAGGTGCTAGAACAAAAAAATTCCGTAAAGGAAGAGGGCACGGTTCTGGAAACGGAAAAACTGCTGGTAAAGGTCACAAAGGTCAAAACGCTAGATCTGGTGGTGGAGTTCGCTTAGGATTTGAAGGGGGACAAACACCATTAGCAAGACGTTTACCAAAAAGAGGATTTACTAACTTCAACCGTACAGTTTACGCTATCGTAAATGTTGAAGCTTTAAACAAATTTGAAGACGGTGTTGAAGTAACTCCAGAATTATTAATTGAAACTGGATTAGTAAAGAAAGAATTAGATGGAATTAAAATCTTAGGTACTGGTGAATTAACAAAGAAACTTACAGTGAAGGCTCACAAATTTTCTAAGTCAGCTGTAGCAATTATTGAACAAGCAGGCGGAAAAGTAGAGGAAATCTAAGATGAATAAAACGATTGCAAGAGTATTGAAGAATAAAGAGATTTGGAAACGAATCCTCTTTACTCTTCTTATTCTGTTTATCTTTCGTTTTGGAACTGCAATAACAGTTCCTGGAGTAAACAATGCTGCAATTGGAAACATTGCTTCTTCAAGCTTATTTGAAATGATCAACATGCTTGGAGGGGGAGGATTAGAACAATTATCTATCTTCTCTTTAGGGGTTGGACCATATATTACGGCTTCAATCATTATCCAATTATTAGCAATGGATGTTATTCCTTCATTAACAGAATTATCAAAATCTGGAGCACAAGGTAAGAAAACGATGGATAAATACACTCGTTACTTAGCTATCGTGCTAGGATTTTTACAAGCCTTTACACTTATGTATGGTTTCTCTCAATCTACACCAGGATTAATCGATGCAGAGAATTTATGGGCTAATATCCTGTATATCTCTACTGTTCTTGTAGCAGGAAGTATGTTTGTACTTTGGTTAGGAGATAGAATTACAGCTAAAGGTATTGGAAATGGTCAATCAATGATCATTGCTACTGGTATTATGGCTAGATTACCTTACCAATTATCAGTTGCTTATACTTCTATTGCCGGTGAAGATGCAAATGTCTTAGCAGGTGCGTTAGGAGTAGCTGGTTATATTTTAGCTTACATTGTGATCATTGTATTTGTAGTAATTATTTCTACTTCAGAAAGAAGAATTCCAATCCAATATACTTCTAGTACTATCAACAAACAAGGTAAGAGTATGAACTACTTACCATTGAAAATTAACTCAGCATCAGTTATGCCAGTTATTTTCGCATCATCTATTATGGTTGCACCATTGTCAATCGTTAAGATGATTACTGCAGCTGATTGGGTAAAAACATTAGAATACTGGTTAGGAATGCAAACACCAGCTTCATTATGTGTATACGTTGTTTTAATTTTCTTGTTCTCATTCTTCTATACTGAGTTACAAGTTAATCCAGAACAAATTGCCGAAAACTTAGGTAAAAACGGTACATATATTCCAGGAGTTCGTCCAGGAAAAGAAACTAAAGAATACGTTAGTACTGTATTAAACAGAATTACTGTATTAGGAGCTTTAAGTTTAGCATTAATTGCCTTATTACCACATGTTTTACCATTGGTAACACCACTTCCACAATCAATTGGAATCGGTGGTACTGGAATCATCATTGTTGTAGGGGTAGCATTAGAAACTGTTAACCAAATCAAGGGTAGATTAACTCAAAAATCTTACACTGGATTTAGTAAATTAGGAAATACAAGATCAAAATACTTTTCATAAAAATTAATTAGTTGTTTAGCTTGTTGCCTTGGCGATTGCTAAGCAACTAATTTTTTCTTTTAAAAATTACCTTAATGTGATATAGTAATATTATCCTTAGGCAATTAATAAAGGTTACTTTATAAAGTCGGATAAAGTATAAAAATTTTACGCAAATGGTGTGTCAACCATCATTGAATCTTAACAATTCAAAATATTAAATCGTTGACAGAAAAATGAGGTGTAAACTATGAACATTTTAATTATGGGAGGACCTGGTGCTGGAAAAGGTACTATGTCTGCAAAAATCGTAAGTCATTTTAATGTTAACCATATTTCAACTGGAGATATTTTCCGTAGTGAAATTGGTAACAAAACTGAATTAGGATTAAAAGCTAAAGGTTATATGGATCAAGGGTTATTAGTACCAAATGAATTAGTAAACAACATGGTTAAGTCATACTTAGAAAACTTAACTGATAAGAAAAATGGTTACTTATTAGATGGATACCCTAGAACAATTGACCAAGCTGAAGCATTCGATGAATTATCAAAAGGAACTGATTTAGCTATTGATAAAGTAATCGTATTAGATATCGATTTCGATATTTTAGCTGGAAGAATTACAGGACGTCGTTTATGTAAAGATTGTGGAGAAATTTACCACGAAGTAACTAAACCATCTGCTGTTGCTGGTTTATGTGATGTTTGTGGTGGAGAACTTTACCAACGTAAAGATGACACATTAGAAAGTTTAACTGTACGTTTAGAAGAATATTCTAAACAAACTGCTCCAGTATTAGACTACTATAAAGCTCAAGGAATCGTTGAATACATCAATGCAGACCAACCAATTGATAAAGTATTCGAAGATGTTTTAAAAGCATTAGAAAAATAATTAAAAAATGGTTTCATCAAAATCAACTTTAGAGTTGACAAAAATGAAAAAAGCGGGTATAATAGTTGCGCTTGCACATAGTGCAGCGCAATCAGTTATACGTGTTGGGGTAACTACTAAATTCATTGATCAAGTAGTTGAAGAAACGATCATTAAAAATGGCGGGATACCGTCCTTTAAGAATTTATATGGTTTTCCCTATGCGACTTGTATATCTGTGAATTCCATTACTGCACATGGTCTACCTAGTGACTATGAATTGCAGGATGGGGACATTGTTTCGATAGATATCGGGGCCTGTTATCATGGGTATCATGGGGATTCTGCTTGGACATATGCTGTTGGATCAATCTCTAAAGAAGCTTCGCAATTGATGAGGGTTGGTGAAGACGCTTTATGGGAAGGTCTTAAGCATGCGAAAGCAGGAAATCACTTAACGGACATATCTCATGCAATCGGTGAATATGTATTCTCTCATGGATATATGTTACCTAGAGATTATGCCGGTCATGGTATTGGTACTTCGGTACATGAAGAACCAACTGTTCCAAATTTTGGGCCACCTGGTGAAGGAATTGTTTTAGAACCTGGGATGACAATCGCAGTAGAACCAATTGTTTTACAAGGTCGCGCACATACAAGATTGTTAGAAGATGGATTCAGTATGGCCACATGTGATGGCAAGTTAGCTGTCCATTTTGAACACACAATCGTTATTACTGAAAATGGTTATGAGTTATTAACAGCTATGAATGAGGAGGAACTTTCCAATAATGGGTAAACAAGATGTTATTGAAATGGAAGGGATTGTCGTTGACACTCTACCAAACACAATGTTCAAAGTGAAATTAGAAAACGGACACGAAATTTTGGCTCACGTATCTGGTAAAATCCGTATGCACTACATTCGCATTTTACCGGGAGATCGCGTTACCGTTGAAATTTCACCATATGATTTATCACGTGGGCGAATTACATTCAGACAAAAATAGGACTGAATCAAGGAGGAAAACGCATGAAAGTAAGACCATCTGTCAAACCAATCTGCGATAAATGCCGCATTATCAAACGTAAAGGCCGTATCATGGTTATTTGCGAAAACCCAAAACACAAACAAAGACAAGGAAACTAATGGAGGTGTAATGTAAAATGGCTCGTATTGCAGGTGTTGACTTACCACGCGACAAACGTGTGGTAGTATCATTAACTTATATTTATGGAATTGGAAGATCAACTTCTGAACAAATTTTAAAAACTGTTGGGATTGATGAAAACATCCGTGTTAAAGATTTATCTGAAGAACAAGTAAATGCAATCCGTGGAGAAGTTGACAAAATTAAAGTTGAAGGAGACTTACGTCGTGAAGTAGCCTTAAACATTAAACGTTTAATGGAAATCGGATGTTACCGTGGTATCCGTCACCGTAGAGGATTACCAGTTCGTGGACAAAGAACAAAAACAAATGCCCGTACACGTAAAGGACCAGTTCGTACGGTAGCAAACAAAAAGAAATAGGACGATAGGAGGATAAGTAAATGGCAAAGAACGTAAAATCAGCTGTACGTAAACGTAAAGTACGCAAGAATATTGCTCGTGGTTGTGCACACATTCACTCAACATTTAACAATACCATCGTTACTATTACTGATGAAGATGGAAATGCTGTAGCATGGTCAAGTGCAGGAGCATTAGGATTTAAAGGATCTCGTAAATCAACTCCATTTGCTGCACAAATGGCAGCAGAAGCTGCAGGTAAAGCAGCTATGGACCATGGAATGAAAACAGTATCAGTTAACGTAAAAGGTCCAGGACCTGGACGTGAAGCTGCTGTTAGAGCATTACAAGTTGCTGGATTAGAAATTACAATGATTAACGATGTAACACCTATTCCACACAACGGTTGTCGTCCACCAAAACGACCACGTGGTTAATATTAAGCTTGTTTGAGGAGGTATAGTATGCAAAAATTCGAACGTGCAAATTTTGAAGTAAAAGAGTACAATGAAGCAGAAAATTATGGTAAATTTGTATTTGAACCTCTAGAAAGAGGATTCGGAACAACGATAGGAAATGCACTAAGACGTGTTCTACTATCCTCTTTACCAGGAGCTGCCGTTTTCTCAATTAAGATTGACGGTGTATTCCACGAATTTACATCAGTACCAGGGGTAGTTGAAGATGTTACGTTAATGATTTTAAATATCAAAAAATTAATCATGAAAATTGATTACAATGATGATGAAGTATATACATTACGTATCTCTAAACAAGGACCTTGTGAAGTAACAGGTGCAGATATTATTTGTCCTGAAGGTGTTGAAGTTTTAAGTAAGGATTTACATATTGCTACAGTAGAAGAAGGTGCTACATTAGAAATGGAAATGCAAGCTGGAATCGGTAGAGGTTATGTAAATGCTGATGTAAACAAACGCTTATATGAAGGGTATAACCAATCAGTTGGGACAATTTATACTGATTCTATTTATACACCAATTAAAAAAGTATCTTATACAGTTGACCAAGCTCGTGTAGGTCAAAATGCTAACTATGATCGAGTTACATTAGAAGTTTGGACTGATGGTTCAATCAATCCAGCTGAATCTTTAGCTTTATCTAGTAAGATTTTAATTAATCACTTAGAATTATTAACAAGTGTACACGAACCAGTTAACCAATTAGAATCAGTTATGAAAGAGGCACAGGGAGAAACTCAAAAAGGACAACTTTCTATGCCAATCGAAGACCTAGATTTATCTGTTCGTTCATTTAACTGCTTAAAACGTGCAGGAATTCAAACAGTTGAAGAATTAACTCAAAAATCTGAAGAAGATATGATGAGAGTTCGTAATTTAGGTAAAAAATCTTTAAAAGAAGTAAAAGATAAATTAAATGAATTAAAATTATCATTTAAATCTTATGAATAAATCTGAGAGGAGGATTTTCCAATGTGGAATCGTAAATTAGGACGTACTGCTGATCACAGAAAAGCATTATTACGTAACATGGCAACATCTTTAATTGCTAGTGGATCTTTAGAAACAACTGAAATGAAAGCTAAAGAATTACGTACTGTTATGGATGAATTAATTACATTAGGAAAACGTGGTGACTTACACGCAAGACGTCAAGCTGCTAAAGTTGTTCGTGATGTAGTTGTTAACGAAGAAACAGGACAAACTGCTTTACAAAAATTATTTGATGAAATTGCTCCAGCATACAAAGACCGTAACGGAGGATACACTAGAGTTGTTAAAACTCGTATTCGTCGTGGGGATGCTGCTCCAATGGCAATTATTCAATTAGTAAAATAATCAAAACTCAAGAGTACTTCGGTGCTCTTGTTTTTTTTTACTTTATAAGCTAAAATAATATAATAAAAAAAGAAGGGATTATATGAAAACAAAATTAATATATTTTCTAATCGGTTTCTTGACGGTATTATTAATTTTCTTAGTATATTATCAATCATCACCTCAAAAAGGTGAACCTGATATTTATGATATTGAAAAGAAATATATCACAATCGAATATGGGAGTGATTATGATTTATCTAACGATATTAAAGTAAATGATACATCTAGTTTACCTAATGTTAATACTTATAAATTGGGAGAACAACATTTATATGTAATTGATCGTTTTGAATTAATTATTAATGTTGTTGATACGACTCCACCTGTTATTGAATTAGCTAATAATGCCATTCAAATCGAATATGGTTGCGATTTTAATCCAATGGAAAATATTCGTCGGGTTTATGATCCAGTTGATGGTGATGTTCAATATAACTTTATAAGTAGTGTTGATTCTACGGTACCTGGTAATTATGAAGTACATATTACAGCTCAAGATCGTAATGGTAATACAAGTGAAAAATCTTATTTAGTAGAGGTTTTAGAAAAGAAAGATGATTATGTTAAAAATCATAAAGATGATGAGATTAAACCATTTTATAAAAATGGTATTTTATTAGTGAATAAACAACATCCTTTACCAAAAAATTATGGAAGCTTAGATAATGATGCTTATAATGCTTTAATTAAATTACAAGCTAAAGGAAGAAGTTTAGGCTTGAATTTAGAATTAATTAGTGGATATCGTAGTTATGCTTATCAAGCTCAATTATATAATGCTTATGTTGAAAGAGATGGTAAAGAATTAGCTGATCGTTATAGTGCTCGTCCTGGATATAGTGAACATCAAAGTGGTTTAGCATTTGATGTTGGAGAGTTAACTAGCGATTATGGTAATAGTGAATCAGGTATTTATTTAGCTAAACATGCTCATGAATATGGTTTTATTATTCGTTATCCACAAGATAAAGAAAGTATTACTGGTTATATGTATGAACCTTGGCATATACGTTATGTGGGTGTTGAAGCTGCTACTGAAATCTATAATGCTGGTATTACGCTAGAAGAGTATTTAGGAGAGTGATTTTATGAAAGTTAACCGTGTATTGGTTATTATTGTTATTTGCTTAGTCGTTATTTTAGGTGGTTTAAGTGGATTTTATGTTCATTTAAATAATCAAAAACAAGATGAAGTTATTGATGTTGTTGATGATCAAGATGAAGTTATTGTAGAAGTAGAGGAAAAGAAAGATGTGAAAGTATCTTTTATGGCCATTGGGGATAATTTATTACATCAAGTTATAAATATTAGAGCTGATGAAAATAAGGGAGAATATGGTGATTCCTTATATAACTATCAAACTATTTATGAAAATATTAAAGATGATATCAAAGATGCTGATTTAGCTTTTATTAATCAGGAAATTATTTTAGGAGGAGAAGAGTTAGGATTAAGTGGATATCCAACTTTTAATGCTCCAATTCAAGTTAGTGATGATTTACATGCTTTAGGTTTTGATATGGTCAATACTGCAACTAATCATTCATTAGATCGTTTTTCTAAAGGAATTGCGAATAGTCATGCGGCTTGGGCACGTTTTGATGATATGATTGTAGCAGGTACTTATATTTCACAAGAAGATCGTGATACAATTCGGGTAATTGAACGTGAAGGAATTAAGTTTTCTTTATTAGCTTATACATATGGAACTAATGGAATTGTCGCGAGTAATGATTATGAAGTAGCTTATTTTGATGAAGATAAGATTAAACAAGATGTAGCTAAAGCTAAAGAAGTTAGTGATGTGATTATTGTTTCAGCTCACTGGGGTGATGAAAATACTTATCAAGCTAATAGTTTTCAACGTAAATATGCACAATTATTTGCGGATTTAGAAGTAGATTTAGTAGTTGGTACTCATCCTCATGTAATTCAACCAATTGAATATTATACTGGGGTAAATGGTAATGAGTTAGCAGTAGTTTATTCCCTAGGAAATAGTATTAGTGGAATGGTTGACTTTGGAAATATTGTGGAAGGGATGATTACTTGTGATTTCATCAAAGATAAAGATAGTGGTCAAATAAGGGTTGAAAATTTATTATGGACTCCTTTGGTTGATCATTATCAAACTAAAGATGTAAACAATTTCTATGATTCTCGTTATAACTTTAAGATTTATAAGCTTTCGCAATATAACGATGATTTAGCGCGTTCTCATGCGTTAAATCACCTAGGTAAAAGTGTTACGGTTGAACGTATCAAATCACTTACTAATGAGGTTATTGACGCGAAATATCGAAAGGAGTAAAAATGGAAAATCTATTATTAGAAATGGAAACATATGCTTTAGAAAACAATGTTCCAATTATGCAAAAAGAAGGAATTGAATTTATTCGTAACTTTATTAAGGAACATGAAATTAAAGCAATTTTAGAAATAGGAAGTGCGATTGGTTATTCAGCTATTCAAATGGCTTTATGTGATCCGGAAATTAAAATTACGACAGTTGAACGTGATCATAGCCGTTATGTAAAAGCATGTGAATACTTAGAAAGAAGTGGTTTAACAAACCAAATCACCTTAATTGAAGGTGATGCTTTACAAACCGAAATTGATGGCTTATATGATATGTTATTTATTGATGCAGCTAAAGCTCAATATATTAAATTCTTTGAACGATATGAAGTTAATCTAAAACAAGGTGGATATATTATTAGTGATAACTTATCATTCCATGGTTATGTTGAAAATCCAGAATTAATTCAAAGTCGCGATTTACGTCAATTAATTCGTAAAATTAAATGGTTTATTGAATATTTAGATACTAGAAAAGATTATGAAACAACCTTCTTAAAACAAGGTGATGGAATTGGAATAAGTAAAAAACTATAATTAGTTGTATATTTATTCAATGATGTGCTAAAATAAGATAAAGAAAGTGGTGATTCAAATGAAAAAATTATTTCCAGTATTAGTAGCCATTGGGGCTGGAGCTGCTTTATTAGCTTATAAAAAGAAAAAGGATCAAGAAAAAATCAACTTAGATATCGATGAAGATTTATTAAATGATGAAGAAGTAATCGATATGAATGAAGAAGCAGATGATTGCTGTTCTTGTGATGATGAAGAAGATGAATATGATGATTCAATTGAAGTAGAATTCTATGCTCAAGAACCAGTTGTTGAAGAAACAGATGAAGAGGTTATCGACGAAAGCTTTGATGAAGTAAAAAAAAACGATGTAGCTTAGAAGAAGCTAAACAAGCAAGTATTAAACAATTGACAAATTGTGATCATAACGCAACTTGCATGATTAAACATCATCTAACTTTTGAAGATAAGAATTATGTCGATGCTTTTGTGAAAGAAATTGTGAATATGGGATATGTAATTGAAAAACAAGGGGATAATGAATTAGATGTTGTTCATATTACCCCATTACAAGAAGATAAAGTTAATCGACATGTGGAAAGAATTTATGAATTAGCTAATAAATATTTAGCAATTTATGAAGGATGGAAACGCTAAGAGGGGAAACCCTCTTTTTTGTTTATATGTGTCTTGACATCCAATAAAAAAATATTCACATTCAATTAAAATAAGTGTATAATTTATAAGATATATAGAGGTGATAAGATGAACAAGATAGAAGTTAAAAATTTGACTTTTTCATATGATAAAGAAGTCAATGCAATTGAAAATATATCCTTTAATATTAAAGAAGGTAGTTATACGACTATCGTTGGACACAACGGGAGTGGTAAAAGTACAATTGCGAAACTATTAGTAGCCTTACAAGAAAAAGATCAAGGGGAAATCATCATTGATGGAATCTCTTTAAATCATGACACTCTATACCAAATCAGAGAAAAAATTGGAATTGTTTTCCAAAATCCTGATAACCAATTCATTGGTTCAACCGTAGCTGATGATATTGCTTTTGGTTTAGAGAATAGTTGTGTACCAAGTGAAAAAATGCAAGATATTATTGAACGCTTTGCCACTAAAGTGGGAATGAGCGAATATATGAATAGTGAACCAACTAAATTATCAGGTGGTCAAAAACAACGAGTGGCAATTGCCGGAGTATTAGCTATGTCACCCGATATTATTATCTTTGATGAATCTACAAGTATGTTAGATCCTCAAGGTAAAGCAGAAATTAATGAATTAATTCAAGAAATTCATCATGAAACTAATATCACGATGATATCAATTACCCATGATATTGAAGAAGTAGCTAAAAGTGATTATGTCATTGTATTAGATTCAGGTCATGTTGTAATGCAAGGAACACCAGAAGAAGTTTTATATCATGAACAAAAGTTAATTGATTTAAAACTTGATATTCCTTTTGCATTAAAATTTGTGAATGCCTTAGAAAAAGAAGGGGTAAAAATTGAAAAAACAATTTCAATGGATAAGGTGGTGGATGCATTATGTCAATAAAATTCAATCAAGTATCACATACATATAGTGAAGGAACACCATTTTCATATGCAGCCTTAAAAAAAGTTGACTTAGAAATTCCTTTAGGTAAAACGATTGCTATTATTGGACAAACTGGAAGTGGAAAATCAACTTTAGTTCAACATTTAAATGCTTTATTAACTCCAACTGAAGGTGAAATTAAAATCTTAGGACGTGAAATTGTTGCGAATGAAAAAACAAGCGATTTAAAAAATTTACGTAAACAAGTTGGGTTAGTATTTCAATTTCCTGAATATCAATTATTCGAAGATACAGTTCAAAAAGATATTGCTTTTGGACCAATGAATTTTGGAGATAGTGAAGAACAAGCTAATCAAAAAGCTAAAGAAATGCTTAATTTAGTTGGTTTAGATGATAGCTATTTACAACGTTCACCATTTGATTTATCAGGTGGACAAAAACGTCGTGTAGCGATTGCGGGTATTTTAGCCTTAGATCCTGAAGTATTAGTTTTAGATGAACCAACTGCTGGATTAGACCCACAAG
This sequence comes from uncultured Erysipelotrichaceae bacterium, assembly GCA_964593515.1. Lineage (GTDB taxonomy): Bacteria > Bacillota_I > Bacilli_A > Erysipelotrichales > Erysipelotrichaceae > JAXJYR01. The sequence continues at coordinate 19,652 of CAZQJH010000011.1, forward strand.
GGGCTAAAGAAATGATGTCTTTATTCCAATACTTAAATAAAGAAAAAGGAAAAAGCGTCTTACTAGTTACTCATGATATGGAACATGTTTTGGAATATTGTGATGAAGTAATTGTAATGAAAGATGGAAAAGTAGCAAAACAAAGTGATGTGCAAACTTTCTTCTCATCATTAGATTTATTGAATGAATTAAAGATTAACCCACCTAGAGTTATTGCATTACGCGAAGCTTTAAAGGCTAAAGGTTATCATTTAAATGAATCAATTCTAACGATTGAAGAACTAGCTAAAGAAGTTGTGAAAGAGGTGAAAAAGAATGGATAATATTGCATTAGGGAAATATATTCCCCTTGATTCATGGGTTCATAAATTAGATCCTCGAGCTAAGATTGTAGCTTTAATTATTTTTATGGTCGCAATCTTTTTGCCTAGTTCATATGTATCATATGCCTGGATTGCTTTAGCCATTATCTTAGTTACATTATTATCAAAATTAACTTTTTCTTTCTTAATGAAATCAGTAAAACCAATGTTGTTTATGATGAGTTTCTTATTAGTAATTAATATTTTAGTTATTAAAGAAGGAACATGTTTGATTTCACTGGGATGGTTTAGTATTTATTCCCAAGCGATTCATCAATCATTATTTGTTGTTTTACGTTTAGTCTTTATTATTATGGCAACAACCATTCTAACATCTACAACTAAACCATTAGACTTAACAATGGCGATTGAAATGTTACTACAACCATTTAAGGTTATTAAAGTACCAGCTGAAGATATCGCGATGATTATTTCAATTGCTTTACGTTTTATTCCAACTTTAATTGAGGAAACAAATCGAATTATGAAAGCTCAAGCATCACGTGGAGTTGATTTACAAGAAGGTAAATTAATTGAAAAGCTTAAAGCTGTTTTATCAATGATAGTACCATTATTTGCTTCTGCTTTCCAAAGAGCAATTGAATTAGCTTATGCGATGGAAGCTCGTGGTTATATCCCTGGTAAAAAAAGAACTAGATATCGTAAATTAAAAATAACTGGTAATGATGTTATTTTAATTATCGCAACAATTATTGTTTTAGTTGGGGTTATAGGAATTAATGCCCATGTCTAGATATAAAGTTATTGTGAGTTATGATGGTACTAATTACAATGGGTGGCAGAAACAACCTAATGGTAAAAGTATCCAAGGAGAAATAGAAAAAGCATTAGCTTATATGCATCAACGTGAAGTTGAAATCGTAGCCAGTGGACGAACAGATGCGAAAGTTCATGCGATTGGTCAAGTATTTCATTTTGATAGCGAACGTGAATTAAGTAATGAAAAATGGCAACAAGCCTTAAATTCATTATTACCAAGCGATATTCGAATCAAACAAGTTGAAATGGTACATGATGATTTCCATGCACGTTTTGATGCTACTAGTAAACGTTATGAATTTTATATCACTAATGATATAAATAATCCCTTTTATGAAAATTATATGGCTAAAGATAAAGCTATATTAGATGTGAAAGCTATGCAAGAAGTTGCTGATGTTTTTATTGGTACACATGATTTTACTTCATTTACTAGTAATAAAATTGATCCACGTAAACCACGTACTAAAACAATTACAAAGTTAGAAGTAATTGAATGTGGTAATTATGTGAAATTAGTATTTGAAGGTACTGGTTTTTTAAGATATATGGTTAGGATGTTATCCCAAACTATTATTGAAGTAGGAAAACATCGTTTGACTTATGAACAAGTTGAAGCAATGCTTAAAGCTTGTGATAAACATGCTTGTCGTTATAAAGGACAAGCACAAGGTTTATATTTAGTATCAGTAAATTATGCGGGAGGTAATTAAGATGAAGTATAATTATCATACCCATACTACACGATGCATGCATGCAAGTGGTAGTGATGAAGAATATGTATTAGCTGCTATTGAAGCTGGATATGATGTTTTAGGATTTAGTGATCATACACCTTGGCATTATGATAGTGATTTTGTAGCATATATGCGAATGAAAGAAAGTCAGTTTGATGATTATTACCAAAGTATTTCTAAACTTAAAAGAAAATATCATGATCAAATCGATATTAAGATTGGTTTAGAAGTGGAATATTTTAAGAAGTATTTACCATGGCTTAAACAGTTATTAACTAAATACGAATTAGATTATATTATTTTAGGTAATCATTATATGACTAGTGATGAATTAAGAATTTATTATGGAAGTGCTTGTCGGGATAATCAATATTTAGAAAAATATGTAGATGATATTATCGAAGCAATGCATACTGGTTTATATACTTATGTAGCTCATCCTGATTTATTTATGCGGGGAAGAAATAAATTTGATGATTTTGCTTATAAGCAATCATTACGTTTATGTACAGCTGCTAAGGAATTAAATATTCCTTTAGAATACAATTTGGAAGGAGCTAAAGTTTTAAGGGATTATGGTATTAAGGGATATCCTTGTGATGAATTTTGGGATATTGTAGCTAAAGTTCAAAATGAGGTGGTTATTGGAATCGATGCCCATGAACCAGATTCTTTAAAAGATGAAGATTTATATCAAGGGGCCATTGAAAATTTAGCTAAAAAAGGAATAAAAAGCTTACCTGAAGTAAAGCTAATTAATTTTAAAGAAAAATAGTAAAAAATGATTGACTTTTTTAAGAATAATCGTTAAACTATTATCTAGGCACAAAGCCCTTTGTAGCCCCGGAAACTACTAAGGAAAGGAAAGAGAAAATTATGCGCCAAACTACATTTATTAAACCTGCAGATGTACAACGTCAATGGTATGTTGTAGATGCTACAGGAATGACTTTAGGTCGTTTATCAACAACTGTTGCTTCTGTATTAAGAGGTAAACACAAACCAACTTACACTCCAAATGTTGACTGTGGAGATTACGTAATCGTAATCAACGCTGAAAAAGCAGTATTAACTGGAGACAAAATGGAAGGTAAGAAATACTACAACCACTCAGGATACGCTGGTGGTATGCGTGTGAGAACTGCACGTGTTATGCAAGAAAAATATCCAGTTGAATGGGTTGAAAGATCAATCAAAGGGATGTTACCTCACACAAAATTAGGTGACCAAATGCGTAAACACTTATACGTATACGCTGGAGGAGAACACCCACACACTGCACAACAACCAGTTGTGTTAGAAATCAAAGGTTAGGAGGAAATAAAAGATGGCAAATAATACAGTTACTTACAACGGTACAGGACGCCGTAAAACTTCTGTTGCTCGTGTATTTATGACTCCTGGAACAGGAAACATTGTTGTTAATGGAAGAACTTTAGAAGAATACTTACCATTAGAAACATTACGTATGGTTGTTCGTTCACCATTAGAATTAACAGAAACTTTAAACCAATTTGACATTAAAATTAATGTTCAAGGTGGTGGGTACACAGGTCAAGCTGGTGCAATGCGTCACGGAATCACTCGTGCTTTAATGGAAGCAAGTGCTGACTACCGTCCTGCATTAAAAGCTGCTGGATTCGTTACTCGTGACTCTCGTATGAAAGAACGTAAAAAATACGGTCTTAAAGCTGCACGTAGAGCTCCACAATTCTCTAAACGTTAATTTTTGCGTTTATTCAGAGAAATTCACAAAAACTCAAATCAACAAAAAAGCCCTTATTTATCGGCTTTTAAACGATTTGAGTTTTTTTTACGTTTTAATGAATTTTTTAACGGTAAGCGACACGTAAGC
>CAZQJH010000012.1:0-22100 GCA_964593515.1 uncultured Erysipelotrichaceae bacterium
ATTTAAAACAAATGAAAGTAAAGTGCTTTCAAGATAAACCAAGTCAATAAATAGAATATGAAAACATTCGATGTTATCCGTTATTTATGTTTTTTATTTTAAACCAAGCGCTTGCTTTATTACAAAAGTTCATTATATACAATTCATCACAAAACTTGGATATAATATTATAAAATTCAATTATGAATTGGTAAAATAGTTAAAAATATAGGGCTTATATTTATCAAATAAAAAGAGTGAACATTTGTTCACTCTTTGAAAATTTATTTTCTTAATTCAGCATCTACATCTTTTTCTAAAGTTTCGATAATCTTATTAAATAATTCATTTACTTCAACATCTTTTAAAGTTCTTTCAAAAGATTGGAAGACGATTGATAAAGCAATTGATTTATGTCCTTTTTCAACATGTTCTCCAGTATAAACATCAAATACTTCCACGTTTTGAATAACATTTTCTTTACCAATTTTTGAATTCTTTTTAATACTTTTAATAATTGAAGCAACTTGAACATCATCCTTCACAACAAAGGCTAAGTCACGAGACATTGCTGGATATTTACTTACTTCAGCATATTTAACTTTACTAGCTTTAGCATTTAATAATACTTCTAAGTTTAATTCACATCCATAACTTTCTTCAACATCATATTCTTTAGCCATATTAGGGTGAATTTGTCCAAAGATAGCTACTAATTCTTTACCTAAGTATAATTCAGCACTACGGTATGGATGGAAATGAGTAGTATCCATTGTATTTTCTTTAATTGTTAAGCGTGTTTCGTTAAATCCAAAGGCTTCAAGTAATGCATAAATTAAACCTTTCATGCTATAGAAGTCTTGTTTTAATTCGAATTTTTGCCAACGGTTTTTCATTGTAGCTCCACTTACCACAATGGCTAAGTGTTCTTTCACATCATCTTTACTATAAGTGTTACTAATTTCAAATAAAGCTACATCTTTTTGATTACGAGCTTGGTTATAAGCTACACAATCTAAAACACTAGCTAATAATGAATTACGTACATAAGCACGATCTTCACTCATTGGTGAAGCTAAACGCACAACATCATCACCACAAGCAAAAACAGCATCTTTAATATGTTTATCTGATACTAAAGAGTAAGTTACTGCTTCGTTATATCCTAAGTTAGTTAAGATTTCACGTACTTTACGACGTAATTTTTGTCTTTCATTTAAGCTACCTAAAGTAGCAGGCATATGTGGTAAAGTACTTGGTAAGCGATCATATCCTAAAATACGAATAATTTCTTCCGCAATATCAGCTTCAATACTTAAATCTTGACGATAACTTGGAATTGTTACTTGAATGCTATCTCCATCAACTTGTGGTTGTAAATGTAAGTTAGTTAATACTTTTTCTACTTCATTAACTTCAAAATCAGTTCCTAATAATTTGTTGATTGATTTTAAACTTACTGCAAAAGTTGTTGGTTCATAGTTATTAGTACCATATGTTACTAATTCTTCTAATTCACTTGCATCAGCATATTCAATTAATAATTGTACGGCACGATCCATTGCTTTATATGGTGCTAATGGTTCGATTCCTTTTTGGAAACGAATACTAGCATCAGTATTTAAGTTACATCTTCTTGCTGTATTTCTAATTGATACATGGTTAAATGAAGCTGCTTCAATAATAATACCTCTTGTTGTATCTTGAATCTTAGAATCATTTCCTCCCATTACTCCAGCAATTCCTAAGGCTTTTCCTTCACTAGTAATCATAATATCATCAGCAGTAATATTATAAGTGATTCCATCTAATGCTTCATATTGCATTTCTAAACCATCTTTAACACAAATTGATTGTGATGGAATAGCATCAATATCATAGAAATGTAATGGTTGTCCTGTTTCTAACATTACATAGTTAGAAATATCTACCACGTTATTAATAGCTTTAACTCCATTAGCTTCTAAGATTTCTTTCATCCAAGGAATTGATGGTTTAATTGTTACTTTATTAATGACTTTTCCTAAGAATAAAGGACATTTACTAGTTTCACTAGTAATTTTTAAGTTAGTTGTACTTCCTTCTTTACTAACTCCTTCACAACTTGGAATGTTTACTTCTTTATCTAAAATAGCTCCAGTTTCTAAAGCCATTGACCAAGCAGCCATACAGTCATTACGGTTAGGTGTTAATCCAACATCTAAAATAATATCATCATATCCTAAGTATCCTAATGGATCATTATGACCAATTGGTGCATCTTGTGGTAATACTTCAATTCCTGTTTTACTTTCTTCGCTTAATAATTTGCTATCAACACCTAATTCTAATAATGAACAAATCATTCCATTAGATTCTTGACCACGAATTACTCCTGCTTTAATATCTCCACCGATTAATTTAGCTCCTGGTTTAGCTACGATAACTTTTTGTCCAGCAGCTACATTAGGTGCTCCACAAACGATTTGTGTTGTTTCATCACCTAAATTAACTTGACATACATGTAAGTGATCACTATCTGGATGGTCAATACAACTTTCAACATATCCAATTGTTAAGTTAGTACCACTTGACATATATTCAATTCCTTCAACTTCTAGTCCTGCTGAAGTGATTTTATCAGCGACTTCTTGCATTGTAACGTCGCTTAAATCCATATATTGACTTAAAAATTTCTTACTAATATTCATGATTAATCCTCCTATTCAAAACGGTTAAATGCTTTTAAGAAACGTAAATCATTCGTATAGAAATCACGAATATCACTAATTCCATATTTCAACATTGCGACACGTTCAATACCTACCCCAAAGGCAAATCCTGAACATTTTTCACTGTCATAACCAGCCATTTTTAATACATTTGGATGTACCATTCCAGCTCCTAGAATTTCAATCCATCCAGTACCTTTACATACATTACATCCTTTACCACCACAAACATGACAGCTTACATCTACTTCAACACTAGGTTCAGTAAATTGGAAATAACTTGGTCTAAAACGAATTGTTCTATTTTCCCCAAACATTTTTTGAGCAAAGAATAATAATGTTCCTTTTAAATCTGATAAAGTAATATTTTCTCCAACTACTAATCCTTCACATTGCATAAATTGATGAGAGTGTGTAGCATCGTCATCATCACGACGATATACTTTACCAGGACAAATTACTTTAATTGGTAAATGATTATTTTGTTTTGCATAGTATTCTAATTCACGCATTTGTACCGCTGTTGTATGCGTACGCATTAATGTTTCATCACTGATATAGAATGTATCTTGCATATCACGTGCTGGGTGATCCTTTGGAATATTAGCACGTTCAAAGTTATATAAATCTAATTCAACTTCTGGACCTTCTCCTACGGTATAACCTAAACCAATAAATAAGTCTTCCATTTCTTTTTGTACTAACATTAATGGGTGTAAGTTACCTAATGAAGGTTTTTGTCCACTTAACGTAATATCGATTTTTTCAGCTTCGATTTTTTCATTCATTTCTTTAGCTTCTAATTCAACTTTACGTTCTTCAATTGCATCAGCAATTAATGATTTCACATTATTAACTTCTTGACCAAAAGCTGGTTTTTCTTCTTTTGGTAAATCTTTCATTAATTTCATTAATTCTTGGATTGGACCTTTTTTTCCTAAGTAAGTTACTCTTAATTGTTGTAATTGCGCTAAGTCACTACATTCACGAATTAATGATAAACCTTCTTCTTTAACTTGTGTAAGTTTTTCCATATTCATCTTCCTCTCTTCATAAAAAAAACGTAAAACTACACAGGAACCCAAACTGGGCGGTACCATCCTGTTTCATCTTACGACACACTCATTTTCTATCATCGATAACCGCGATGGATCGGTGGATCATTACTCCCGTTCCATGGTGAATTCCTTAAGTCTTACTTAAAATGATTCGCAGCTACCTCATTTTTCTCTGTAAAGCAGTGCTTAAGTACTAGTCCATTTCAACACTTTAATTAATATTATAAAGAAAAAAGTAATAAGTTTCAAGTATTTATTCAATACTAGTAATTAAATCATCATATATTTGAATTAAAGTTGTTACTTCTTCTTCATTCATTTTACGCTCATTAGGATCATGTGAATCTAAAGTTCCTAAATGAGCATTAAGGGTAATTCCATCTTTAATAGCAACTACAAAAGGCACAAATAGATGTAATTCACCTTCATCATTACGATCTAAGAAATCTTCCATATATGGAAATAATAATTTCTTATCTTCATCATCATATAAAAGATTATGATCTTTATCTCTTGTTCGCACATAATAAACAATTGCTTCATGCTTAAGTGCTACTTCATTTAATAAAGGAATTGCTTCTAAACACCATGGACAATTAGGAAAACCAAAATAAATAATTCCTGTTTGTTTATTTTGATACATTTCAATTGCTTCATCCATACTTATTTCCACAAAAGCATTATGTTTATCATCAAAGCCATCATATTCACTCATATCAGCACTTTCTTTTAAACCACATGTGGTATCTTCACTATCACAATATTTAGGATTAGATTGTGGTTGATTACTACAAGCACATAAACAACACATACATAATAAGATACTAATTATTTTTTTCATCCTCATCCCTCACTTTATTCATCATTATATCGTAAATATATGATTATTACTAGCAAAAAATACACTCGAATCGAGTGTATTTTATTAATCACCTAATAATTTAACTAATACTGCTTTTTGAGCATGTAATCGATTTTCTGCTTCATCAAAGATTTCTTGAGCATGTTCTTCAAATACTTTATTAGTAATTTCTTCTTCACGATGAGCTGGTAAACAATGTAATACGATAGCATCTTTTTTAGCTACTTTCATGACTTCATCATTTACTTGATAAATACCTTTAAAGACTTTTTCTCTTGCTTTTGCTTCATCTTCTTGTCCCATACTAGCCCAAACATCAGTAGCAATAACATCACAATCTTTAGCAGCTTCTAACACATCTTCAGTAATTATCAAACGTCCACTTGACATATTACGTTCAATAATACCTTGATCAGGCATATAAGCTTTTGGACAAGCAATTCTAACTTCCATTCCAGCTAATATACATCCATTAATATAAGAATTAGCCATATTATTACCATCACCAATATAACAAAACTTTAAACCTTCTAATTTACCTTTATATTCACGAATAGTTTGTAAATCAGCTAAGATTTGACATGGGTGTACATAATCAGTTAAACCATTAATAATAGGAATCGAACCATATTGAGCTAATTCTTCTAAATCACTTTGTTTATAAGTACGAATCATAATTCCATCTAAATAACGTGATAAAACTCGTGCAGTATCTTTAATTGGTTCACCTCGTCCTAATTGGGTATCATTCCCATTTAAATAAATCGCATGACCACCTAATTGTAACATTCCTGTTTCGAATGATACTCTAGTTCTGGTACTAGCTTTCGTAAAAATCATTCCTAAAGTTTTATTACGTAAATACTTAGTATATATACCTTGTTTAACTTCTTGTTTTAATTTATCAGCTAAATCTAATATTTCATACAATTCTTCTTTACTTAAATCGGCTAAGGTTAATAAATGTTGCATAATATCCCTTCTTTCTATATATTGCTTAAAACTTCTTCTAAGATATCCATAGCTTTAGCTAGTTCTTCTTTAGTAATAATTAATGGTGGTAAGAAACGTAACTTATCTTTAGCCGTTAAGATTAATAAACCTTTATTAAGACATGTTTCTACAATCTTTTTAGCATCATAACCTTTTTCTAAAACAGCTCCACGCATTAAACCTAAACCATTAACTTTAATAATATGCGGCATGTTTAATAAACGCATCTTTAAATATTCACCTAATTCATTAATAGTATCATAACCATTTTCAGCTAGATAATCTAAGACTACTTTAGCTCCACTACAAGCTAGTAAATTACCGGCAAAAGTTGAGCCATGATCACCAGGTTTAAAGACATCTTTAACTTTATCATCTAGTAAAATACCTCCTATTGGTAAACCATTACCTAAGCCTTTAGCCATTGTAACAATATTAGGTTTAATCTTAAACTTTTCATAAGCAAATAAACTACCACAACGACCAATTCCACTTTGAACTTCATCAACAATTAATAAAATATCTTGATATTCACATATATTTTCAATAACATGAACAAATTCTTGATCTAAAGGAATAACCCCACCTTCACCTTGAATACATTCAATCATAATTGCACAAGTATTACCATTTACTTTTTGTAATAAATCTTGAATATTATTAGCTTCAACATATTTAAAACCAGGTGTAAAAGGATCAAAGTGTTGATGGAAATGATCTTGACCAGTAGCACTTAAGGTAGTTATAGTACGACCATGAAATGAATTAACTAGGGTAATAATTTCATTACGATTTTCATGATAACGATCACTTGAATATTTACGTGCTACTTTAATAGCTGCTTCATTAGCTTCAGCTCCTGAATTGGAAAAAATCATTTTCTTGAAATGAGTATGTTCACATAAATATTTAGCTACTTCTACTTGTGGTTTAGAATAGTATAAATTGGATATATGGGCTAGTTGTGATGCTTGATTATTAATAGCTTCAACCCATTTATCATTAGCATAACCTAATGAATTAACCCCAATGCCACTTGTTAAATCGAGGTAAGCTTGATGATGTTCATCATATAAATAAACGCCTTTACCCGAAACAAATTCAACATTGTAACGTCCATATGTTGATGCAATATATTGTTTATCTACTTCTTTAGTATCTAACATCATAAAACCTCCTTAGTTTTAAACATCGTTCCAATTCCTTCACAAGAGAACATTTCAATTAAAATTGAATGAGGAATTCTTCCATCTATAATAACGGCTTTTTTTACATTATTAGAAATTGCCTTAGCACAACATTCTACTTTAGGAATCATTCCCCCACTTATAATTCCTTTAGCTTGTAATTGGGGAATATCATCTAAATAAATAGTTGAAATCAAACTATTTTCATCCTTAGGATTTTCTAAAACCCCAGGAATATCACTTACTAAAATCATATTTTCGGCATGTAATGCTGAAGCGATACTACTAGCTGCACTATCAGCATTAATATTATATGTATGTCCTTCTTGATCACAACCTATTGAGGCAATAACAGGAATATATCCAGCATCAAGCATTTCCATAATAATATCCCCATTAACATGATCAATTTTCCCCACATAACCTAGTTCAATATCACTATCTATTTTACTAGCTTCAATTAAATTCGCATCCATTCCACAAATTCCTACTGCTTTAGCTTGCTTTTGGTTAATTAAAGCTACTAAATCTTTATTTGTTTTACCAGCTAAAACCATTTGAACTATTTCCATTGTATCTTGATCAGTATATCTTAAACCTTGGATAAATTTACTTTCAATTCCAGTTTTAGCTAACATTTTATTAATTTCTGGTCCACCACCATGAACTAAGACAACCTTAACTCCTACTTCACTTAATAAAACGATATCACTCATAACATTTTCTTTTAAGGTTTCATTTTTCATTGCATTACCACCATATTTTACCACGACAATTTTACCCCGGTATTTTTGAAAATAAGGTAATGCTTTTGATATAACATTTGCTTTAACAACCGCTGCTACTTCCATATTATATATCCCCTTTACGTACGATAATCACCATTAATTTTCACATAATCATAAGTTAAGTCACATCCCCAAGCAATAGCATTACTATCACCTTGGTTCATATTAATTAAGACCTCAATTTCATCTTCACTTAAAATTTGTAATGCTTGTTGTTCATCAAATCCACAACCAGCTCCACTTTTACAAACCTGTATTAAACCTTGTTTACTTTGTAAACTAACATCAATTAAATTAATATCAAATTCGGCTTCGCAATAACCAATCGCACATAAAATACGACCCCAGTTAGCATCTTTACCAAACATAGCAGCTTTAAATAATGATGAAGTAATAACCGATTTAGAAACAATCTTAGCTACTTCTTTACTACTAGCTTTCTCTACTTTACAAGTAATTAATTTAGTGGCACCTTCACCATCTTTAGCCATTTGTCGTGAAGCTTCTTCACAAATTAAATATAATTCATGTTTAAATATTTCATATGCTTCATTTTTTGTTTCAATAATTGGATTATTAGCTAAACCATTAGCCATAATACTTAACATATCATTAGTGGATGTATCACCATCAACACTAACCATATTAAAAGTATCATCAACTACTTCTAATAATGCTTCTTTTAATAATTCACTTGAAATAGCAACATCGCTAGTAACAAAAGCTAACATTGTTGCCATATTAGGATGAATCATTCCACTACCTTTAACCATTGCTCCTAAATGACATTCAACATTATCTATCATAAAAGTTGAAGCAAACTCTTTAGCTTTAGTATCCGTAGTCATAATAGCAACACATGCATCATGTCCTTTATCAACATCTAAACCTGCTACTAATTCTGGCATATGTTGAGTAAATGGTTCAATTAGTAAAGGTTCACCAATAACTCCGGTTGAAGCAATAATAATATCTTTTTCATCGATATTTAATTGTTCACTACATAAATGACATATTTCATTAGCAATTTCAATTCCATTTGCATTACATGTATTAGCATTACCACTATTACATATCATTGCTTGAGCTAAACCATCTTTTAAATGTTCTTTACAAACCGCAATTGGTGCTCCTTTAACTTTATTTAAAGTATAAACGGCAGCTGCATTAGCTTTAACTTCACTATATACTAAAGCTAAATCTTTTTTTGATCTATTTTTACGAATCCCACAATGAACTCCATTAGCTTTAAAACCTTTAGGATGGGTGATTCCATTTATTTTATTTTCAACCATAAAAACCTCCTAGAATGAAGCAGGAATATCATCTAAACCACAATCTTCATTTAATCCAAATAAGATATTCATATTTTGAATTGCTTGACCAGCTGCTCCTTTAACCATATTATCGATTGCACTAACAATAATTAATTGTTTATTTCGTTTATCCATATGAATTGAGATATCACAATAATTTGATTGTTTAATATATTTTAAATCCGCAACCCGATTTAATGGTAAAATACGAACAAACTTTTCTTTAGCATAAAAATTTTCATAAGCTTGATGAATTGTTTCTAAGTCTAATTCTTGCTTTAAATCAAGATAGATGGTAGAAACAATTCCTCGATTAACAGGTAATAAATGTGGCGTAAAAGTTACTTTTACTTCTTGATGAGCTAATTTTTTAATCGTTTGTTCAATTTCTGGTGTATGACGATGTTCTCCGATTTTATACGGAGCAAACGATTCATTTAAACGTGGATAGTGATTGTTATCACTTAAGCCTTTTCCAGCACCAGTTGCTCCACTTTTACTATCAATAATTATATGATTATTAACTAAATTTAATTTAATAGCTGGAGCTAAAGCTAAGGCAATACTAGTAGGATAACATCCTGGATTACCGATTATTTTATGTTTTTTAATTTCTTCACGAAATAATTCTGGTAAACCATATACTTGTTCTTGATGTAAATCACTTTCGTGATATGTTAATTGATACCAATCTTGATAATCTTGTTCATCATCTAAGCGAAAATCAGCTCCTAAATCAATAAAATATTTCCCTTGATCATAAACTTTACGAGCAATAGCTTCACTATGACCATGAGGTAAAGAAGCAAAAACAATTTCACTTTTCGTAATTACTTCATCCATTTCTTCAAATGTTAAATCGATTATTTGATAAAAACTTGGATATAAATCACTAATTTTTTTACCTAGATAATTTTTAGAATTAATTCCTACAATTTCAACCATTGGATGTTTAAATAAGAGTCTAACTAGTTCAGCTCCAGCATAACCACTAGCTCCGATAATTCCAACTTTAATTTTATTCATTTAAATCACCTAACTTTTCTTTAACTAATAATATGTGTTTACTTACAACTTCTTTATTAGGACCGCCAATAACTTTTCGCATTTCTACACATGTTTCTAAAGCAATAGCTTCAAAAATATCTTCATCAAATAAATTAGAAAAGTTTTGATATTGTTCTAAACTTAAAGTTTCTAAGGTTAAATCATTGTCTTGACAATATGCTACAATTTTTCCAATGATACGATATGCATCACGAAATGGCATTCCTTTTTTAGTTAGATAATCAGCACAATCCGTAGCATTAATAAATCCTTTAGCACTAGCTTTACGCATATTATCTTTTAATACACTCATTGTTTCAATCATAGGAGTTAAGGTTGTAAGACATAAATGTACGGTATCTATAGCATCAAATGTTGCTTCTTTATCTTCTTGCATATCTTTATTATAAGCTAGTGGTAAGTTTTTCATCATCGTAAGTAAAGTATTTAAATCCCCATATACTCTTCCACATTTACCTCTAATTAATTCACAAATATCAGGATTTTTCTTTTGTGGCATAATACTACTTCCTGTTGCAAACGCATCATCTAATTCAATAAATTTATATTCCCATGAACTCCATAAAATGATTTCTTCACTAAAACGTGATAAATGCATCATTAACATTGATAAATTACTACATAATTCAATACAAAAATCACGATCACTAACTCCATCTAAAGAATTCATACTAACTTGTTCAAAGTTTAATAAACGACAAGTATATTCACGATCAATTGGATAAGTAGTCGTAGCTAAAGCTCCACTTCCTAAAGGTAAAATTTTAATACGTTTTATTCCTTCACTTAATCTTTCAATATCACGTAATAACATTTCAACATAAGCCATTAAATGATGGGCAAAAGTAATAGGTTGCGCGCGTTGTAAATGTGTATATCCAGGCATAATTGTTTCTAAGTTTTCATTAGCTTTATTTAATAAAACCTCAATTAATGCTTTAATTTCATCAATTATCTTATTACATTCATCTAAACAATACATTCTAGTATCTAAAGCTACTTGATCATTACGTGAACGAGCGGTATGTAATCTTTTCCCTGCATCACCAATTCGTTTCGTTAATTCACTTTCCATAAACATATGAATATCTTCCGCATTAGGATCAATTTCTAAAATACCTTGTTCTATATCAGCTTTAATCGTTTGTAATCCAGTCACAATCTTATCTTTATCTTCTTCACTAATAATATTTTGTTTAGCTAACATAGTAGCATGGGCAATACTCCCTTTAATATCATGAGCATACATTCGATAATCAACACTAATACTTGAATTAAAATCATTTACTCTAACATCTTGTGCTTTATTAAAGCGCGCATCCCAAAAGTTCATAATTTATTCTCCTTTATCCCATTTAGCTTTTTGCATAGCATGTACTTTTACTGGTAATCCAAATAAGTTAATGAATCCAGCTGAATCATTTTGATCATAAGAATCATCTTCACCAAAACTAGCAATTTGTTCTGAATATAATGTATAAGGACTAGTAATTGATACTGGTATAATATTTCCTTTATATAGTTTTAAAGTTACTTCACCGCTAACATTTTCACTAGTTTTATCAACAAAAGCACTTAATGCTTCTCTTAATGGTGTAAACCATTGTCCGTTATAAATAATTTCACCAAATTTAACGGCCACATGTTGTTTAAAGTGCATTGTTTCTTTATCGAGAGTAATCGTTTCTAATAAAGAGTGAGCTTTGTATAAAATTGTTCCTCCTGGTGTTTCATAAACTCCACGTGATTTCATTCCTACTAAACGATTTTCAACCATGTCAATGATTCCAATTCCATTAGCTCCCCCAATTTCATTTAATTTCACAACCATATCTTGACCATTTAAGTCTTCCCCATTTAATTTAGTCGGAATTCCTTTTTCAAAAGTTAAAGTTATAGTTGTTGGTGTATCACTAGCTTTCATTGGAGTAACACCTAATTCAAGAATTTCATCATATTTAGGTTCGTTAGCTGGATTTTCTAAATCTAAACCTTCATGTGATAAATGCCATAAGTTTTTATCTTTTGAATAAGAAGTTTCACGAGTGAATTTTAAAGGGATATTATGAGCAGCAGCATAATCAATTTCTTCATCTCTTGATTTAATATCCCATACACGCCATGGGGCAATAATCTTCATATTTGGTGCAAAGGCTTTAATTCCTAATTCAAAACGAACTTGATCATTTCCTTTACCAGTACATCCATGACAAATGGCATCAGCATTTTCTTTTAAGGCAATATTTACTAATTCTTTCGCAATTAATGGACGAGCAAAAGCTGTACCTAATAAATAAACATCTTCATATACTGCATTTGCTTTTAAACAAGGATATACATAATCTTCAATAAATTCATTTTTTAAATCTAAGATATATAATTTACTAGCTCCTGTTTTTAACGCTTTTTCTTCTAAACCATCTAATTCAGTTCCTTGTCCAACATCAGCACATACGGCAATTACTTCACAATTATTATAATTGTCTTTTAACCATGGAATAATAATTGATGTGTCTAATCCTCCTGAATAAGCTAATACTACTTTCTTGATTTCTGCACTCATATATAACCCTACCTTTCTATTTTATTGCTTAAATGAAAAAAGCCTCTGGTTTTCCAGAGGCGCATAAGCACGGTACCACTCTAGTTATTGAAGTTTAATATGACTTCAACCCTTTTTCATAACGCTGAAATCGCGTCCTATGCTACTTATTTCACATAAGCTTTCCCAAGTGCGTTTCATTTCATTAATCCACCAGGCTTCCACCATCCCTGTTCGCTATTGTTTCTTTAATGAAATTACTCTCTTGTTCATCAATGTAGTTTCATTTTAAACCCGAATGAAAAGTTTGTCAATTATTTTCTGTAAATATTTTACTAAATATGTAAATTATTTACTGTAAGTAATGTAAAAGAAATGAAAAAAGTAGAAGATTACCTTCTACTTCATTAATTGTTCAAGTTTATTGATTAAAATATCGACATTAGCTTCTTTAGTAGCCCAAGAAGTTACAAAGCGATATACACATGTGTTTTCATCAATTTCTTCCCATACTTGGAAAATAAAGTCTTTAGCTAATTCATTAGCTAAATCTTTCTTTAATACAGGGAATACTTGATTAGTTGGACTTTCTAATAGTAATGGAATATTCATTGCTTTAAAAGCATTTTGTAATTTATTAGCCATTGCATTAGCATGTTTAGCTACTTCAAAGTAAGTATTATTAGTGAATAAACAATCAAATTGAGTACCTAATAACCAACCCTTAGCTAACATTCCTCCATGTTGCTTAATTGAATAACGGAAATTACGTTTAAGCGTCTCATTCATAATTACCACTGCTTCCCCCATTAGAGCACCATTTTTAGTACCTCCAATATAGAAAACATCACATAAGTTTGGTAAATCACTTAATTTAAGATCATTTCCTTCAGCACATAAAGCTACAGCTAATCTAGCTCCATCTAAGAATAAGTATAATCCTAATTCATCACATACATCTTTAATTGCTTTTAATTCTGCATAAGAATAAATACTTCCAAGTTCGCTAGCATTTGATAAATAAACCATAGCTGGTTTTACCATATGTTCATCACTATGTAAGTTATAAGCTTTATAGATATCTTGTGGTAAGATTTTACCATTTACACTTGGCGTTACTACTACTTTATGTCCATTAGCTTCAATTGCTCCTGTTTCGTGAACATTAATATGTCCACTTTCACATGCAATAACAGCTTCATATGGTTTTAATGCGTGATCAATTACGGTAGCATTAGTTTGAGTACCACCTACTAAGAAATGAATATCACATGTATCACATTCTAAAACTGCTTTAATTTTTTCTTTAGCTTGTCCACAAATATCATCCATACCATAACCACTATTTTGTTTTAAGTTATTAGTAGTTAAAGCTTCAATAATTTGTGGAATTGCTCCTTCACTATAATCATTAGCAAATGAAATCATATTTCCTCCTAAAAAATTAATGCTACTTCCTAAGAAGTAGCATTATTAACTTTATTTTAAGCCCATTAATTCATCTTTGAAAATACGAGCATCCATTACTTTTAAATCATCAGCAATAGCTGGTTTAAATTCCATTTGTGCTAATACATCTTTTTCTAAATCAACTCCTGGAGCAATTTCAGTTAATGTAAGAACTCCATTAATTAATTCAAAGACAGCACGTTCAGTAATGTATAATACTTTTTGACCAGTTTCAGTTGCATATTCAGCAGCAAATGTAACTTGTTCAACATCGTATTTGAATTTTTTAACTTTACCTTCTTGAAGAATATTTAATTTTCCATCTTTAATTTCAACTTTTAACCCACCGGCTGTAAATGTACCACAGTAAACAACAACTGGTGTATTTTGTGTAATGTTGATGAATCCTCCACATCCAGCAATTTTAGGTCCAAAACGTGATACGTTAATGTTTCCAAAACGGTCACATTCAGCTAATCCTAAGAATGCTTGGTCTAATCCACCACCATCATAGAAATCAAATTGGTAAGGTTGGTCAATAATAGCATCAGGGTTTGTACAAGTACCAAATGCTGTACCAGCCATTGGTACTCCTCCAATTCCTCCAGCTTCAACCGTTAATTTTAATCCTGGTAAACCTTCTTCGTTTGCAACATTAGCAATACCTTCAGGCATTCCAATTCCTAAGTTAATTACCGCTTGAGGGTCTAAATCTAAAGCCGCACGACGACAAATAACTTTACGTTCATTTAAACTCATTGGTGGAATTGAATCTACTGGCACTTTAACTTCACCTGATAAAGCAGGGTTATAGTGTTCAGCATAAGTTTGCCAATGGTTTTCTGGACGTGATACCACAATTCCATCAACATAAATTCCTGGAATTTTAACTTTACGTGGATCTAAAGTACCATTTTTCACAACTTTTTCAACTTGTAATAAAACAATACCTCCAGAATTTTTAGCTGCTTGAGCAATTGATAAAGAGTCTAAAGTAGCGGCTTCTTTATCCATTGTTGCATTTCCATCTTCATCACAATAAGTAGCACGAATTAAAGCAACATTTACAGGGAATGATTTATATAATAACCATTCTTCTCCTTCAACTTCAACTAATTTTACTAAATCTTCTTTTGAACATTCATTCATTTTTGCACCTTCTAAACGAGGGTCTACGAATGTTTTTAATCCAACTTTAGTAAATGTACCTGGACGATGTCCAGCAATATCTCTAAACATTAAAGAAATTGTTCCAAGTGGTAAGTTATATCCTTCTACTTTATTTTCGAAAACTAATTTTTGTAATTTAGGAATTAATCCCCAGTGACCACCAACAATTCTTTTTAATAATCCTTCATGTCCTAATTTATTTAATCCTAAGCGATCAGTTCCATCACCAATTCCAGCTGAGAACATGATTGTTAAGTTGTTAGGATGTCCAGTTTTTAAGAATGATTCTTCAATTCCAACTGAAAACTCTTGAGGATGTCCTGAACCGATAAAACCACCAATTCCACATGTTGCACCATCTGGAATCATAGCTACCGCTTGTTCTAAACTAATAATCTTACTCATAACTTTCCTCCTTCTTAGTACTAGTATGTGAAATTATTTGTTTGAGAATTTTTTATCTTTCACTTTTTCTAAGAAGCAAGTCATTCCATAAGTTTGGTCTTCACTAGCAAAACAGTTAGCGAATTGGTCTACTTCGATAGCAATACCTTCATCGATAGATACTTGTAATCCATCATTAATAGCTTTTTTAGAGTTAGCTACAGCGATAGGTGCATTTTTCGCAATTCCACTAGCCATTTTCATAGCAGCACCCATTAATTCTTCTGCAGGTACTACTGAGTTAACTAAACCGATTTGAGCAGCACGATCAGCTTTAATGTTTCTAGCAGTATAAATCATTTCTTTAGCAATTCCAGCTCCTACTAAACGAGCTAAACGTTGAGTTCCTCCAAATCCTGGAGTAATTCCTAAACCAACTTCTGGTTGTCCAAATACAGCATTTTCGCTAGCTAAACGGATGTCACAGCTCATAGCTAATTCACATCCTCCACCTAAAGCAAAACCATTAACAGCAGCAATTACTGGACATTTGAAAGTTTCGATTTTACGGAATACATCGTTTCCAAATTTTCCATAAGTAGCAGCTTCTTCAACTGTTTTATCTTTCATTTCCGCAATATCAGCACCAGCAACAAATGATTTTTCTCCAGCTCCAGTAATAATTAAAGCATAAATATCATTGTTTGCAGCTACTTCATCTAAAGCAGCATTTAATTCAGTTAAAACTTGTGTACTTAAAGCATTTAAAGCTTTTGGACGGTTAATAGTAATAGTAGCTACATTACCTTCATAGTTAATTAAAATTGTTTCCATATTCAATATTTCCTTTCTTTTTTAAAAAAAGTGAATCATAAGCAACGCTTATTGAACGCTAGCTATACGATTCACTTAATAATAAACTAAATGTTATTTAGAGTAGTCGTAGAATCCAGCACCGCTCTTACGTCCTAATTTACCTCCACGTACCATTTTTCTTAATAATGTACATGCACGGTATTTAGAATCACCAGTTTCGTGGTATAAAACGTCCATGATTGCAACAACGATGTCTAAACCAACTAAGTCTCCTAAAGCTAAAGGTCCCATTGGGTGGTTAGCTCCTAATTTCATAGCTGTATCGATGTCTTCAACAGAAGCGATTCCTTCTTGTAAGATGAAAGCAGCTTCGTTAATCATAGGGATTAAGATACGGTTAACAACGAATCCAGGCCCTTCAGCAACTTCAACTGGAGTTTTTCCTAATGCTTTAGATAATTCGATAACTTGATCTTTTACTTCAGCAGGAGTGTTAATTCCAGAAATTACTTCAACTAATTTCATACGATCAGCTGGGTTAAAGAAGTGCATACCGATAACATCGTGTTTGATTCCTTTAGCAATTTCAGTTACTGATAATGAAGATGTGTTTGTAGCGAAGATACATCCTTCTTTACAAATTCCATCTAAAGTTGTGAATAATTCTTTTTTAGTTTCCATGATTTCTAATACAGCTTCAACTACTAAATCACAGTCAGCTAAATCAGCATATTCACCAGCTTTTAAGTTAGCTTTTGTTGCATTAGCTTTTTCTTCGCTAATTTTTTCTCTTGCAACTAATTTATCTAAACCAGCTACAATTTTGTTGATTCCATTTTGTGCCCATTCTAATTTAATGTCACAAACAGTTACTTCAAATCCATTGCTAGCAAATGCATTAGCAATTCCTTGCCCCATTGTACCAGCACCGATTACACCAATTTTTTTCATTTTAAAGTTCTCCTTTTAATTAAGCTTTTTTAGCAGCAATAATTTCTTCTTTTAATAAAGGAAGAATTTCTTTTACATCTCCAACAAATCCCATGTTAGCGATTGAGAAGATTTCAGCTTGAGGGTCACGGTTGATTGCAATAATCATATCTGAGTTTTCCATACCAGCAGTGTGTTGGCAAGCTCCAGAAATACCACAAGCAATGTATAATGAAGGTTTAACTGTTTTACCAGTTTGTCCTACTTGGATTGCTTTGTCAGCTAATCCATCATCAACTACAGCACGGCTTACACACATTGCTCCACCTAATTCAGCAGCAACAGCTTCTACCATGTCTAAGCAGTCTTCAGCACCACGTCCAGCACCTACTAAGATATCACATTTAGCAATATCGATTCCTTCGATTACTTTAGCGATTTCTTCTTTAACAACTACTCTAGCTTCAGTTGTAGCGAATACAGGATTGAATTCTTCAACTTCACCAGTTCTAGTTTCATCAGCAGCATCCATAGAGAATACGTTAGGACGAATTGTAGCCATTTGAGGACGAGTGTTTTCACATTTAATAGTTCCAAATAAGTTACCACCGAAAGTTGGACGAGTAACTAATAATAATGCTTCACCGTTAGCAATTTTTTCTTCATCTAAGTTGATGTCAATTTTAGTAGCATCAGCAGTTAATCCAGTGTTAAGACGAGCAGCAACACGTGGTGCTAAGTCACGTCCTAAAACAGTAGCTCCTGTTAATAAGCTATCTGGGTTATAAGCTTTAATAACTTGAGTTAAAGCATCAGCATAGAAATCAGTGTTGTATCCTTCTAATAATGGGTTATCTACCACGATTACTTTATCAGCACCGTGTGCAATAACGCTTTGTGCTTGATCTTTAATGTTGTGTCCTAATAAAATAGCAACAACTTTGTAATCTAATGTAGGAATTGTAGCAACTAATTTTCTAGCTTCGCTAATTAATTCGTAACCAACGTTAGCAATAACACCTTTACGTTGTTCAACGAATACGTAAATATCTTTACTATCGAATTTAGCCATTGTTTATTCCTCCTATTTAGTAATGATTTGCTTTTGTTTTAATGTAGTTGCAATTAATTTTGCAGCTTCATCAGCAGGCAATTCAAATTTTTCAGTTTCAGCAGTTACATCTTTAGTGAATGTTCTGTATACACTAGTAGGAGATCCTTTTAAACCTACTTTTTCTTCAGCGATTCCTAAATCGTCAAATGTGTAAGTTGTAACAGCTTTGTTCATTGAATCAACGATGTCATTACAGTTCATGTAACGAGGTTCGTTCATTCCACTTAAACAAGTTAATACACAAGGTAATGTACATTCGATAATTTCTTCAGTATCTTCTAAAGATTTACGAACAGTAATTTTATCGTTAGTTAAGTCGATAATTTTATCAACATAAGTAACTTGTGGTAATCCTAAACGTTCAGCAGTTTGAGGTCCTACTTGAGCAGTATCTCCATCGATTGCTTGACGTCCAGCAATAATTAAATCGTAAGCTCCAGCTTTTTCAATAGCAGCAGCTAATGTAATTGAAGTAGCACATGTATCAGCTCCGCCGAATTTACGGTCAGTAACTAAAATACATTCGTCAACTCCACGTCCAAATAATTCTTTTAACATTCCTCCAGCTTGAGGTGGACCCATTGAGATAACAGTTACGTTAACATCATCTCTAGTTTCTTTAATTTTTAAAGCTTCTTCAACACCAGCTAAGTCATCTGGGTTAATGATTGTAGGAACACCTTCACGGATTAATGCACCAGTAACTTTATCAACACGGATTTCAGTAGAATCCGGTACTTGTTTTACAAGAACAATAATTTTCATACTTACATTTTCCTTTCTTTATTATTTTAACATGTCTCCAGAAATAACCATACGTTGTACTTCAGAAGTACCTTCGTAGATTTCAGTGATCTTAGCATCACGGAACATTCTTTCAACTGGGTAATCACGAGTATATCCGTATCCACCTAATAATTGGATAGCTTTAGTAGTAACTTCCATAGCTGTTTCAGCAGCGAATAATTTAGCTTCTGCAGCTAATACAGTATAAGGTTGTCCGTTTTCTTTAGCCATAGCAGCTTTATATACTAATAATCTAGCAGCATCAACTTTAGTTTGCATATCTGCTAATTGGAATTGTGTGTTTTGGAATTTAGCAATTGCACGACCGAATTGTTTACGTGCTTTAACGTAAGGAACAACTTCATCGATAGCACCTTGAGCAATACCTAATGCTTGAGCAGCAATACCGATACGTCCTCCGTCTAATGTTTTCATCGCAATACCGAATCCTTTACCTTCAGCACCTAATAAAGCGTCAGCTCCTAATTTAACGTTGTTGAAGATAAGTTCACTAGTAGCACTACCACGAATACCTAATTTCTTTTCGTGTTTACCAATAGTGAATCCTGGAGTACCTTTTTCTACGATGAACGCAGAAATTCCTCTAGTTCCTTTTGATTTGTCAGTCATAGCGAAAATGATGTATACATCAGCAGCTCCAGCGTTAGTAATGAAGATCTTAGTACCATTTAAAATGTATCCTCCATCTTCAGTTTTAACAGCTGTAGTTTGTTGACCAGCAGCATCTGTACCAGCATTTGGTTCAGTTAAACCGAAAGCAGCTAATTTGTTTCCTGTACATAAGTCAGGTAAGTATTTAGCTTTTTGTTCAGCAGTACCGAATTCAGCAATAGGCCAAGTACCTAATGATGTATGAGCTGATAATACAACTCCTGTTGTACCACATTTTTTACTTAATTCTTCAACTGCAAGAATGTATGATAAGTAGTCAGCACCAGCTCCACCATATTCTCTTGAGTAAGGAATTCCTAGCATTTTACATGCCTTCATTTTTTCAACGTTTTCTACTGGAAAACGTTCTTCTTCGTCAATTTCTGCTGCAAGAGGTTTTACTTCTTTTTCAGCGAATTCAGCGAATAGTTTCTTCATCATTTGTTGTTGTTCAGTTAACATGAAGTCCATAAGTTGTCTCCTCTCTAATATAATAATATGACATGGATAATGTTTTGGCTCTTTACGAGCATGCAAAATTCCATAATCCATTTAATATTCTACCCCTTTATTTCGCAATCGTCAATAAGTTTGTTAATTTTTTAACAAGTTTTTATTTCCGCTTTTTTCACAAGTGAGCGCTTGCTAAAAAGGTAATATTTTTCACTAATCAATTTTTTCACAAACCATTGACATGACCATTCTTTTTTTGTATTATAATTAAGAACAAATTCTCGACAACGAGATGGAAAGGAAAAAAACAATGAGAAAAACTTATGTAATTAGTGCAAAAAGAACTGCTATTGGTAGTTTCTTAGGATCATTAACTAACGTAAAACCTGCTGAAATGGGTGCTACAGTAGTTAAAGCATTATTAGAAGATGCTAAAGTTGCTCCTGAAAACGTAGATGAATTAATCTGTGGTAACGTATTAGGTGCTGGATTAGGACAAAACATTGGACGTCAAGTATTATTAGGTGCTGGAATTCCTGAAACTGTTTGTTCTCACTCAGTAAACATGGTATGTGGATCTGGATTAAGAACTGTTATGGAAGGGGTTATGTCAATTCAAACTGGTTTCAACGATATCGTTGTTGCTGGAGGGGTTGAATCAATGTCAGGTGCTCCTTACTTAATTCCTGCTAACTCTCGTACAGGAAACAAAATGGGTGATTTCAAATGTACTGACCACATGATCTACGATGCATTAACTGATGCTATGAACGGAGTTCACATGGGTGTTACTGCTGAAAACATCGCTAACAAATACAACATTACTCGTGAAATGCAAGATGAATTTGCATATGCTTCACAAGTTAAAGCTATCGCTGCTGTTGATGGTGGAAAATTCAAAGACGAAATCGTTCCAATCGAAGTTAAAATGAAAAAAGAAACAGTTATCTTCGATACTGACGAACACCCTAACCGTAAAACTAACCCTGAAAAATTAGCTAAATTACGTCCTGCTTTCGTTAAAGATGGAACTGTAACAGCTGGTAACGCTTCAGGAATCAACGACGGTGCAAGTTTCGTATTATTAGCAAGTGAAGAAGCTGTAGAAAAATACGGATTAACTCCAATCTGTGAAGTTATCGGTATTGGACAAGGTGGGGTTGACCCATTAACAATGGGATTAGGACCTACTCCTGCTATCCGTAACGCTTTAAACTACGCTAACATGAAATTAGAAGACATCGAATTAGTAGAATTAAACGAAGCATTCGCTGCTCAATCATTAGGAGTTATCCACGAATTAGTTGAAGAACACGGAATCGACCGTGAAGCATTCATGGCTAAAACTAACGTAAACGGTGGAGCTATCGCTTTAGGACACCCAGTTGGTGCTTCTGGAAACCGTATCTTAGTTTCATTAATCCACGAAATGAAAAAATCAGGTGCTAAAACTGGTTTAGCTTCATTATGTATCGGTGGTGGACAAGGTACTGCTGTTATCGTTAAATTAGTTTAATATTAAACTCAATCAAGGAGCTTTTAAAAGCTCCTTTTTTTATATCATCATTACAATGAAAGTAGCTATTACTAAGAAAGGAGCAAAAGCTATTTTCATTTTTTTATTATACTTAAAGACATATACTAATATATATGCTAAAAATCCTGCTATTAAAGTTGCTATTAAGATCATCATCATACTATCTTCTTGTAATAAACAACCTAAAACAAAACATAAATCTTTATCCCCTGCCCCAAAACCATCTTTATTAATTAATAAACATAATTTAATCATTGACCATAAAATAAAACCATATAATAAACT
>CAZQJH010000013.1:0-20199 GCA_964593515.1 uncultured Erysipelotrichaceae bacterium
GAATACTTCTGTGAAAGTGCTAGTGATCGTGAAAAGTTATGTAATAACTTACGTGAAGTATTAGTTAAGCATTTAGAATCTTCTAATTTAGCTAAAATTACATATGATTTAAATGTTGCAGATAATGTCGTTGAAGTTGAAATTCAAGAACATTTCGGTAAATAAAAAAATTGAGAAGGTCTACTTCTCAATTTTTTTTAGTTTAATTCAAAGGCATCTTCAATTTCCGCAATATACATATAATGATAATCATCATTAGGATAATTAGCATTAGCTAATTGTGGATCTAAGAAACTATCTTGGGTTAATTGTTGAACATATAATTTTTTAGCTACTATAACACTACTTGCTTCATTGAAATAAGCAATGTTATCTTCACAGATTGTTGTGAAGTTAACTGTACTAATTTTATCTTCATCTTTACCAGATACTCTTCCTAAGTGTGTTAAAGCTGGTTTGTATGATTCATCGTAAAAAGATAAAGTAAAAGATTGGGCATTATCAATAAATTGTTTCGTATAACGTTGAGGGCGAATAAAAGCAAAGACTACTTTTTTATTCCATAAAATTCCAACACCACCCCAAGATGCGGTCATCGTATTTACTTGATCACCATCTTTTGCGCTAATAAGCATCCAATCTTTACCAATTTTAGTAAATGGATCATTCATTAGTTTTTCAATCTCAATTTTAGTTTTAGTTTTCATGTGTAATCCTCCTAGTAGTATTATATGTTTAAAAAATAACGATGACAAGAAAAAGTATACTTTAAGTTAAAAATTTGCTATAATATTACGGTTAAAGGGAGGATTATGATGAGATTAACAGTTATTGATATATTTGAAAAAGCATCGTTAGCCAAATTAAAAACATGTGCTAAACGATTAAAAATAAAAGGTTTTAGTACGAAGAAAAAAGATGATTTATTAACTATGATTCAAGAACGGTTTAGTGAAGATGGTTGTATGGAAGCAATTATTGAGAAAATTACTTATCGTGAATTTAATTTCTTAAAGAAATTAATGAAAAAAGATGGGGTTAAAGCTAATTGCGAAATTGAAGTGTTATTATCAATGGGGATTGTTAGTAATGATGGTGATAAATATAGTTTAAGTCAAGAAGCATATGATTTATTTAAAGCTAAACGTTTAGATAATTACCAAAAAGAAGTAAGTGCTAATCATAGACGTTTAACTTTAGTTAAAGCTTATATTAATTTTTTAGGGCTTGTAAGTGAAGATGAATTAGTTGAAGCTTTTATGATCTATGAAGGATATAGTAAAAGTGAAGCTAGTGCACAAGTTAAATTTGTGAAAAGCTTAGAAATGTTTGAAACATACAATAATTACTTTGTACAAGATGATTTATATGCTAGTGGAGTTACTTCAATTGAAAGAGTATTACTTAATATTAATGGGGTTAAAGCTAAACAATTAAGCTATGATGAATTATTAAAATATAGTGATCCATATTATTTTGAACGTTGTGATGCTCATACTAAATTAGAAACATTACTTAAATTAAAAAATATTGAAGCTAGTAAAATTGATGACTTCTTTAAAGAGTTAGTAGTTATGTATCGTGTTGGTGATATTACTACAGCGAAAATTGTTGATTTATTTATTAAATATGGATGTCTTCAATCCCAATTAGATATGCAAGTAATGTGTGATTGGGTTAATGTAATGTATAACAATACGGTTGTATATCATAATCATGGTTATACACCAAATGAAAAAATGATGAATTTTGAAAGAAAATGAAATTAATTGAAAACCAATGATTTACTTGTTGACTTTTTAATGAAAATGTTTTATGCTTAATATACATTGAAAAAGCGTTGAGCGGGACATAATTAAGTATTGACACTTTAGAGAAGAGTCGGTTGGTGAAAGGCTTGTGAAGAGCTTAATTTACTCACCCGTTAGCTATGATAAGAACGTGCATAAGCATTAGTAAAGATCATCGGTTACAACCGTTATCGGTAAGCTATTGGTAAACAATAGTAAAGGGGATGCTGTTTAGAAAGCATCAACTAGAGTGGTACCGCGTAAGTTTTAGCTTTCGTCTCTATGGATATAGGGATGAAAGCTTTTTTTTATAGAAGGAGGAATTTAAAATGGAAGGTTATCAAAAGTATAAAAGACAATACTATATGCCCAAAGAAGAATGTTATGATTGGGTAAAAAAAGAGTATATTGATCAAGCACCAATTTGGTGTAGTGTCGATTTACGTGATGGGAATCAATCATTAATTATTCCTATGTCATTAGAAGAGAAATTAGAATTTTTTGATTTATTAGTTAAACTAGGTTTTAAAGAAATTGAAGTTGGTTTTCCGGCTGCTTCACAAACTGAATATGAATTTTTACGTCGTTTAATTGAAGAAAATCGTATTCCTGATGATGTAACGATTCAAGTTTTAACTCAAGCTAGGGAACATATCATTCGTAAAACTTTTGAAGCGGTTAAAGGAGCTAAAAATGCCGTTATTCACTTATATAATTCCACAAGTTTTGCGCAACGCCAACAAGTATTTAAAAAGAGTAAAGAAGAAATCTTACAAATTGCGGTTGAAGGAGCTAAGTTATTAGATAAATTAACTAAAGAAGATGGTGGTAATTATCGTTTTGAATATTCACCAGAAAGTTTTACGGGGACTGAAGTTGAATATGCATTAGATGTTGTGAATGCAGTATTAGATGTATGGCAACCAACTAGTGAGCGTAAAGTTATTATTAATTTACCAGTTACCGTTGAAATGAGTTTACCACATGTTTATGCTTCACAAATTGAATATATGTGTAAAAATATGAAGTATCGTGATAATGTTATTGTTTCACTTCATCCACATAATGATCGTGGTTGTGGGGTAGCTGATAGTGAGTTAGGATTATTAGCTGGTGCTGATCGTATTGAAGGAACATTATTCGGTAATGGTGAACGTACCGGAAACGTTGATATTATTACTTTAGCTATGAATATGTATACGCATGGAGTTGATCCACAATTAGATTTTAGTAATATGCGTGAAATTGTTGAAGTATATGAAAGATGTACACGAATGAAAGTTGGTATGCGTCAACCTTATGCTGGTCAATTAGTCTTTGCCGCCTTTAGTGGTTCACATCAAGATGCGATTGCGAAAGGTATGCACTATCGTGAAGATAATCATGAACAATACTGGACAGTACCTTACTTACCATTAGATCCAAAAGATGTTGGTCGAGTATATGAAACTGATGTTATTCGTATTAATTCACAATCTGGTAAAGGTGGAATTGGTTATATGTTAGAAGAATATTATGGTTACCAATTACCAAAAGAAATGAAAGAAGAAGTTGGATACTTTATGAAAAATGTATCTGATGAACAACATAAAGAATTATTACCAAATGAAGTTAAAGACTTATTTGAAAAAGAATATATGAATGTTAATGTACCATATGTGATGAATGATTATCACTTTGTAAGAGAAAAAGATACTTTAACTTGTACCTTAAATATTACGCATAATGGTATAACCAAATTTATTACGGGAGTAGGTAATGGGCGTTTAGATGCCGTAGCAAATGCTTTACGTGATAATTTAGATTTAACTTTTGATATTCAAGATTACCAAGAACATGCTTTAGATAAAGGTTCAACATCAAAAGCTGTTTCTTATATTAAGATTATTGATTGTCGTAATATGATTCAATGGGGTGTAGGAATCCATGAAGATATTATTGCATCAAGTGTTAAAGCATTATTTGCAAGTATTAACCGTGCCGTAATGCAAAAACAACAAGCTTTACAGGAGGATTAAGATAATGGGAATGACAATGACACAAAAGATTCTAGCTGCACATGCTGGAGTTGAAGAAGTAAAAGCTGGACAATTAATTAATGTGAAATTAGATATGGTTTTAGGTAATGATATTACAACACCTGTAGCTATTAAAGAATTTGAAAAATATGGTTTTGATGAAGTATTTGATAAAGAAAAGGTTTCAATGGTAATGGATCATTTTGCTCCTAATAAAGATATTAAAGCAGCACAACAATGTAAGACATGTCGTCAATTTGCTTATGCTAAAAATATTAAACATTTTTATGATGTAGGAAAAATGGGGGTTGAACATGCTTTATTACCGGAACAAGGGATTGTAGGACCAGGTGAAGTAATTATTGGGGCTGATTCACATACATGTACTTATGGAGCTTTAAATGCTTTTTCAACTGGAGTTGGAAGTACTGATATGGCAGCTGGAATGGCTACAGGAGAAGCATGGTTTAAAATTCCTGAAGCAATTAGATTTAATTTACGTGGTAAATTAAAACCAAATGTAAGTGGTAAAGATGTTATCTTACATATTATTGGAATGATTGGAGTTGATGGAGCTTTATATAAATCAATGGAATTTGGGGGAATTGGTTTAAGTAGCTTATCAATTGATGATCGTCTAACAATGGCTAATATGGCTATTGAAGCGGGAGCTAAAAATGGAATTTTCGAATTTGATGAAATTACGAAAGCTTATGTGGATGAACGTTTAGATCGTCCTTATAATACATATGCTCCAGATAAAGATGCACAATATGCCAATGTCTTTAATATTGACTTAAGTCGTATTGAACCAACAGTGGCTTTCCCCCACTTACCAGAAAATACAAAGAAAATTAGTGAAATTAAAGAACCAATTAAAATTGATCAAGTTGTAATTGGATCTTGTACTAATGGAAGAAGTAGTGATATGGAAATAGCAGCTAAAGTATTAAAAGGTAAAAAAGTAGCTGATCATGTACGTTGTATTATTATTCCTGCTACACAAGCAATTTATAAAGAATGTATTACTAAAGGTTGGATGGAAATCTTTATTGATGCAGGATGTGTGGTTTCGACACCAACATGTGGTCCTTGTTTAGGAGGATATATGGGTATTTTAGCTGAAGGTGAACGCTGTATGGCAACAACTAATCGTAACTTTGTTGGACGTATGGGACATGTGGAATCAGAAGTATATTTAGCTTCACCAGCTAGTGCCGCAGCTAGTGCTATTAGTGGTGTGATTAGTGCTTGGGAGGAAGAATAAAATGAAAACAGTTGGATTTGTGCATAAATATAATGATAATGTGGATACGGATGTAATTATTCCTGCACGTTATTTAAATACTAGTGATCCTAAAGAATTAGCTAGTAAATGTATGATTGATATTGATGATGAATTTGCATCAAGAGTTAAACCTAATGATATTATGGTTGCTGGTTATAACTTTGGATGTGGTTCATCACGTGAACATGCCCCGATTGCTATTAAAGCTAGTGGTATTTCTTGTGTTATTGCGAAAAGCTTTGCTCGTATCTTCTATCGTAATGCGATTAATATTGGTTTAGCTATCTTAGAATGTGAAGAAGCAAGTGATCGTATTGATGCTAATGATGAAGTGGAAATTGATTTTGATACCGGGATTATCTACAATAAAACTAAAAATGAATCTTATCAAGCTCAACCTTTCCCACCATTTATTCAAAATATTATGAAAAATAATGGTTTATTGAATTCAATTAAGGAGGGAAAGAAATAATGGAAAAGAATATTGCGGTAGTTGCTGGGGATGGAATTGGACCAGAAATTGTAAATGAAGCCTTAAAAGTATTAGATTGTATTGGTGAAAAATATAATCATAAATTTAATTATACTCATGTATTAGCTGGAGGATGTGCGATTGATAAATATGGTACTAGTTTACCACAAGAATCATTACAAGCATGTTTAGATAGTGATTCAGTTTTATTAGGAGCAGTTGGTGGACCTAAATGGGATAATTGTGATCCTAGTATTCGTCCTGAAAAAGCATTATTATCAATTCGTAAAGAATTAGGATTATATGCAAACTTAAGACCAGCTAAAATCTTTCCTCAATTAGCTAGTGCTTCACCACTTCGTGAAGATATTGTAGCTAAAGGAATTGACTTCATGGTTGTTAGAGAGTTAATTAGTGGAGTTTATTTTGGGGAAAAGAAAACTTATGAAAAAAATGGTGAATTAGTAGCTGAAGATTCAATGTATTATGCTGAATCAGAAATTAGAAGAATTGCTCATAGTGCTTTTCAAATTGCACGTAAACGTCATTCTAAAGTTATTTCGGTGGATAAAGCTAATGTATTAGATAGTTCTCGTTTATGGCGTAAAGTAGTTCATGAAGTTGGTAAAGAATATCCTGATGTAGAACTTAGTGATATGTTAGTTGATAATACAGCTATGCAAATTGTGAAAAATCCAGCACAATTTGATGTTATTGTAACTGAAAATATGTTTGGTGATATTTTAAGTGATGAAGCTAGTATGATTACGGGAAGTATTGGTTTAATTCCAAGTGCTTCCTTAGGTGAAGGAACACGTGGTATGTATGAACCAATTCATGGAAGTGCTCCTGATATTGCTGGACAAAATATTGCGAATCCAATAGGAACTATTTTAGCTGCTTCAATGATGCTTAAATATGCTTTTGATATGGATGAAGAAGCAGCTTTTATTGAACAATGTGTTAATGATGTCTTAGCGGATGGATATCGTTGTGGTGATATTATGGAAGAAGGTAAAACTAAATTATCTTGTAGTGCCATGGGAGATAAAATTGTTGAATATATGAAAAAAGCTTAGTTATAAGCTTTTTTTTGGAAGGAGAAAGAAAGATGTTAATTAAAAATGGATATGTTTATACAATGCATAATGACGAATGTGGCATTATGGATATTCGAATTGAAGATGGAAAATTTGTGGAAGTTGGTAAATTAGAAGCTAATGATAATGAAGAAGTAATTGATGCTAGTGGTAAAAATGTTTATCCTGGATTTGTTGAAGCGCATTGTCATTTAGGAATGGAAGAAAGTAGTATTCGTGGTGAAGGTGATGATGTTAATGAAATGTCTCATCCTCTTACTCCACATGTACGCGGAATTGATGGATGTTATCCATTAGATGAAACGTTAAAAGAAGCACGTGAAGCTGGAGTTACTTGTGTAGCAACTGGTCCAGGTAGTGCTAATGTTTTAGGTGGTACTTTCTTCGCGATGAAAACATATGGTACTAGTGTTGATGAAATGAGTATTAAAAATCCAGTAGCGATGAAATCAGCTTTTGGGGAAAATCCTAAAAGGGTATATCATGATTCACATATTGTATCAAGAATGAATATTGCAGCTTTAATGCGTGAAACGTTATTTAAAACTAAAGAATATATGGCTAAAAAAGAAGCAGCTAATGGTGATGCTAGTAAAATGCCTGCTTTTGATATGAAATTAGAAGCGATGATTCCAGTATTGAAAAAAGAATTAGTAATGAAATGTCATGCTCATCGTAGTGATGATATCTTAACTGCGATTCGTATTGCGAAAGAGTTTGATATTAATATTTCATTAGATCACTGTACTGATGGGCAAGTTATTTTACCACAAATTAAAGCAAGTGGCTTCCCAGCTATTATTGGACCATCTTTAGGTCATAAATCTAAATATGAATTAAAGAGTAAATCATTTAAAACCCCTAAAGCTTTTGATGAAGCTGGAGTATTATTTGCCTTAACAACTGATTCACCAGTTATTCCGCAAATGTATTTACCAATGTGTGCTGGTTTAGCCCATAAAGAAGGTTTAAATCATTTATCAGCTTTAAAAGCAATTACGATTAATCCCGCTAAAATCTTAGGTTTAGATGAACGTATTGGTAGTATTGAAGTAGGTAAAGATGCAGACTTAGTAATTGTTGATGGAGATGTATTAGATTCATTAAGTAATGTTGAAACTGTATTTATTAATGGGGTTAAAGTTAAATAAAAATAATTGTTTTTTATAATGGTTTTTATTGTTTTGTGTTACAATAAAAATAAGGGGTGATAAAAAATGAAAAAAATCATTAAAATATGGATGTGTATGGTTATGTTTTGTACAATGTTTATAAGTATTAACGCCACATGTTCAGCAGGGATTCTAAACAATGGTTTAGGTGGAATTTATATTGATGTTAATGCTCATCCATATACTACTTTTCAAACTTATAGTTATGGACAATATGCCTATACTGATGTAGGATGTGCTTGGTTTGCCAGTGCTCGTGCTAATCAGTTAACAGGAATAGGTAATGTAATTCGAAGTGGGGTAAACTGGTATAATAATGGAGCGAGTGTGTTTGGGACTTCAAGGGGATCTACACCTAAAGCACCAGCTATTATTTGTTGGGGAAATCATGTTGCTATCTTAGAAAAAATAGTTGGTAATACCGCATATATTTCTGAAGGTGGTGCACATGCTAGTAATAGTGCCCATGGATATACAATTATTTCAAGTTGTAATGTAAATTCAATTAGTTCACGTAATCCAGATTTTTATGGTTATGTATATTTACCAGGAGCTGGTTCAAGTGTATCAATGGTTAATCCGGAAATTACTTTTGCTAAAGATACATATTTAGTTGGTGAAACAATTAGTGCTAGTTGGAAAGCTAGTTCACCACAATCTAATATTTCACATTATTGGTTATCAATTGTGGAACCTGATGGGGTTAATAGTGTAAATAAACGTATGGATTTACAAACAAGTTATTCTCATAAGGCAACAAAAGAAGGTAAATATATTTTTCAAGTATGGGCAACACCAATTGGTTCACAAAATGGTGAAAATAGTTTGATTTGTTCTTCAACAATAATGGTTTATGGGGATAGTGCTAAACCATCAACACCGAAAGTTTCATTAAAAGCTACTAATGCCAATGAACCAGTTACTTTTAGTTGGAATAAATGTCTTAATGCGGTGAGTTATGATGTTTATATTTTAAAAGATAATAAAACATATCATGAAAAGAAAGGATTAACTACAACTAGTTATAAAGTAACTTTACCAGCCGGAAAATATGTTTGTTATATACGTGCTCATGGTAATATTGGAAATTATTATACTGATAGTCCACACATGATTTTAAATTTAACAAGTAAACCGGTATTAAAAGATGATGGTTATTACTACTGTGATTCTTTACCACAAGGTATTAATAGTAATGATTATTATATTGAATATAAAGATAAATATGTCAAAGATTCATATGATCCTGTAGCTGGTTATACTAAAGGTGAATTTATTCGTGATGAATATATCAATGATGGTGCTCCATATCAATCAATTAATGATTTAGGAACTTCTAATACGCGTAGTTTAGTTGATGCTTATTATTTCCATTTCTGTGGACCTAATGCTGGTGTTGATTGTAATCATTCACAAGTTGGTAATTATGTTCATTATGATCAAGTTGATGATAGTTTGGTAAATGTTAGTGGAACTTTCAATGATTCTGAAAATGCTTCGATTAAGTATCATACACTAACTTGGAAATCAAATGGAGGTAGCGTATACTGCAATAGTAATACTACTTGTGATGGTGCTTATGGAAGTCATGGTAATCGTTGTAAATATTGGTACTGTATGCGAACATACCAAAATAAAATTGTGAAAAAGGTATATCGTTATACTAAAGAAACTAATTGGCAAAAAACTCATGATAGTAACGCAACTAGTTATCAAGTACGTTATAAATTAAAAAATCCTTATATCGATGTTGATAATAATGCATGGTATAGTCAAGTTGTTCAAGAAATAACTGATTTAGGATTTATGAGTGGTGATGGAAATGTTAATACATTTAAACCAGATAAAAGTATTTCACGTGGAATGGTAGCAACAGTACTTTATCGAATGAGTGGTAGTCCGACAGTAAAATATAGCAATAAATTTAGTGATGTAAAAGATAAATTATGGTATACAAATGGTATTATTTGGGCTAGTGATAAAAAAGTCGTTAGTGGATATACTAATGGTAAATTTGGACCAGATGATAATATTACACGTCAAGATTTAGCTATTATGTTACGTAATTATGCTAAGTTTAAAGGAATTAAAACGGATAGTAAACAATCCTTAACTAGCTTTAATGATTATAAAAATGTGGATGAATATGCTAAAAGTGCGGTAGCATGGTGTGTTGAAAATAAGATTATTAGTGGATCAACTAAAGATGGTAAATTATATTTAAATCCTAAAAACCAAGCTACACGAGCTGAATGTGCTAAAATGTTTACATTATTATATAAAATAGTTAATAAATAGTAAAAACCCTCATTACTAGTTGGTAATGAGGGTATTTTTTATGATTGTTGCTTGTTTATGTAATTTAGAATAATATCCTTTTGATTTCTTGAAGGTTCTTCTAAGACATATTGATGAACTAGATTTAAGATTTGGGCAATATCTTTACCTTGATAACCTAATTCGACTAAGTCATGACCATTAATACATAAATCTTTTAAAGTTAAGGGTGTTTCTTGTTGTTGTAAAGTTATTAAAATATTTTTAAGTCGCATACATTTACGAATTTCATTTAGGGCTAATTGTAAGTTCTTAGCGTAATTATCAGCAATTTGAATATCTAATAATTGTGATACTTTTTGATAATTATAATTATATTTAACTAATAACTTTCGTAAAGCTTGAGGAGTAGCCTCCATACGATAATCATGATCTTCAATAAAAGTAACAACTTCTTGGATAGTATTTTTATCAAAGTTTAAATCCATTAAAGCTTGTTTGGCTTGTTTAGCTGAATATATTGGATGTTTATGGAAATGGGCAAAACTTTGTTCATCTAAATAATAAGCATTAGGTTTTCCAATATCATGATAAACAATTACTAATTTTAAGATTAATGGATAACCTTTAGTATGATTTAAAGCAATATCAGTATGCGTAAAGACATCATAAATATGCCATGGCGAAAACTGGGGAAAGTTAATGGTTGGAATTAACGATGGAATTAAATAAGTTAAAAGCCCATATTCTTTAAGCATATGTAAGGTGAAATCTTGATTACCCATTAAGATACGACAGAATTCTTCACGAAGACGATCTTTCGATAAAAATTGAACTAAGGAAGCATTATTGATAATAGCAGCTTTAGTATTAGCTTCAATATTAAACTTTAAGGTCGTACTAAAACGAATTGCCCGTAAGATTCTTAAAGCATCATCTTGAAATGATTGATTAGGTTCATTAATAGATCTAATGGTTTTTAAGTTAATATCATCAATTCCCTTAAAAGGATCAATATAACCATGATCAGGATGATAAGCGATAGCATTCATCGTGAAATCACGACGAGCTAAGTCACTAACTAAATCATTACAAAATTCAATATATCCAGGATGACGATGATTTTGATAGTTATATTCTTTACGGAAGGTAGTAATTTCAACTTCATGTTGATCCTTAATAACTTTAATTGAACCATGTTTAATTCCTTCTTGTTTAATCTCATAATTATGTTGTTTAAATAATGTAACCATATCTTGAGGTAAACAAGAGGTTGTGATATCATAATCATGGATTGAAAGTTGTAGAAAACTATCACGAACACAGCCACCAACTAAATAAGCTTGATGGTGGTTAGTTGTGAGAATATTTAAAATATCAATGATATAAGTTGGTAATTTCATAATAATTCTCCTTTGTGTTTATGATACTCTATTTTTTAAGAAATGTAAATAAGGTGGTATTATGCAAAAAATAACAAATATAGCTCATATGTTAATGAGTGATTTAAAACCTAAAGTAGCAATTGATTTTACATTAGGTAGTGGTAATGATTTTCTATATATGTCTAAATTAAATAGTATTGAAACTATTTATGGTTTTGATATTCAACAAGCATCAATTGATGAAGTTAGTTCATTATTGACTTTTAACCAACAACATTTAATATGTGATTCACATGCGGATTTTGATAAGTATGTTACTAATTATGATTTAGGGATTTTTAATTTGGGTTATTATCCAAAAGGTGATCATCAGATTACAACTTTAAAAGAAAGTAGTGAAATAGCCATTAAAAAAGCTTTACACTACTTAAATAAGAAAGGTACTTTAATATTAGTTTTATATGTTGGTCATGAAGAAGGAAGAAAAGAAGCAATGATGGTTGATGAAATGGTTAATAAGTTAGATCCACATTATTTTCAAGTGATGTTAGTAAAAATGTGTAGTGCACCAACTTCGCCATATTTATATGTGATTGAAAGGGTTCGTAATAAAACCTAATATCACATTTTTTTTGATAAAAAATTAGCACTCATGTGTTGACAGTGCTAAAAATAGGTGTATAATATAATTAGCACTTGGGGTTAAAGAGTGCTAAAGGAGGTAGCATTATGGAAAGAAAAGAGTATAGTGAAAGATTACAAAATTTATTGATGCAAGCTGTTGAGTTAGCTAAAAATTTACGACATTCGACTTTAGACACCGCCCATTTATTAAAAGTTATTTATGAAGACGATGTTTTAGATGGTTTGTTTAAACGTTTAAACATTGATAAACAAGCTGCCTTAACGATTGTAGATGAACAGTTATCAAGTATGGCAACTTGTGATCAAGTAAATGATGTACATGTATCAAATGAAGTGAATAAAGCCTTTAATAAGGCGATAGAATGGTCAAATGAAGTTAATGAAACTTATGTAGGGGTTGCTAGTGTTTGGATTGCTTTGATGTTTTCAAATGCTTATGTAGCTAAACAATTAGTAAAGAAATTTAATTTAAAAGAAAAACAAGTTAAAGACGAAGAATTATTACGTCGGGGAGGAAGAAGTATGGAAAGTCCTAATGCTGAAACAAATATTGAAGCTTTAAGTAAATATGCTCGTGATTTAGTTGAGGAAGTTAAAAGTGGAAAGATTGATCCCGTTATTGGACGTGATGATGAAATTAGACGAGTTATGCAAATTTTATCACGTAAAACTAAAAATAATCCGGTTTTAATTGGGGAACCTGGAGTAGGTAAAACTGCAGTAGTTGAAGGTATTGCTTGGCGTATTATGAAAGGTGATGTACCTGAATCATTAAAAGATAAAAAATTAATGGAATTAGATTTAGGTTCATTAATTGCGGGTGCTAAATATCGTGGAGAATTTGAAGAACGTTTAAAAGCTATTTTAGATGAAGTTAAACAAGCTGATGGTAATATTATTTTATTTATTGATGAAATTCATAACTTAGTAGGAGCTGGTAAAACTGAAGGTAGTATGGATGCTGGTAATATGCTTAAACCAATGTTAGCACGTGGTGAATTACGTTGTATTGGTGCTACTACTTTTAGAGAATATCGTCAATATATTGAAAAAGATGCAGCCTTAGAAAGACGTTTCCAACGAGTTCAAGTTAATGAACCAACAATTGAAGATACAATTGCTATTTTAAGAGGATTGAAAGATCGTTTTGAAAGTTATCATGGAGTTAAAATTTTAGATGAAGCTTTAATTGCAGCATCTACTTTATCTAATCGTTATATTACAGATCGATTCTTACCAGATAAAGCGATTGACTTAGTAGATGAAGCTTGTGCTAATTTAAGAGTTGAAATGGAATCAATGCCTCAAGAATTAGATGAATTACAACGTAAAATGATGCAATTACAAATTGAAGAAACAGCTTTAAAGAAAGAAGAAGATAAAAAATCAGTTCAACGTTTAAATGATATTCGTGAAGAATTAAAACAACTTCAAGCTAAAAAAGATGTTTTATATACTAAATGGGAAGATGAAAAGAAAGATTTAGAAGCTAGTAAAAATGCTAAAGTTGAATTAGAAAAAGCTCGATTAGCTTTAGAACAAGCTCAAAACGAAGCTCGTTATGAAGATGCGGCTAAGTTACAATATGGTGAAATTCCTCGTTTAGAAAAATTAGTAGCTTTAGCTAGTGAAAAAGAAAAAGAAGATGCTTTAATTCAAGAAACCGTTAATGAAGAATTGATTGCGAAAATTGTTTCAAAATGGAGTGGAGTTGAAGTAAGTAAATTAGTTGAAAGTGAACGAGCTAAAATCTTACATTTACAAGATGAATTACAAAAAAGAGTTATGGGTCAAGATCAAGCATTAAGTTTGGTTAGTGATGCAATCTTACGTAGTAAAGCTCAAATTCAAGATGAAAATCGTCCAATTGGTTCATTCTTATTCTTAGGACCAACTGGGGTAGGTAAAACGGAAGTAGCTAAAGCTTTAGCTGAACAATTATTCGATAGTGAACGTCATATTGTTCGTATCGACATGAGTGAATATATGGAAAAACATTCTGTGGCTAGATTAATTGGAGCGCCTCCAGGATATGTTGGATATGAAGAAGGTGGACAATTAAGTGAAGCAGTGAGACGTAATCCATACTCAATTGTTTTATTCGATGAAGTTGAAAAAGCTCATCCTGATGTTTTTAATGTTTTATTACAAATCTTAGATGATGGACGAATTACTGATTCTAAAGGAGTAACAGTTGACTTTAAAAACACAATTATCATTCTAACAAGTAATTTAGGAAGTCAATATGCTTATGAAGATGATGCTTATAATAAATATATGGGTGAAGTTAAACGACACTTTAAACCAGAATTTATTAACCGTATTGATGAAATAATTGTCTTTAATGCTTTAGATGAAAATATCTTACGTCAAATCGCTCATAAATTTATGCATGAATTACAAATTAGATTACAAAACAAGGATATTGAATTAGCAATCGATGATCAAGTTTATGATAAGATTGTGGAACAAGGTGCTGACCCAGTTTATGGAGCTCGACCAATGAAACGATATATTCAACGTAATATTGAAACATTATTAGCACGTAAGATAATTGAAGGAAATGTGGGAAAAGATGGAAAAATTAGCCTAAGTATTGAAAATGGTGAATATCTTGTTAAAATTAATGGATAGGGTATAACCCTATCCATTTTTCGAAAGTTGGTGGAACATGTTTGGTTATGTAAATGTTAATCAAGAGAAATTAAGTGAAGAACAAAAGCATTATTATCAAGGCTTTTATTGTGGATTATGCGATAGCTTAAAGAAACGTTATGGTAATCTTAGTCGATTAAGTTTAAATAATGATTTATGCTTTGTGGCTTTATTATTAACTTCTTTATATGAATGTGAAACAAAAATTAGTAAAAAGCGATGTTTAATCCATCCTTGTAAGCAACATTATGTTGCTAGTAATGAAATGATTGATTATGCTTGTGATATGACAATTGTTCTAACATATTATAAATGTGTTGATGATTGGGAAGATGAAAAGAAAAAAAGTTCCAAAGCTTATATGTATTTACTTCAGAAAGCATTTAATAAAGTAGAAAAATTATATCCACATAAAGTAGTAGCTATTCGTCAAGCTCTTGATGAAGGTAATGAAATTGAAAAACATTATGATGGAAATATTGATGAATTATTGAAATGTAGTGGTAAAATGATGGAAGCTATAATGGTTTATAAAGATGATGAATATAGTCGTTATTTAAAAGTATTAGCTAATTATTTAGGAAGATTTATCTACTTATTAGATGCTTATGATGATGTTTTAGAAGATAAGAAACTTAATCGTTTTAATCCTTTATTTGATGAATATCAAAAAGAAGGATTTGATGATAAAGTGAATGATATGTTGGAAGCAATGATTGCGATAAGTAGTGAAGCATATGAATTTTTACCAATCGTGGAAAATAATGAATTATTAAGAAATATCTTATATGGAGGAGTTTGGGTAAAATTTATGCAAATTAAAGAGAAGAGGTTAGGTGATAAAGATGGATCCTTATAAAATATTAGGTGTCAGTAGTGATGCTAGTGATGATGATGTTAAAAAGGCTTATCGTAAATTAGCAAAACAATATCATCCTGATGTTAATAAAGAAGAAGGGGCAGCAGAAAAATTTAAAGAAGTACAAAATGCATATGATACAATTATGGATATGCGTAAAAATCCCCATAAATATCGTGGTGGTTATAGTTCTAATCAAGGTTATAACTATCAACAAGGATATAGTGATTTTAGTGGTTTTGCTAACTTTGGTGGATTTAATCAAGGTTATCGTCAAGAACAACAATTTGATAGTATTTATGCTAATGTCGTTAATTTAATTAATCAAGGTAATTATCAAGGAGCTTATCAAGCTTTAAATCAAATGATTAATCGTGATGCGCAATGGTATTATTTATACTGTATTGTTAATTTACGTTTAGATAATCGCCTACAAGCAATTGAAGCAATTGAGCGAGCTTGTCAATTAGATCCAACTAATAGTAATTATCGTCAATTATATAGTTTATTAACCCAAAGTAGAACAACTTATCATCAAAGTCGTGATATTTACGGTTCATCAATGGCTAGCCAATGTTGTCGTTGTTTAATGATTTATTGGTGTTGTTGTGGAATGCGTTGTTGTTAAGAGGTTGAAGATGTTATATAAATTTAAAGATCAAGAAGTAATTGTCGGTAATGATTGCTTTATTAGTGAAGATGCTGCTTTAATTGGTAGGGTTAATTTAGGTGATCGAGTAAGTGTTTATTTTAAAAGTGTTTTACGAGGGGATACTACTTCAATTAAGGTTGATGATGGAAGTAATATTCAGGATGGATGTATAATCCATGGTGATCATAAATATCCGGTTTATATTGGTAAAAATGTTAGTGTAGGTCATGGTGCTATTATTCACGGGGCTAATATTAGTGATAATTGTTTGATTGGAATGCGTGCGACTATTTTAAATGGAGCACATATTGGTGAAGGATGTATTATTGGGGCTAATGCTTTGGTATTAGAAAATAGTATTATTCCTGATTATAGTGTAGTAGTTGGATCACCGGCTAAAGTGATTAAAAAAGTAAATGAACAACAATTACAAAAGATTTATGATAATGCTAAGCATTATGATGAACTTAGAAAGGAATATTTAAATGGATGCAAATAAATTAAAACAAGCTAATTTTAGAATGCAACGAGCAAAAAAAGCTTTAGAACGAAATGGGATGAAAGTATCATGTT
This sequence comes from uncultured Erysipelotrichaceae bacterium, assembly GCA_964593515.1. Classification (GTDB taxonomy): domain Bacteria; phylum Bacillota_I; class Bacilli_A; order Erysipelotrichales; family Erysipelotrichaceae; genus JAXJYR01. The sequence continues at coordinate 16,887 of CAZQJH010000013.1, forward strand.
TTGATACTTTAGCTGAAGTTGTGGATGCTATTGAAGGTTTAATTGAAGATGGAAGTGTTATTAGTGATGGTGGATCAAAAACATTAGTTGATAGTGGTTTGATTGAACGATTACAAGCTAAAAAGGTTGATTATGAAAGTCATAATCAACCACATAGTCCGCAAGATAAAGAACGTATTATGCGTAAAGCTTTTAATGCAGATTATTTCTTATGTAGTAGTAATGCAATTACGATGAATGGCGAATTAATTAATGTTGATGGTAATGGTAATCGTGTAGCAGCAATGATTTTTGGACCTAAAAATGTTTTTGTAATTGCTGGAATTAATAAATTAGTAGAAGATGAAAAAGAAGCTATTAGTCGAATTAAACATATTAGTGCACCAACGAATGCAATTCGCTTAAATCGTAATACTCCTTGTGCAATATGTGGTGATTGTGCTAATTGTTTGAGTAAAGAACGTATTTGTTGTGATTATGTGAAAATAGATTATTGTCGTGATGATCGAATTCATGTCTTCTTATTTGCTGAAGATAGTGGATATTAAAAAATAAGTCCTAAGCTAAAATGCTTAGGACTTATTTTTTTACATAGCTAATTCTACGGAAGTTACCCCTTCAACTTCATCTAAGATAATTGCTTCTACTCCGTCTTTTAAAGTGTCACCAATGGCCATGCAATCAACACAAGCACCTAAAAAACGAACATATACAACACCATCAACAAAGTCAACGAATTCTAAATCTCCTCCATCACGTTGGATGTAAGGGCGAATTTTATCAATTACTTCTTTAATTTTACTTACTTTATCCATTTAAATTCCTTCTTTCTATTTAAAGATTGTGAAGTAAATGTAATAACATACTAACGAAGTTATGATACCAACTATAAAACCACCAACTACCTCAACAAATTTGTGACCTAAAACAGTTTTGAAACGTTCTTTATAGATTGGATTATCAAAAGTTATTCCTTCATCATCTAAATCACTAATAAGTTGTTGGGTTAATTGGATGTTTTTTCCAGCATAATAACGTACATTAAATGCATCATATATAACAATAAATGCAAAAATAGCACAAGCAGAGAAAATAGTTGAATTAAACCCTTCTAAAAAACCAATCGAAATACTTAAAGCCACAACTGTAGATGTATGTGAACTAGGAAATCCACCACTAGATAATGCTTGATGAATATCAAAACGTTTATAACGTATATAGTTAAAGAAAGGTTTTAAGATTTGGGCAATTCCGTTAGATAATAGGGCAGTTACTAATGGAAATAACGAATCCATAATATCACCTCATTTATAAAGTTACTACTGCTTTTATATTATAACATAAAATCAACTATTTCTTATATAATCTTTAAAAAATTTAATAAATTGTTAGATAATTGTGCTATAATAGAAAAGTATGTGAGGTGATAAGATGCGTTATAATGTGGGAGATATAGTTGAAGGTATCATTACTGGTATTAAACCTTATGGAGCTTTTGTTTATATTGATTCTAAACATAATGGTTTGATTCATATTTCGGAAATAAGTGATTATTTTGTGAAAGATGTTCATACATTTGTTAAAATTAATGAAAAGGTTAAGGTTAAAATTCTTGATACTGGCGAAAATGATTTTCACTATAAACTATCATTGAAAGCGGTTAAAGCTAATAAGGCTCGAATGATGCGTAAAAAACATTTTCATTCACAAATGCCATCATCAACAATTGGTTTTGCTAGTTTACAAGCGCATTTAGATCACTGGATAGAAGAAGCAAGTAAGGAGATAATGAAATGATTAAATTTGATACAACGCATGCGTTTTTAAAAGAAGATATTAAAAGTTATCAAGAACAAGTTAATGTCGCTCATGAACAATTATTAAATAAAACTGGAAAAGGTAATGATTTTGTTGGTTGGGTAGAATGGCCAAACAACTTTGATCAAGAAGAATTTACTCGTTTAAAACAAGTAGCAAGTGATATTCGTGAAAAATGTGAAGTATTCGTTGTTTGTGGTATTGGTGGTTCTTATTTAGGAGCACGCGCAGCTATCGAAATGATGCGTGGATTATATGCAAATGACAAAGTTGAAGTAATTTTCTTAGGAAATACATTCTCTTCAACATATATTGCGCAAGTAATGAACTATATTAAAGATAAAGAAGTTTGTGTGAATGTAATTTCTAAATCAGGAACTACAACTGAAACAGCTTTAGCATTCCGTTTATTAAAACAATTTATGGAAGAAAAATATGGTAAAGAAGAAGCTAGTAAACGTATTGTAGCAACTACTGATAAAGCTCGTGGAACTTTAAAAGCTATCGCTACTAAAGAAGGATATGAAACATTTGTAATTCCTGATGATATTGGAGGAAGATTCTCAGTTATTACTCCAGTAGGATTATTACCAATTGCAGTAGCTGGAATTGATGTTGATGCGATTATGGTTGGACTTAAAAAAGCATATAATGACTTTGCTGATCCAAACTTAGAAACTAATACAGCTTATGCATATGCAGTAGCTCGTCGTATTTTAGAAAACCAAGGTAAAGATGTGGAAATGTTAGTATCTTACGAACCTAACTTAGCAATGATTGCTGAATGGTGGAAACAATTATTCGGTGAAAGTGAAGGTAAAGAAGGTAAAGGTAACTTACCAACTTCAGCTAACTTCTCAACTGATTTACACTCATTAGGACAATTTGTTCAAGATGGTAAAAAAGTTTTATATGAAACTTTATTATTAGTGGAAAACCCTACTTTAGATTTAACATTCCCTAATGATGATGACAATGCTGATGGAATGAATTACTTAAGTGGTAAATCAATTGACTGGGTAAATAAAATGGCTATGCAAGGAACATTACAAGCTCATGAAGTAACTGGTAATGTACCTAACTTATTAATTACTATTCCAGATATGAAAGAAGAAAGCTTCGGTTACATGGTATACTTCTTCTTTAGAGCATGTGCAATGACATGTTACTTATTAGATATTAACCCATTTGATCAACCAGGGGTAGAAGTTTACAAGAAAAACATGTTTGCATTATTAGGTAAAAACTAATTTTAATTGCAATAAGGGCCAATTAGGATAATTGGTCCTTTTTTTGGAAAAAAGTAAAAAAAGACTTGCAATTTAGTAAGGTATGTTATATACTAGTAATCGTTCTTGAAATCAAGGTGTTTCTTGAAACAAGAAATAAAAAAAATAAAAAAATATATTGACAAAGCTAATTGCTTGTAGTAATATATTAAGGCACTAATCAGTGCAAAGATCCTTAAGTAAGATGGAGGTTTAGCTCAGTTGGG
>CAZQJH010000014.1:0-19598 GCA_964593515.1 uncultured Erysipelotrichaceae bacterium
GGTTTTTTCATATTATTCTACCTCCTTTAAAAAGTTATTAATATTGATATCTGGTGTATTTGCTATTTGATTTAGAATGGACATGGATATACTTTTGATGCAACCAGTTGCTTCGATTTTTGAAAGGCAACTAAGACTGATTTTAGATAAAGCGGCTAATCGTTCTTGGGTAAGTACGCGCATTTGTCGATAATGCTTAATGTTTTTTTTCAATAACCTGATAAACTCGAATTCATTTTAAAGATAAATTCAATTATAGTGAATAAACTTAAAGACTAACATGTAGAAATTAATGGTTAGATTTGAATTGATGTTGAATATTTTATTTCTTTTTGTATAATGGAATTAAATAGAAACTGATATTTATAACGATGGATTTTTTAAATGGTTATATTTGTGGAGGACTTATGAAGAGAGATTTTAATAATTGGATAAAAGGTTTTAGAAGAAGTATTGCAAGTTATGATTACTATGTTAATTTTAAAAAAGTATATACTAATGTTGATTCAATTAAGATTGAATTAAATATTTTAAATTCAATCTTAGGAAGTAAGGATATTAAAGAAGATTTTAAGGTGTTAATAAAACGTTATCCCGAAACCATAAAAGCATTACCGATTTTATTAGCTAAAAGAGAAAATGAAATTTATTGTCAAGATGAGAATGGTAGTGTTTTATATGAGTTTAAAATTAAAAAGAATTACTCAAACACAGATGAGGATATAGAACAGTATGCTTATTTTATGGAGAAAACAGGATTGTTTGATCTGCTTGAAAATCATTTAATAAATAATTTAGTTGATTATGTAACTGGAATTGAAACGGGACTTGATTCAAATGGACGTAAAAATCGAGGTGGGCATTTGATGGAAGATTTAGTTGAAAGTTACATACAAAAAGCAGGTTTTGTTCGTGATGTTGATTATTTTAAAGAAATGACTACTTATCAAATAAGTGATAAATGGGATGTGGATTTATCGGCCATTTCAAATGATGGTAAAACAACTAAAAGGTTTGATTTTGTTATTAAGACCAATAATATGATTTATGGTATTGAAACGAATTTTTATACTAGTAGTGGTAGTAAATTAAATGAAACGGCACGTAGTTATAAAACTTTAGCCTTAGAAACAGATACTATTGATGGCTTTACTTTTGTATGGTTTACTGATGGAATTGGATGGAATGATGCGAAAAATAATTTAGAAGAAACGTTTGATGTTATGGAACATATCTATAATATTGTGGATATGGAAAATGATATAATTTCTAAAGTGATTAAATAAAAGGAAAGTTAGCTTTCCTTTTATTTATGACTTTGTAAATACAAATATGTATTCGTGGGCAAGTAGATAGAAACTAAGGTTTTTATTTGACCAATATGGAGTGCTTCTACAATTGTGCTGTTCTTTAATAATTATTTCTTTTAAAGTAAAGCCATTATTAGTAAATGCTTGCATGGCCATAAAGCCTAAAGGAATAACATTTCCTTGTTGACGAATATCACCAATCATAAAAGAACATTTGTGATTGTTTTTTAAGACTCGATGTAATTCTTTTGCTACTTGTTCTAATTTTAGAATAAAGTCAGAATAAGATAATAATGAGATATCATCGATAAGGTTGTTGCTATACTTGATGATATTAGCATAAGGTGGATGCGTACAGATAAAGTCGATTGAGTTATCGTTAAGCATATTTAAGTTAGAGGCAGATGTATTAAATAATCTTTGGATAGAATTATTGTTGCTTTTGAAGTTTAATCGTTCATTACAAATTTTTAATGCTTCGGGGTTGATATCTATACCGATACCATTGCGATTTAGCAGTTTGCATTCGATTAGAGTTGTACCTGACCCCACAAAACAATCTAATACTGTGTCATTTTCTTTTGTATATTTTAGGATTAGATTTCTTGGGATGTGTGGTGACCAATTACCTCGATAATCTCCTTTGTGAGTTGCCCAATTGCCCCGATCAGGGAAACTCCAAAGAGTGGTTTTTTGTAGTTCATATTTCATTTGGTTGTTACCTCCTTCAATTATTTATACGTATAGAATTGCGAAAACTATAAAATTTTTTTTAAAAGAATGAAAGTAATAACTGATTTTGATATAATAATGAAGTTGGAAGGGTGATTTTATGCAACCATTTGTGAAGTGGGCAGGAGGTAAAAGACAATTAGTTCCTGCAATAACCAAACGCTTACCTAAGTCGTTTAATACATATTATGAACCGTTTGTTGGTGGGGGAGCAGTATTATTTGCAACCATGCCAAAAAAAGCGGTAATTGGAGATATAAATACAATACTGATTAATACTTATAAACAAATAAAAAATGATGTTGATTCATTAGCAGCGATTTTAGATCGCTTAACTGTTGAACATGAAGAAGTAGAAGATAAAAAAACGTATTATTTAGATATGCGTAGTAGATTTAATGAAAAAATATTGAATAACGATATGAGTTTATCCATATGTGCACTGTTTATGTATTTAAATAAAACTTGTTTTAATGGATTATATCGGGTGAATTCAAAGGGATTGTTTAATGTTCCATTCAACAATCGTAAAACGTTAAATATTTATAGTAAAGAAAATTTAATTGAGATTTCTAATTATCTTAAAGATGTAGAAATACTAAATTGTGATTTTGAAGAAACATGTAAAAATGCGCAAAAAGGTGATTTTGTTTTCTTCGATTCACCTTATGCACCATTAAAACCAGATTCGTTTGAATCATATACTAAAGAAGGTTTTTCAATTGATGAGCATAAAAGATTAGCTAGATTATTTAAAGAACTAACGGATAAAGGTGTATATTGTATGCTAACGAATCATAATACGGAATTAATTAATGAATTATATAAAGATTACAATATTGAAGTAATACAAGTAAAAAGAATGATTAATAGTGATGCTAAAAATAGAGTTGGTGAAGAAGTTATAATTACCAATTATGACTGTTAAAGGAGAATTTTAAATGGATTTAAAAGACTGTTTTAGAGGAAAAATACAATTCTTTTACCAAGAAGAAAATACAAGATTAATTCTAGGTGATTCTTTTAAAATGTTATCTAAGCTTAAAGCAGAAACGGTGGATTGTATTTTTGCTGATCCACCATATTTCTTATCGAATAATGGTATTTCGGTTTCAGGTGGTAAACAAGTGTCGGTTAATAAAGCTGAGTGGGATCAAGGGATTAGTGCAAAGGAAAAACATCGTTTTAATCGTCGTTGGATTAGAATGTGTAAAAGAGTTTTGAAGGAAAGTGGAACAATATGGATTTCTGGTACAATGCATAATATATATTCAGTAGGAATGGCCCTTGAGCAAGAAGGATTTAAAATAATCAACAATATAACATGGGAAAAGCGAAATCCACCCCCGAATTTGGCTTGTCGATGTTTTACGCATAGCACCGAAACTATTATTTGGGCAAAAAAAGATTCGAAAAACGCTAAACATTATTTTAATTATGAATTAATGAAAGAATTAAATGGTGGAAAACAAATGAAAGATGTTTGGAGTGGAAGTTTAACTTCTTTAAAAGAAAAATCGCAGGGAAAACATCCAACCCAAAAACCTGAGTATTTACTTGAAAGAATTATTGAAGCATCTACAAAACCTGGTGATGTTGTACTAGATCCATTTAATGGTTCTGGGACAACTGGGGTTGTAGCAAAAAGGTTGGCAAGACGTTATATCGGAATAGATAATGTAGAAGAATATCTGACAATTTCCCAAAAAAGAATTGCTAAAGAACATGAAAATTTATGGTCACAAGTAATTTAAAATGATGACTATTAATGTCGAGCATTGAAAAAACGGAACTTTTTGGCTTGTAGAGCATTGAAAAAACGGAACTTTTTGGCCTGTAGAGTGTTGAAAAAACGGAACTTTTTAATTTTGGAAGTTATAAAGTGTCGATGCTTATGGGCTAAAAATGATATGGGTTTATTTAGATAATATATTAAGTGAATTTTGATGCTTGTAAGAGGTCGATATTAGATGATTTTTATGGAGAAAAAAGAAGGTAATATCGTTAATAAATTGAATTGATATTTAAGAACTATGGTATAAAAGCCATAGTTTTTTTTACATTAGGCATCAAATCTTAGTTAAGATTATGTTATAATAAGAAATGAGAGGTCTTGACTTATGAAAAATGAATGGAAGAATTATTTATATGCATTATTAGGTGGGGTTATATATGCATTTGGGGTTAACTTATTTACAGTTCCTTTACACTTATATAGTTGTGGGTTAGTGGGGATTGCCCAAATTATTAGAACCTTATTAATTGATTATATGGGGTTAGTTGTACCAGCTGGATTTGATATTGCGGGGATAATTAACTTTTGTTTAAATGTTCCGCTATTGATTATGGCTTATAAAGTTATATCTAAGAAATTCTTTGTGAAAACGTTATTAAATATCGTAGGACAAACGATGGCTTTTGCTTTAATTGCCATTCCTCAAGTACCAATTATTGAAGATCATTTTGCTGCTTGTGTAGTAGGTGGAGTAATTGGGGGAATTGGAATTGGTTTATCACTAAGAGCTGGAGGAAGTGGAGCTGGACTAGATGTTTTAGGAATGTATTTAACAAGTAAGCTTAAAAATTTCTCAATTGGAACGATGACTATTATTGCTAATAGTATGATATATATTGTTTGTGCTTTATTATTTGATCTTACAACTGCGGTTTATTCTTTAATTAACTTATTTGTCTTTAGTTATGTTTTAGACCGTATTCATTATCAGAATATTGATATGAGTGTAATGATATTTGCGAAGAATAAACAATTACATAAGATTGTGAATAAAGAGTTACATCGTGGAGCAACATACTGGAGTGGTAATGGAGCTTATAGTGATGATGAACGAACAATTTTTGTTACAGTTGTGAATAAATATGAATTAGTTAAATTAAAAAAAGTAGTAAAAGATAATGATCCTGATGCTTTTGTGGTTATTAATGGAGAAGTAGAAGTATTAGGTAATTTTGAGAAGAGACTTTAGGGAGGTAAATGATGAGTAAGTTTGTTGTATCATTGTTTGATAAAAGTAATATACCATTATACAAAGAAAATCATGCTGATGTTGTAGTGGCTGGAATTAAGCATGGTTCATATCGTAGTGTTAAAGATTTTGACTATGAAGAATTAAAAGAAATTAAACAAGAATGTTTAAAATATAACTTAGAAATGTTTGTTTTATTAAATCGATTCTATCATGATGAACAATTACCATTGATGAAAGAACAACTTTCTTTCTTAAAAGAAATTGATGTTGATGGGATTTATTTTGGGGATGAAGCGGTTTTATATTATGCAAATGAATTAGGTATTGTTGATAAATTAATTTACTTACCCGATACTTTATTATGTAATGCGATTGATTGTCGTTATTATTTAGATGAAGGAATGAAATTAGTGTCTTTATCAAAAGAAATTACTAAAGAAGAAATTGTGGAAATAGGACAACAAGTAGGAAAACAATTAGAAGTTATTATTCATGGAAGAGTAGTAATGATGCATAGTAAACGTAAGTTATTAAGTGCATATCAAGAATTTGTTGGCTTAAATCATGAATTAAGTGGTTGTAAAGACTTATATATTACCGAAGAAAATCGTGATGCGAAAATGCCAATTTATGAAGATGAGTTTGGAACCCATGTCTTTAGTGGATATACTTTAGAAAGCTTTGATCAAATTAAAGATTTTGTGGATGCGGGAATTGAATACTTTAAAATTGATGGTATTTTCCATGATGTTGATTGGGTTATTGAAACTTTAAAAGCTTATTATGCAACATTAAATGGATGTGAGGTTAAGACTAATTATTACTTAACTCATGAAAATGATGCCTTAAGTAATGGTTTCTATGACCAAAAAACAAGTAAAGTAAAGGAGTAGGGGTATGAGAAAAATTGAATTATTAGCACCAGCTGGGGATTTAGCCCGTTTAAAAATATGTGTCTTATATGGAGCTGATGCAGTATATATCGGTGGTAAGAGTTTCTCTTTACGTTCACGTGCTTCTAACTTTACGATGGAAGATATGCAAGAAGGAGTCGAATTTGCGCATGCTCATGGTTCAAAAGTGCATGTAACCATGAATATCTTACCGCATAGTCAAGACTTAGAAGGTTTAGATGAATATTTATTATCATTAGAAAGAATTGGGGTAGATGCGATTATTGTTGCTTCACCTTTAATTATGCAAAGAGCTAAAAAAATAGCCCCTAAACTAGAAGTACATGTTTCAACTCAACATTCATCAACTAATTCGATGGCGGCAAAATACTGGGAAAGTAAAGGAATGGACCGTGTTGTTTTAGGAAGAGAATGTGGATTAGATGATATTAAACAAGCATGTGCAAATAGTAGTGTTGATTTAGAAGTATTTGTGCATGGAGCAATGTGTATTTCTTATTCAGGAAGATGTATGTTATCAAATCATATGACTTTAAGAGATGCCAATCGTGGAGGATGTGCTCAAAGTTGTCGTTGGAAATATCGTTTATATAAAGGTGATGAAGCAATTCATGATCAAAATGATTTATTCTCAATGTCAAGTAAAGACTTAGTCGGAGCTCGTTATATTCCAGAATTAATTGAAGCTGGGGTAGCTAGTTTAAAAATTGAAGGAAGAATGAAAAGTGCTTACTATATCGCAACCTTAATTAAGATTTATCGAATGTTGATTGATGAATATTATGAAAAAGGAAGCATTAGTGAAGAACGTATGGCTTATTATGAACAAGAATTAACTAAATGTGAAAATCGACCAACTGCCCATGGATTCTATGATGGAATGCCTAAAGCATGTGATCACTTATATGGAATTAATGGGGCAGGGGTTACCCAAGAATATATTGCTTATGTCTTAGAATATGATGAACAAGAAAAAGTAGCTACTTTACAAGTAAGAAATAACTTTGCATCATTTATTCAAGCTGAAGTATTTGGACCACATATTGCACCAACTCAATTTGAAATCAAAGAAATTTATGATTTAGATGGAGAAGTGATGGATGTTGCTAGAACGCCAATGCAAATTGTAAAAATTCATAGTGAGCTAAAAATGGAAAAAGATGCGATGATTCGAAAAATTATGGAAAAAGACCGTAGTGATATTTATTAAAATAAATCACTGTGGTAAAATAGATGGGATATTAGGAGGAATGAAACATGAAATTAAATAATAGTTTCTTTTATACAATTCGTGAAGATGTAAAAGATGAAGATAGTACAAGTGGAAATCTACTTGCAAGATCAGGGATGATTAAGAAAAGTTCATCTGGTATTTATATGATTATGCCTTTAGGTAAAAAGGTATTACAAAAAATTGAAAATATTGTTCGTGAAGAAATGGATGTTACTGGAGCTCAAGAATTATTAATGCCAGTATTAATTCCGGAAGAAGTATATGAAAAAAGTGGACGTCGTGAAGCTTTTGGAGCTAATATGTTTGCACTAAAAGACCGTTACCAAAAAAGATATGTAATGGGACCAACACATGAAGAATTATTCACAATGGCTGCAATGATGAAAGGAAGTTCTTATAAAGATTTCCCATATAACTTATATCAAATTCAAACTAAGTTTAGAGATGAAACTAGACCTCGTTATGGATTAATTCGTGTTAGAGAATTTATTATGAAAGATGCTTATAGTTTTGATATTGATGAAGCAGGATTAGATGTATCTTATCAAAAAATGTATGATGCATATAAAAAGATTATGGATCGTTTAAACTTAAAATATAAGATTGTTAAGGCGGATACGGGAGCAATGGGTGGTTCTTTATCAGAAGAATTCCAAGCTATTACTTCAATTGGTGAAGATGTGGTAGTTGGATGTGAACACTGTGATTACTCAAGTAACTTAGAAGTTAGTGCTGTAGTTGATAATAGTATTTTAAGTAGTGAAGCTCACTTAACTAAAGAAATTGTCGCAACACCTAATGCGAAAACAATTGAAGAAGTAGCAGCTTTCTTTAATAAAGATGTTACAAGTTTTGTGAAAACATTAATCTATGATGTAAATGGCAAACCTTATGCATTCTTAGTTAGAGGAGATCGTGAATTAAACGAAACTAAAGTTTGTAAATTATTAGGTGTAAGTGAAATTAACTTAGCTGATTTTGCTGTTGTGGAAGAAGTAACTCATGCGAAAGTAGGATTTGCTGGACCAGTTGGATTAAATATTCCAATTATTATGGACCAAGAAGTTAGTAAAATGGCTAACTTTATTGTTGGAGCTAACCAAAGTGATGCACATATGATTAATGTGAATATCGAAGACTTTACATGTGAAAAAGTAGCAGATATTGCTCAAGTTAAAGAAGGAGATATTTGTCCAATTTGTGGTCATAAATTAACTTTTGAAAAAGGAATTGAAGTAGGTAATACATTCAAATTAGGAACTAAATATTCAAAAGCTTTAGGTTTAGAATACCAAGATGAAAATAACAAATTAAACCCAGTTGTAATGGGATGTTATGGATTTGGATTAGGAAGAGCAATGGCAGCTGTTGTTGAACAACATCATGATGAAAATGGTATTGTATGGCCAGCAAGTATTGCACCATATGAAGTAGCAATTGTTATTGTTTCAATGAAAGATGAACAACAAGTTGAAGAAGCTAATAAATTATATGCAGAATTAAAAGCTTTAGGAATTGATGTTGTTTTAGATGATCGTAAAGAACGTCCAGGAGTTAAATTTAAAGATATGGAATTAATTGGAGTTCCATACCGTATTACTGTAGGACGTGGAATTAAAGATGGAAATGTTGAATTTGTAACACGTGAAAATGGAGAAAAATGCGATATTGCCTTAAGTGATATTGTGGCACATGTTACAAACTTATTAGGTAAATAAGATGGCTTATTTAGATTTCTTTACTCGTAGTTTAAAAAGTGATGGAAAAACTAATTTAGACGAACAACAACTAGTTGAATTACAAGCTAAAATTAAAGCACAAACCTTACAAGAACGCCTTAGTTTTAAAGTGAGTGAAGAAGCTATAAATCCACTAAGTAGTAAGTTAGCTGGGGCATATCCTAATCCTAAAGATATGCCTATCGTAACTAATGCTGATGGGGATAAATTAACCTTATTAGTTCAAATCAACGGAAGTGAATTACCTATTGATATTTTAAAAGATGGAATCCTGCAAATCTTTATTAATGCAAATGATGATTTATATGGATTAGATTTTGATAATCCATGTAAGCAAAATAATTTTCAAGTACGTTATTTAACTTTAAGTGAATTGCAAGATTATGATTTAATTGAAGTAACAAGTAATTTGTATGAAGTAGTACCACAAGAAAGAAAAATTGAAGCCTATTTGACGAAACAAGCGATGACTACTTGTGATTATCGCTACAATTCAATAATCAAAGAATGTGGTAAGATAACCTTTGAAGAATTAAGTTTAGATAATCAAGAAAGATTGAATGAAGATAATGATATTAGTAATATTCAAATGTTAGGTTATCCTTATTTTAATCGTTATGATTGTCGTTTAGAAAAATATGAAGATTATGATACCTTATTATTTCAATTAGATTCGTTTAAAGATATTAGTTGGGGTGATATGGGGGTAGGAAACTTCTTTATCAAAGCAAGTGATTTAGCTAACTTAGATTTTACAAATGTATTATTTAACTGGGATAACTATTAAAATGAAAGACCTTATGAAAATATTTTCAATTTGTGAAAAATGACATAAAGGTCTTTCATTTTTTTATGAAATAAGGTATAATGAAATACGATAGGTAAAAATCAAATGAAAAAAGGAGGATTAGCCATGAAAGAAAATATGTATTTAACCGAAGATCTAGCCATCGTTAACTATTCAGCTGGATATTCACAAACTAATGAACAATTATTGTCATCAAGCACATTCGCTAACTTTGTGCATACTTATATTGATTATTTACGTGATTCTAATGATGATTTATATTACTTCATCTTAAATAATAAAACAGCACGTGAAGCAACTGTGGAAGTAATTCGTACTTTACGTTGTATGTTAGTATTTGAATTAGATGAAATTCAATCTAACTATTTATTAGACAAACCTAGATTCTTAGAATTTGTTGAAGAAATGTATAACTACTGGAAACGTCATCAACGTTTTTCAATTGTATATAATGGAGCATCATTGGGTGATCGTGGATTTGTTGCTTTAGATTCACAATTTGCTAACTTGATTATCGGTTTATATCGTTTAGTTGAAGAAAAATTAATGGGAAGAAAAAACCGTATTTATCGTCAAATGCAAGCAGGAGCTAATGCGGCTTTATTAATTAGTAATCAAAAATTACGTTTATCTAAACGTTATGAAAAATTAGAAGGAATTCCATTTGTGAATTCTGTAATGATTCGTACACCATTAATTCTTCATCCAAAAAGTAATAAACGTACAGGAATGTTTAGTGAACAAGAAATTAATCCAATTGATGAATTCACTGGTAATAAAGAAGAATGGTTCTGTTACCCATGTAAGATTGGTACTTTATTAGCCTTTGTTTATTTCCACCGTGACTTTATGTCATCAGCTGTTTCTTTAGCTAACTTATTTGAATTAGCTAATGAAGATGAATGTCATCAAAAACCAGATTTAGTAGTATTATTTGGTAATGAAATGGAAGAAGAAAAAACGGTATTCCATTATGATGAAAAAGAAGATATTTGGGTAGGAATGTGTTCATATAATGAAAAGATTGAATACTTTGGTTATATGAAGAAAATGTGTTTAACATTACACAATGTTCGTAAAATGCAAAAAGGATGGTTACCAATCCATGGTGCTTTCGTTAATATTACCCTTAGAAATGGTAAACGTAAAGGTATTATGTTAATGGGAGATTCTGGTGCTGGTAAATCAGAATCAATTGAAGCTTTAAAAATGGTTGGAGCTGATGTTATTAAAGATATTGAAGTTGTCTTCGATGATATGGGAACAATTCACTTAGAAGATGGTGTTCCATATGGACAAGGAACCGAAATTGGAGCCTTCATTCGTTTAGATGACTTAGATCCAGGTACTCCTTATCGTGATATGGACCGTACAATCTTTATGAATCCTGAATCTAATAACAATGCCCGTGTTATTTCACCAGCTGCTGGATATGATGTTGTATCAACTAACCATAAGATTGACTTATTTGCTTATGCAAATAACTATGATGATAAATTAGGATTACATCGCTTTGATGATTTAGAAGAAGCTAAAGCTACTTGTATTGAAGGTAAACGTATGGCTAAAGGAACTACCCAAGAAGTTGGTATTTCTACTACTTACTTTGCCAACCCATTTGGACCAATGCAACAACAAGAAGTTTGTGATCCATTAATTGATCAAATGTTTACAGCTTTACGTAACAGTGGAGTATTTATTGGTGAAATCTATACTCACTTAGGATTAGGTAAAGAAAACCGTGAAGGAATTAATATTGCGGCTAAACAATTATTAGAATTTATTGAAAAAGATTAACCAAAGGAGTCTTATGACTCCTTTTGACTTATTGAAAGGAATGAATGTTATGGAATTAAATCAAACTAAAAGTTTAAATCAATATGCATTAAAAACGTATGGATGGGTGTTATTAGGGGTAGTTGTTACTGCCTTAGTATCTTTGTTCTTATCATCATCTGATGTGATGTTGATGACTTTAATTAACTTTCCATTAATTACGATTATCTTATTATTTTCACAAATCTTAGTAGCGATATTATTTGCGAGAAACTTAAGTAAGATGAATAGTGGAGTAATGGTTGGTTGTTATTTTGTTTATGCTGTCTTAATTGGGATAACATTCTCATTTATTTTATTCTTATATGATTTTGGTGATGTTGCCTTATCATTTGGCATTAGTGCGATATATTTTGCTTTATTAGTGATTTTTGGTCGTACAACAAACTTAAACTTATTAAAATTGCAAAATGTTTTAGGTATTGGGCTTATTTGTTTAATTGTAGTGGAAATTGTAATGTTATTTGCTGGTTTATCAATTGATACTCAAATCTTAACTGCAATTGGTTTAATCTTATTTACAGCTATTACAGCCTATGATTCACAAAAAATGAAAGCTTTATATGAAATTTATCAATATGATGAACAAGCTTTAAAAGGATTTGCTTTATATAGTGCATTTCAATTATATTTAGACTTTATTAATATCTTCTTATATATTGTTCGTATTGTTTCTAAAAGACAAAATTAAGCTTTTTTATATTTTACTTTAAATAGAAAAAGGATATAAGCACTAGTTACTAGTTGGCTTATATCCTTTTTAATTTAGATATTTAGATATTTAGCAAGATTAGCATTAGCATCTAATTCAACTTTTACTTCATTTTCTTTTGAACTCATAATGACACATACCCCTGGTCCATGACCACTAGTGAAAGAATCAGAGTGAACGATGACACCAATACTTAAAGCATTTTTACGATAGTGAGGACCATAGTGGTTATCATGATCTTCAATGGCAACAATATCACCAAAACGTAAAGAATTTAAGTTATATTCTTCATTAGCTTGTTTATCTTGAGTCATGATATCATAATCACCTTGCATCATTGTACTAACTCCTAAACCAGAACCCATTAAACAAGCAGGAATAATATGCGTGACCTTTACTACGACTTGATTATCTTCAATACGAACCATTTTCTCAAATAAATCAGGATCAATATTCATGATATGTAAATTAGGAAAGTCATCTAAACGATAACCTTGACCAAAAGCTTTAACACTTACTTTGTCATCACTAGTCATTAATTCTAATGTTTCTTCATCAAAATAAGCCATTACATGATCAATACCACCATGTTTACCTGTGATATATCCATATCTTCCTTTGGCATCACCACTAATGACTTTCGCAATATTACCAATACAAGCATAAGTATTAAAAGCATAATTATATTTATCATTTTGATTTTTAAGACTTACTCCTGGTTCAATATGATCACCAACTACTTCCATACAGTTATCACCAATCTTGAAATTATAAACAATTCCACCTGTTCCCATAGGAATTCTTCCTTTACCATCATAACCTACACGATAACCATAACCATTTAATTTAGGATGATCAACACTAGCTTGAACAGCCATTTTAACTAACGTATTTTTATTTGATTTCATAATTAACTACCTCCATTATTTATATTCTACCATTTTTTAAGAAAAAGAGGAAATTAACTCTAAACATTTTTTGGGGTTTGTGATAAACTATAAGTCGGTATTGCTCCCATAGCCCAATGGATAGAGTGTCAGATTCCGATTCTGAAGATGTAGGTTCGATTCCTACTGGGAGCGCCACTTTATTATAGGGGAAAGAAGGGTAAAATATGAATGAATTAAAACCGATGTTGTTTACATGTCTTAAAGGATATAATAAAGAAAAATTTGTGAAAGATGTAATTGCCGGAATTATTGTTGCGATTATTGCCTTACCATTGTCGATTGCTTTAGCATTAGCATCAGGAGTTGGACCAGAAGAAGGTTTATATACAGCAATTGTAGCCGGTTTTTTAATTTCTTTCTTTGGTGGTAGTAGTGTACAAATTGCCGGTCCAACCGCAGCATTTGCCACTATTGTGGCAAGGGTTGTTATGCAATTTGGTATGGAAGGATTAGTATTAGCAACCTTAATGGCTGGTATTTTATTAATCTTAATGGGATTATTTAAATTTGGAAGTTTAATTAAATTTATTCCATATACAATTACTACTGGATTTACAGCGGGTATTGCTGTAACAATTGTTGTTGGTCAATTAAAAGATTTCTTTGGATTGACTTATGCAGCAGGTGTTAGTCCAGTTGAAACAATGGAAAAAATTGAAGCAGTTATTGAACATTTTGGGACTATTAACATAATGGCAGTAGTAATTGGTTTAATTTCATTAGCAATTATTATTTTTTGGCCAAAAGTTAGTAAAAAGATTCCAGCTTCTTTAGTAGCTATTGTTGTAAGTGTATTATTAGTTAAATTAGCTAGTTTACCGGTTAATACTATTGGTGATTTATATGAAGTTAGTAGTGCTTTACCTAGTTTTCATATGCCATCTTTAGATTTATCATTAGCTAGAGCTGTTTTACCAGATGCCTTTACGATTGCGATTTTAGCTGCTATTGAATCATTATTATCATGTGTTGTAGCTGATGGAATGACAAATACTAAACATCGTTCTAATATGGAATTAGTTGCACAAGGAATTGGTAATGTTGGTTCTTGTTTATTTGGAGGAATTCCAGCTACTGGAGCGATTGCTCGTACGGCAGCTAATATTAATAACGGAGGAACATCACCTATTTCAGGGATGGTTCATGCTGTTGTTTTATTAGTTATCTTAGTCGTATTAATGCCTTTTGCTGCTTGGATTCCAATGCCAACGATTGCGGCAATCTTATTTAGTGTTGCTTATAACATGTGTCAATGGAAACCATTTGTGAAATTAGTTAAAACTGCACCAAAAAGTGATGTTTTAGTATTAGTTCTTACTTTCGTTCTAACAATCGTATTTGATTTAGTAGTTGCTATTGGAGTAGGAATTGTTTTAGCTTGTATTTTATTTATGAAACGTATGAGTGATGAAACTAGAGTTAGTGGTTGGAGTTATGTTGAAGAAGAATATGATGATTCAAATAAATTAATTAACTTAGATCAAGCTATTCGTGTTTATGAAATTAGTGGTCCTTTATTCTTTGGGGCTAGTGATCAAATTGGTCGTATTGGGGTAAAAGATTATACTAAAGTATTAATTATTAGAATGCGTGCGGTACCAGCTATTGATGTAACAGCAATGAATGCTTTAGAAAGTTTATATGAATCATGTAGTAAAGCTGGTATTACTTTAGTATTATCACATGTTAATAAACAACCATATGATGCAATGAAGAAAGCTGGTTTAATTAAGAAAATCGGTAAAGAAAATATTTGTGATCATATTGAAGATGCTATTTCATTAGCTAATAAATATATTAAAAATTAGAATCGATTGCGATTCTAATTTTTTTTATAATGGTGTGATACAAAACAATAGCTTTTTTCTTACTTTTATGGTTAAATAGTAATGATGAAATCGCTTTACAAGAAGCGTAGAAAGGAATTAATAATGAAGAATACTTTTAAAAAGATTTCAATGTTAGTATTATCATTAGTAATGGCTTTAAGTTGTTTAACTTTTACTAGTGCTACTAATGTTGAAGCGGCTGATGGATTAGCTTCAGCTGAAACAATCAAAAATGCGCTTAAAATTAGTTTTGATGAACCAGTTTCAAAAGGTAATCCTTTTGGTTCAGCAGGTGCATTTAGTCCAACTGAAGAAGATAACCGTTGGCAACAATTATCTTTACCAATTGGTAACTCATACATGGGGGCTAATATTTTTGGGGAAATTGGAACTGAACGCTTAACCTTCAACCAAAAAACATTATGGACAGGAGGACCTAGTGCTTCTAGACCTAACTACGATGGAGGTAATAGAGAAAGTGTTACTTATGGTGGTAAAACTTATACTATGGCTGAATTTGTGAAATTAGTTGAAAAAGCATTCTTAGAAGGAGATCCAAATGCTAGTGCAATGTGTGGATATATTACTGGAGAAGGAGAAGCAGCTGGATATGGTGCTTACCAATCATTTGGAGATATTTATTTAGACTTTGGTTTAAGTGGAAATTATACTAATTATGAACGTAACTTAGATATCTACAATGCTATTGCGAATGTAGATTTCACGTTAGATGGAACTGATTACCACCGTGAATTCTTAGCAAGTTATGTTGATAATGTAATTGTTATGAAAGTTAGTGCAACTGGTAAAAACAAAATGAATTTCAATGTGAAATTCCCAGTTGATAATGGTGAAGCTAACCAAAATGTTGGAACTAATGGAAAAAATGCTCCAACTACAGTTGAAGGAAATGATACATTAGTTTTAGCTGGTGAAATGTTAGATAACCAAATGAAATTAAATGGTCGTTTAAAAGTTGTAACTAAAGATGGAAGTGTAAGTGGAGCTAATGATACATTAACTGTTTCTAATGCTAGTGAAGCTTATATCTTTGTGAGTGCAGGAACTGACTACAAAAACGAATATCCAACTTATCGTACTAATGAAAGTGATGAAGAATTAAATGCTCGTATTAAAGCAGTAGTAGATGCTGCCGTAGCTAAAGGATATGAAACAGTTAAAGAAGATGCAATTAAAGATTACCAATCAATCTTTAACCGTGTTGAATTAAATTTAGGACAAACAGTAAGTGATAAAACAACTGATGATTTATTACAAGCTTATAATGCAGGAAGTGCAACTGATGCAGAACGTCGTCAATTAGAAACAACATTATTCCAATATGGACGTTACTTACAAATTGCTTCTTCTCGTGCTACTTTAGATGAAGAAGGAAATGTAGTAGCTAGTGATTTACCAGCTAACTTACAAGGGGTTTGGCAAAACCGTGTTGGTAACTCAGGATATGTGCCTTGGGGTAGTGACTACCACATGAACGTAAACTTACAAATGAACTACTGGCCAACTTATGTAACTAATATGGCTGAATGTGGAGTTCCTTTAATTGACTATGTAGAATCATTAGTTGAACCAGGACGTGTAACAGCTAATGCTTACTTTGGCTTAAAAACTGAAACAGGAACACCAATTGGTGAAGGTAATGGATTCTCAGCTCATACGCAAAATACAATCTTTGGATGGACTTGTCCAGGTTGGGCATTTAGTTGGGGATGGTCTCCAGCTGCTGTTCCATGGATTCTTCAAAACGTATATGAATACTACGAATATACAATGGATGAAAACATGTTAAGAGACACTATTTATCCAATGTTGAAAGAAGAAGCTAAATTATATGAATCAATTTTAGTAGAATACAATGGACGTTTAGTAACTGTACCAGCATATTCACCAGAACATGGTCCATATACAGCTGGTAACGTATATGAAAACGTATTAGTATGGCAATTATTCAATGACTGTATTGAAGCAGCAACTGCTTTAGGTGTTGATGAAGATAAAATTGTTGAATGGAAAGAAATTTGTGAAAAATTAGATCCAATCGAAATTGGAACTGATGGACAAATTAAAGAATGGTATAGTGAAACTTCATTAGGAAGTGTAAATTCAAGTGATCGTAAACACCGTCATATGTCTCACTTATTATGTTTATTCCCTGGAGATTTAGTAAATGTTGACAACTCTGAATACTTAGATGCAGCAATCGTATCATTAACTGACCGTGGTGATAATGCTACTGGTTGGGGTATGGGACAACGTTTAAACTCTTGGGCACGTGTAGGTGATGGAAACCATGCATATGCAATTATTAAAGCATTCTTTAAACAAGGTGCTTATCCTAACTTATGGGACTCACATGCTCCATTCCAAATTGATGGAAACTTCGGATATACTTCTGGGGTAGCTGAAATGTTATTACAATCAAATGTTGGATACTTAAACTTATTACCAGCATTATGTGATGAATGGGCAAGTGGTTCTGTATCTGGATTAGTTGGACGTGGTAACTTTGAAGTATCAATGGACTGGTCTAATTACAACTTAACAAATGTGGAAATTCTTTCACAAAGTGGTGGAGAATGTAAAGTTCAATGGTATGGATTATCAAATGCTAAAGTAACTAACTCTAAAGGTGAAAATGTTGAATTTACTAAATTATCTAATAACCGTATTAGCTTTGATACTGTTAAAGGTGAAACATATACAATTAGTGAAATTGATGAAAAACCAATGGATGCAGTAACTTCATTAAATGCTTTATACAACAATACAACAGCTGTAGTAACTTTCAATGGAGTAGCAGGTGCTAAATCTTACAACATCTACTCAAGTACTGATGGAAAAACATATACTTTATTAGCTAATGATACTGCAACTGAAGTAATGCTTCCTTATACTGAAGGAACAACTTATAAAGTTGTGGCTGTTGATGCTAATGGTAATGAAGGTATTGAAAGTAGAGCAGTAACGCCAAAATTAATGGAATATGTTGAAAAAATTGATGATCGTGATACACGTATTAATTATACATCTCACTGGGGTAACTGGTCAGATAATGGTCAATATCAAGGAACAGAAAAATTTGTTGAAAATGGTGATGGAGCTTATTTATCATTCTACTTTGTTGGTAACTCAATTAAAGTTATTGGTATGAAAGCAAGCAATACTAGAACATTTGACTTATATATTGATGATAATAAAGTATTAGAAAACGTTGATACTAATAATGGTGGAGGAAGCGCATTACGTCAACAAGTATTATGTAGTGTTGATGGATTAGAAGAAGGATTACACAAAGTTGTTTTAAAAGTAACACAAACTAAGATTTCTTTAGATGCCTTTGAATTTGGAACTAGTGCAACTGTTTCAGTTGATAAATCTGAATTAGAAACTTTATATAATACACATAAAGATAAAGTAAAAGGTCAATATAGTGATTCTTCATGGGCGGTATTTACTCAAGCATTAAAAGATGCGAAAGCAGTCTTAGATAATGCTGATGCTACGAATGATGATGTAACTAAAGCTATTAATGACTTAACTTCAGCCGTAGCAAACTTAAAAGTAAATGATGGAAAAGTAGAATTAGATGAAACTACATTAATCAATAAGAAAGCTAATGATGTAATCGTAATTGATTACTCATCACAATGTGGTGGAGATACAGGAATTAATGAAAATGGTACTGGTGAAGCAAGTGCAACTGTTGACTATGATAACAACACTTACTGGCACTCTAACTACTATACTAACAATGGTGATAAACATACGATTACTTATGATTTAGGTAAAGCTTATACTTTAACTGATGTTACTATTTTAGCTCGTCAAAGTGCTCGTAATGGAGATATTCACAAATTTGAAGTATATGTTGGTGATGATACTGATTACACTAAAAATACTTTAACTGGTGAATATGTAATTAAAGAAGATGGAACATTAGACCCATCTACATGGTATCGTGCTAATGTTAGTGAAAATGGAACATTCACTGGTCGTTATGTAACAATCCGTATCACTGGTTCTTATGGAGATAGTGGTAATGATTTATTCGCTTCAATGGCTGAAATTAGATTCTATGGAAGTGAAGTAAGTGAAAAACCAGTAGAAGTTAATAAAGCTAAATTAGAAGAAGCTATTAAAGCTGCTGAAGCAGTTAATAAAGCAGATTATACTGATGAAAGTGTTAAAGCTTTAGATGAAGCTTTAAGTGCTGCGAAAGCATTATTAGCTAATGAAAATGCTACGCAAGATGAAGTAGATGCTGCTGCTAAAGCTTTAACTAATGCAATTAGCGCATTAGTTAAAAAACCAGTAGTAAATAAAGCTGAGTTAGAAAAAGCGATTAAGGATGCTGAAAAAGTTGATACTACAAATAAAACAGCAGAAAGTATTGCTGCTTTAACTAGTGCGATTACAAGTGCTAAAGAAGTATTAGCTGATGAAAAAGCTACACAAGATGCTGTAGATGCAGCGGTAAAAGCCTTAAATGATGCTGTAGCTAACTTAAAAGATATCGAAGTTAAACC
>CAZQJH010000015.1:0-18433 GCA_964593515.1 uncultured Erysipelotrichaceae bacterium
GAAGATAGCACGCTGCCGGGCATTTATTAAGCTCACATCTTGTGAGCTTTTTTTACACATATATATAAAAAAAAGGTTGATTTTTTAATCAACCTTTTTGCTTAATTCTAAGAATTGTTCGATACGTTCTTTAGCTGTTTCTAAAGCAGATACCCAGAATTCTTTTTTAGTTAAATCAATATCTAATAATTTCGCAACGTCTTCGACATCCATTAATGGGGTAGCTTTTAATAATTCTTTATATTTAGGTAAGAAGTCTTCACCCATTTCTTGATATTTCACAACTAATCCACGAGCGAATAATCCACCGAAAGCATATGGGAAGTTATAGAATGATAAATCACTTGAGTAGTAGTGACCTTTGTTGATCCACATATATGGATGTAAACAAGAGTGGTCTAATCCATCACCATAAGCTTGTTTTTGGGCATTCATCATAATTTCTTCTAATTGTGGTGCAAATAGGAATTCATTTTGACGACGTTCAAATACTTCTTTTTCAAATAAGAATCGTGAATAAATATCACAAATGATTTGGGCTAAATCTTGTAATTGGTTTTCAATTAAAACTAATTTATCTTCATCACTTGCTTCATCAATAGCTGCATTCATAATAATGTTTTCATTAAATGTTGAAGCTGTTTCTGCTACTGGCATTGAGTAATCTGAGTTTAGAATTGAATATCCTTCAATTTGACGGTTGTGGTAAGCATGTCCTAATTCGTGTGCTAAAGTTACAACATCACCTAATTCACCATTAAAGTTGGTCATAATACGACTTTCTTTTTCACCTGGTACCCCATAACAGAAAGCACCTCCACGTTTACCATTACGTGGGAAGAAGTCAATCCATTCGTTATCGAAAGCTTCTTCAACCATTTCAGCTAAGTCTTTAGAGAATCCTTGGAAGTGGTCAATTAAATAAGTTTTAGCTTCTTCAACATCAAATTTACGAGATGCATCACCTAATGGAGCAAATAATTCATACCAAGGTAGACCATTTTCATGTCCTAATAATTCACCTTTACGTTTTAAATATTGATGGAAGTATGGCATGTATTCATTCATTGCTTCAAACATTGCATCTAAAGTTTCTTTTTTCATATGTGATTGATGTAATGTATAGTCTAAAGCATTATCGAATCCACGTGCTTTCACTACCGTATTAACTTGTGATTTTATGTTGTTTAAAGAGTAAGCAATGGCATCTTTAATTTTGTCATATGATTTAATTTCGGCTTCATAAGCACTTTTTCTTACTTCTTTATTTTCATCATAAGCTAAATTACGAATGTGTGATAAAGTAACTTCTTCACCATTATAATCTACTTTTAAAGTACTTGTTAGGTAAGAATGCATTTCTTCCCAAGCAGCTCCGGCAGATAAGTTTAATTTAGAAATCATTTCTTCTACATCATCACTTAATTGATATTTACCATTTTCTTTAATATTAGTTAAGATGTAGGCAAATTCTTGTAAGTCTTCATTTTCAGCAATAATATCAGCTAAATTATCAATTGAAGCGATATATTTGTCGAATTGAGCAAATGTCTTACTAGAGTTTGAAATCTTTTGCATAATTTGTGATAAATATGATGCGATTTCTGGATCAGTAGCATTAACGCTTTGTGATAAAGCACTATAACAAGTTAAACGAGCAGCTAATAATTGGAAGTCTTGCCATACGTTTAAGATTGCTTTAACTCCTTGAGTATGATCATAGTTTTCTAAGTTTGCTTGTAAGTCAATACAAGCTTGTAATTTGTCATTTAGTAAATTAAAATCAGCTTGAAATTTTGGATCATCAAAACCTGAATATAAAATATCTAATGACCATGTATTGTTTTTCATAAGATAAAACCTCACTTTCATGTGCCATTATACCATATTTTATGAACATTAGTCTATGAATTGTAGTATTAAAAAAACGTATCGTCAGATACGTTTTAAGGCTTAATTAGATATACACTGTTTTCATTATCAACTTGCATTACTTTAACTTTGATTTGTTCCTCTAGGGAAGTAGGAACATTTTTTCCGATATAATCAGCTCTAATTGGTAGTTTACGATGACCACGATCGATTAAGACAGCTAATTGGATTTCATTAGCTCGTCCATTACGCATAATTGCATCCATTGCAGCGCGAGCAGTACGTCCATTATATAGTACATCGTCAACAATGATAACTTTTTTGTTTTTAAATGGTAAATTATCATTAAGTAGTGGTTCATGGATTTCCACATCATCACGATAATTAGAAATATCTAGTTCATAGCATGGAATTAATACTTCTTCAATTTTCTCAATGTTTTTTTGGATTTGTTTTGCAAGATGAATCCCTCTTGTTTTAATTCCAACTAAAACTAAATCTTGACTACCTTTGTTTTTTTCGATAATTTCATAACTAATACGAGTTAATGAGCGTTTCATTGCGACATCGTTCATAATTTCAACTTCCATGATGTCACCTCCTTCAATCCTCTTATCGATATTGTAGTACATATTTTGGGGAAATGGAAGATAATAATTAACATATCTTATGTTTTTTGTGCTATAATAAGAAAGATATTGTGGGGTGCATATGCATGACATGGACTAAGTTTAATAATCATAAATGTTTTAGACAAAAAAGTGATAAGTTATTATTGGTTTTTCCCGGGATTGGATATCATGATGAAAAGCCATTATTATACTATCCGATAAAACAAGCAATTGCTTTAGGTTATGATATTTTAGTTGTGAATTATCCCCAATATGAATTCTCAATAACCAAGATTGAACAATATGTAAATCAAGTTATTTCAGAAATTGATGATGTTGTTTATTTTATGAAACGTTATGATAAAACAATAGTGATGGCGAAAAGTGTTGGTTGTTTAATTTCGAAAAAGTTAATTAGTTCAGCTGACAAGTATCTTTTATTAACGCCTACTAGTGAAGCTATACCTTATTTAAATCATGATGATGTGGTTTTGATGGGGGATAGTGATCCTTTATGTGTAGATTATAAGGCAATTAAGGTTAAGCAATTAAACTTATTTAAAAATGCTAATCATTCAATTGAAGTTAGTGATGATTACTTAATCTCAATTGAATATTTATATCAAGTATTGGCAATAATTAAAGCTGTATTGGAGGAGTAATATGAAAACGATTGGTTTTATTGGTTGTGGTAATATGGGACAAGCAATGGTTGAAGGAATTATGAAAGCATCATTAGTTGATGGTGAACATATGATTGTTGCGAATAAACATCCTGAAAAATTAAAACAATTAAGTGATACTTATGATTTTTATATTAGTGATAATAAAACGGTAGCTACGCATGCCGATGTTTTATTTTTAGCTATTAAACCATATATGTTTCAAAAGGTTATTGAAGAAATTAAAGATTTTATTAAAGAGGATGCAATCGTTGTTTCAATTGCTGCAGGTATTACATTAGATGATTTAAAAGAAATGTTTAATCCTGATGTGAAGATTGTTAGAGCGATGCCTAATACCGCCGCAATGGTTCAAGCTAGTATGTCAGCGGTTGTTTTTGATGAATTAATTAGTGCTCAAGAAAAAGAATATATTACGACAATCTTTGAAAGTTTTGGGGAATGTATTGAAATAAAAGAAAATATGATGAGTGCGGTTATTGCTTTAAGTGGTTCATCACCTGCTTATTTCTTTATGATGATTGAAGCAATGGGGGATGAAGGAGTTAAAGAAGGAATGAATCGTCAAGATGCTTATCGTTTTGCTGCCCAAGCAATGCTTGGAAGTGCTAAGATGGTTTTAGAAACAAATATGCATCCAGCTGCTTTAAAAGATATGGTTACTTCACCATCAGGAACAACAATTGAAGCAGTTATGAAATTAGAAGAAAATGGCTTTAGATCAGCTATTATGCAAGCAATGAAAGCTTGTGCTGATAAGAACAGGAGTATGTAAGATGGCAATTTATGTAATGAGTGATGTGCACGGTTTAAAAGATAAATACGATGCATTAATGGAAAAAATAACAAACGAAGATACATTATATGTTTTAGGAGATTTAATTGATCGCGGACCTGATGGAATTGCGATTCTTCAAGATATTATGACTCGGGATAATGTGAAGATGATTTTAGGTAATCATGAATCAATGATGATTGAATATTATCAAGCAAAAGCGGATGAAAATATGGAACCTCGTTTACGTAGTGAATTAATTGATCGTTGGTGTTGGAACCATAATATTTCTACTATTCGTGCTTTTGAAGCATTAAGTGAAGAGCAACAAGCATCAATTTTAACTTATTTAAAAGAATTACCTTTAGCTTATAGTGATGTTGAAGTTAATGGACGTCATTTCTATTTAGTACATGGTACTTATGTAAAAGATACTTTAGATGAAAAAGTTATTACGCGGGAATATGCGATTAATAAAGGTATAAAAGAATATGACTTTACATGGGGGCGTTTTGAGAAAGATCAAGCTAAATTTGATATTGATCGTATTTTAGTTGTAGGTCATACGCCAACGGTTTATTTCCAAGAAGAAGTTAAACCTTATATGGTTTGGATGAATCATGAAGATATTAATTGTGCAGATGTTATTGATATTGATTGTGGTTGTGCTGGACGTAATGAAGATAGTCGTTTAGCTTTACTTTGTTTAGATGATTTAAGTATTCAATATTTCTAGAAAGAGGGATGATTATAATGGATGATAAAGAATTATTAGAATCCCGTTTAAAACAATATAAAGTAGATGAAACTAAAAAAGAGCGAAAATATGGTCGTAAAATTATAATTGTAATAATAGCTATTGCTTGTTTCTTTGGTGGTTATTGGTGTAATGCTTTATTAAGTAAAAATAATCGTGTCGTTAGTGATGATAAATTTGCGAAGTTAGAACGAGTTTATGATATTATGATGAATGATTTTTATTATGGTAAAGATGATGAAGAATTAGCTCAACGTCTAATCGATGGAGCGTTAGAAGGTATGGCTTATGCCGGTAATGATATACATACACAATATATGGTTCCAACATCCGCTAGTGATTTTACTTCATCAATGGATGGAAGTGTTACGGGGATTGGAGTTAGTATTGTGAGCATTGAAAAGTTTGCTTACGTAATTACTGATGTAGTGAAAGATTCACCAGCTGATGAAGCTGGTTTAAAACCTGGGGATTGTATTGTGAGTGTTGCTGGTGAAGATACAGCTAAGTTAACAAATGATGAATTATTAGCTAAAATCAAAGGTAAAGAAGGTAGTGAAGTAAGGATTGGCTTTAAACGTGGTGATGAAGTTTTTGAAAAAGTAATTACGCGTAAAAAAGTAGCTGCTAGTGTTTTTAGTGATTTATATGGAAATGTTGGTGTATTACATATTACTTCATTTGCTCAAACGACAGGTGAAGAAGTAGGTAAACATCTACAAGCTTTAGTAAAAAATAACTGTACGAAGTTAATTATTGACTTACGTAATAATACTGGTGGTTATCTAACAACTTGTCGTGAAGTAGGTTCTTATTTCTTAAAACCAGATTCAGTTATCTTAAAAGAAGAAGTAAGAGATGGTAGTATTAATGAAATTACTACTTATGCCGGATATCCAAATTATGAATTTGATAAGTTAGTTATTTTAATTAATGAAAGTAGTGCTAGTGCGGCGGAAGTATTATGTGCAGCTTTAAGCGAACAAATTGATGCGACAGTTGTTGGTACTAAGAGTTATGGGAAAGGTAGTGTACAATATCCATTAACTTTTGATGATGGAAGTATGATTAAATATACTACCGCTTTATGGTTTACCCCTAATGGTAATCAAATTAATAAAGTAGGAATTACTCCTGATGTAATTGTAGAGCAAGAAAGTGCTTATACAACGGGGATTCCTAATTTAGAAGATGATGCTGTTTATGAAGTAGATAGTGTTAATGCTGCAGCTAAGTCAGTACAAACCTATTTAAAATTCTTAGGATATGATGTTGATCGATGTGATGAATATTTCTCAAATCAATCAATGCTAGCTTTAAAACGTTATCAAAGCGAACATGCTCTTGAAGTTGATGGGAAAATTACTAAAGATGATTGTGTTTCGTTATTTGTGGAAATGATGCGTAAATTCTATAGTGATAAAACACAATATGATTTACAACTCAACAAAGCAATTGAACTATGTAATTAAGGGTTTGTCGTTAGACAAACCTTTTTGCGCTTAATTGAAAGCAGGTGGTTATCTTGAAAAAAATGATTAAGTTACAAAGTGGTATTATAAGTTTAATAATTATTGCTTGTTTATTAGCTTATTATACAATGAGTAAAGTATCAATTAGTATTGGTATATTAGGGATTAGTTTTAGCTTAACTTTATTAATAGGGATTGCTATTTATGTTTTAGCTTTAATTAAAGAAAAAAATGTATTACTAGCATTATTTGTGGCAATCCTACTATTAACCTCGCTTACAAGTCAAATAATCTTAGATACAAAGATTATTAAACAAATCTTATTATGGATGATAGTAGGTTGTTTGATTTCGTTTGTCTTTATCTTACTTTATAATCAAATAGCTAATTTAATAAGAAAGTTTAAAGGGGTTTATGAAGTTATCTTATTATGTTTATTTTTGGTTTGTTTTGGGCTTTTGATGAGTAAAGCAGTTGAAATAAATGGAGCTCGTTTATGGATTTATATTGGTAATTATTCAATTCAGATATCGGAAATAATGAAATTTATTTTATTATTGATTTTTGCGAGTTGTTTTAGTAATTATCGTAAAGATTATTTTATTTTTAGTGAATTTGTTTTATTAATTGCTTGTGGTTGTTTTGCTTGTTTAAATGAGTTAGGAACTTTATTAATTGTCTTAATTGTTTATACAATTGCGATATTCTTCTTTTATCCGCTAAAACAAGCTTTATTTCATTTATTATTGGTTTTATTAGGTTTAACGTTAATAAGTAGTTTTGTCTTAGTTGAACGTATTTATTTATGTGATATGTTAGGTCCTTTATCTACCATTAGTTCTAAGTTATATTATCGTGTTTTAGCGGTTTTTAGCCCTTATGAAGGGCAATTAACTTATGCTTATCAAATAATTCAAGCTCGTAAAGGAATAGTTGTAGGTGGTCTTTTTGGAAGTGATAGCACTATTACAATTCCTTTTGAAACTAGTGATTTAGCTTTAGCTGGAATGATGAAACGTTGTGGTTTAGTTTATGCTTTAGCAATAATGTTTTTCTATACATTAGTTAGTGTTATTGATTTACATAAATTAGCTCGTAGTAAAGATAGTAAACATTACTTTACGATTATGCATTTTATTTTTATCTTAACTTTCATTGTTCAATCATATTATAGTTGTTTTGCGAATTTAGGTTATGTACCACTAAGTGGAATTGTTATGCCATTTATTTCGCAAGGTGGTAGTGCTTATGTTATAAATATGATAATGTTTTTAGGAATGATATTCTTAGTAGCAAAGGAGATTGAAAATGAGAAAGTTTAAATATTTAACCTACTTAACAACCCTTGTTTTAATGGCTTGTTTTGTCTTGTTTGCTTTTGTTGCTGCTAGAGAAAGTGGTTGTATAAGTGAAATAGCTGCTAGTAATGAAAACTTTCATAATGAAGTAATCTTTGAATATATGAAAGATACTTATCGTGAAGGAATGATTTATGATTGTAATGGTAACGAATTATTAGTACCTAGTGATAAAGCTAATCAAGAATCATTATTAGTTGAACCTTATGCATATTCATGGTTAATCGGTAGTGATAATCCATTATATGCCCAAAGAGGTGGAATTAGAAATATTTATCGTTATCAATTATATGATGGTAGTAATGATCCTTATGGAAGTAGTATTACTTTAAGTATTGATCATAATCTACAAATGAATGCTTTTAATCAATTAGCTAATATTTCCCATGATGGTTCGATTATTATACTTGAAAATAAAACCGGAGCAATTAAAGCTTTAGCAAGTATTTCTCCGATTAGTTATAATGGTAATGAACCAGAAATCTTCTCTAAAGCGGTTAATCAAAGTGAAGGTGGATTAAATATGCGTGGAATATATGAACAAGATCCACCAGCTTCAACTTTTAAATTAATCACTTTAACTTGTGCCATTGAAGAAGGTTTAGATTTAGATGCTTATTATTATGATCAAGGTTATTATACATATCAAGAAGGTCGTCGTATTTATAACTATGGAGGAGTTGCTTATGGTTATGTGAATGCGCAACAAGCTTTAAATAAATCAATTAATAGTTATTTTGTGAATTTAGCACAAGAAATTGGTTATGAGAAGTTAAATGATATGTATGAACGTTTATTATTAAATGAAAGAATTGATTTAGATTTCTCTAATAATAAATTAAGAAGTCATGTAGATACGTTAATTGATGATGATGTAACTATTGGAAATCATGCGATTGGTCAAGGAAGTATTCAAATTGCCCCATTACAATTAGCTAGTATTATCGCTAGTTATGGAAATGAAGGAAAAATGATGCAACCATATATGATTGAGGAAATTGGTAATGAAAAAGTAGCTAATAGTACTGTATTATCGCAAATAACAAGTAAAGAAGTTGTGGATAAAGTAAATGAATATGCTCATCAAAGTGCTTTAAGTTATGGCTTTAATGAAGAACAATATGGTTGGGTATGTGCTAAAACAGGAACTGCTGAATTTCAAGCTGAAAGATGTCATAGTTATTTAGCTTTATATAATAACAATTATACAATTTTAATTAGTTGTAATGATATTAATAGTAGTGTTGAATTATTTGATTCAATGAAACCATTAGTTCAATTAATAAATAATTAAAGGGCTTTCTCTTTAATTATTTATTAAAAAAGAGTATAATAATATTAAATGTTAAGGAGGCAAACTAAAATGATTATACAAAGTACAAGAGTTTGGGTAAGTGGAAAATTCTTACAAGCTCAAATTGAAGTTGAAAATGAAAAAATTGTGAATATCTTACCTTATGGAACTAAGGAAGTAGATAAAGATTATGGAGATAAACGTATTGTTCCTGGATTTATCGATGTTCATACTCATGGTTATGGTGGATGGGATACTAATGATGCCACTGAAGATGGATTACGTAACTGGATGAAAGAAATCGTAAAAGAAGGGGTAACTGGTATTTGTCCAACTACAATTACGCAAACCGAAGAAGTTTTAACGAAAGCGGTAGCTAACGTAGCTAAAGTAGTTGAAGATGGTTATGAAGGAGCTGAAATCTTAGGAATTCACTTTGAAGGACCATACTTAGATATGAAATATAAAGGTGCTCAACCAGAACAATGTATTGTGAAAGCAGATGTTGAACAATTCAAACGTTATCAAAAAGCAGCTAATGGTTTAATTAAAATTATTACAATGGCTACTGAACATGATGAAGATTTTGCTTTAACTAAATATTGTGCACAAAATGGTGTACGTGTAAGTATTGGACACTCTAGTGCTACTTTAGATGAAGCTGCTTTAGCAATTGCGAATGGGGCAACAAGTATGACACATATCTTTAATGGTATGTCACCATATCACCACCGTAATGCTGGTTTAATCAATGCTGCAATGCGTTTTAAAGATACTTATGGTGAAGTTATTTGTGATGGAAATCACTCAACAATTGATAACTTAAATACATTATATACAGCTAAAGGTCGTGACCATGTTTTAATGATTACTGACTCATTAATGCTTAAAGGATTACCAGTTGGTACTAAAGTATTATTCGGAGGAAATGAAACTGAATTATATCCTGATGGAAGTGCTCACTTAACTTCAACTGGTGGATTAGCCGGATCAACTTTAAAAGTTAACGAAGGTCTTAAAGTTTTAGTTGAAAAAGCTGAAGTTCCATTTGATTATGCGATTAACTCAGCTACTTTAAACCCAGCTAAATATTTAGGTATTGATGATCACAAAGGTAAATTAATGGCTGGATATGATGCTGATATCGTTGTTTTAAATGATGATTACAGTGTTGAAATGACTTATACTAAAGGTAAAGAAGCATTCTAATAATTAATAATGCGAAGTAATACTAAATTACTTCGCATTATTTTTAGGAATATGATAAACTTATAACGTATAGGTGGTGAAATAATGGAAACAAAAATGGTTGTATTTGATATTGATGGTACTATTTATTATCATCATGATCATGATTTTATTGCTTCCACAAGATATACTTTAGAACAATTAAAAGCAAATGGTTATAAGGTTGTAGTGGCAACTAGTCGTTGTCGTAAAGAAGTTGAAAACTTACCGCAATTCTTTCGTGATTTTGCTTTTGATTATGAAATATATGATGGTGGAGCTTTAATCTTAAAAGAAGGTCATTTATTAGAAGCTCATCAAATTGCGAAAGAAGATATTGAACTAATTAAAAAGTATACAAGAGAAAATAAAATATTCTTTCGTTATTCAACTTTTGATGATGACTTCTATGATGCTTATAAAGATCCTAAAGCCATTGATACTTTTTTTGAATTATATTTAATGTATCCTAGTTTTAAACCATATCAAGATGATGATGCTTACAATATTTTAGTCTTTAGTCAAACACCACAACAATGTGATGAAATTATTGCTTTAACTAAGAATAGTATTCATGTTCGTCATGAACCTTGTTTAGTTGAAATCACTAGTGATAATGGTGGTAAACATGTGGCTATTCAACGTATTTGTGAAGATGCGAATATTGATATAAAGCAAGTTGTATGCTTTGGTGATGGGGCTAATGATGCTTTAATGCTTGAAAGTTGTGGTTATGGAGTAGCTTTAGGTGATAGTAATAAAAAAGCTATGGCATCAGCAAATGAAGTATGTGATCGTATTGAGAATGATGGAGTTTATAAAACTTGTGTCAAATTAGGTTTAATTAAGGAGAGTGAAAGTTATGGAAATTAGAAATGATCGTTATGTAGTAACTTTTTGTGCTAAAGGTGGAGAAATCCAAAGCTTTAGCGATACCCAAACTAATATTCAATATATGTGGCAAGGAGATGAAAAATATTGGACGGGAAAAAATCCAACTTTATTCCCGCAAATCTCTAATACATATACAAAAGATTATGAAATTGATGGTAAAAAATATGCAATGCCTAATCATGGATTTATTCGTTCTAATGTTTTAGAATATGAACAAATCAGTGATACTAGCGCTAAATTTACTTTTAAAAGTAATGATGAAACTAGAAAAATGTATCCATTTGATTTTGAATACGAATTAATTTATACATTAAATAATGATACTTTAGAAATGGTTTACCATATTAAAAATACTAGTGATGTTGTAATGCCATTCTCATTTGGTTTACATCCAGGATTTAATGCTCCATTATGTGAAGGTGAACATTTTGAAGATTATCGTTTAGTATTTGAAAAAGAAGAACATTGTAAGCAATTATTCTTCGATACGCAATCACGTTATCCATATACTTTAGAAGATATTACAATTAAAGAATGGAAATGTAATTGGCAAGAAATGGAAGAAATTGCAACTTTAGTTTATGTTGGTTGCGAAAGTAAAACAGCGCAATTAATTGGACCTAAAAATCATGGAGTAGAAATTAGTATTGAAGGATATCCATATTTTGCTGTATGGAATCCAGGATATGATGCTCCATTCCTATGTTTAGAACCATGGTATGGTCATGGTGACTTTTCTAAATTAGATGTTGCTTTTGAAGATCGTGAAGGGACAATGAAATTAGCGCCTAATGAAGTTTTCACAACTTCATATACCATCAAAGTATTTTAATTGAAAGAGGAAATATATGAAAAAATTAATGAAATTATTATGTGTATTTGTTTTAGGTTGTTCATTAGTAGCTTGTAGTAGTGCTACTAAAACAACTAAAGTAGAAGAATATGCGCAAAGTGAAGAAATCAAAGAACAAGTTGAAGAATTAAATAAAACATTTGATTCAATGGGAATGCAAGTAAGTATTGAAGCGAAAGGTGAAACTTTAATCTACAAATATAAATTTACTTCACAAGTTGAATTTAGTGATGAACAAGTGGCATCATTAATCGAATCATTAAAAGGACAAAAAAGTGTTTATGATTCAATTTTAACTTCATTAAAAGATGAGGTAGGAAGTGAAAATCCTAAAGTAACTTTACAATATTACAATGCTGATGATTCTTTTATTTGTGAATATACATTTGAATAATCATTTAAAGAAATAATAAAGGGCACAATCAAAATGTTGATTGTGCCTTTGATGCTATTTTAGTTTATTTACTAGTTTTAATTTATTAGGTAAGATATCAATATGAATACTAGTTTCATTATAGAATTCACCATCAATATTAACTCCTTGTTTAGTTTCAATATCAAAGCTAGTACCTTGATAATGATATACTTTCTTTAATAAATTGATTTTTTGAAAGATAAGTGGATACCACTTATAGATATATTGAATTTTAGGAAATGATTCAATAATACATAAGTTTAAAATACCATCATTACATTTAGCATTTTTACTGAAGTTATAACCACCACCATAAAATTTACCATTATTAATTGTTGCGAATAATGGTTTACCTTGATATGTATTTTGTTTATCAATCTTAATTGTTGCCTTTTTAGCTTGATAGATAAAGACGGTTTTAATAGCTAATAATAGATAAGATAATTTCTTTGGTAAGAAATTATAGCTATGATCATGGACATGGGTCGCAATTTCATTATCAATGGCAAAACAAGCCGTATTTAAACCTAAGTGATTATTTACTTGCATCATATCGATATAATGAGCTTCTTGTTTAAAACTTTGATAAAAGATTTGATAAGGATCTTTAGTTTCAAATAAACGTGCAAAGTCATTACCAGTACCAAAAGGTAATAAAACAAATTCATGTTGATCATTGAATTCTTGTAAGACATGATGGAAAGTTCCATCCCCTCCACATATATAAAATCTAGTTAATTCATTTTGTAGCAAAACTAGCTTTTTAGCTTCATCAGGGTTAGTTGTATAATGAATTGAATAATTGATGTTGTTGGTCTTAAAGTAGCTTGTAGCTTCTTCTATGAAGGCTTTAAGCTTCTTATCAACATTATTTTTATTTATAATCATTGTATGTTGCATAAAAAATCCCCCTTATTTTTAATTATAAAATTATTTATTGAAGATTACAATAAGTTTTGCTATCTAAAAAATTGATTATGTAGTAAAATATAGAAAGGAGGATTTTTTATGAGTATTATTAATAAATTATTTAAATCAGAAACAAACAATAATGAACCAGAAACAACTACTAATGAAGAAGTAGTTACAAGTGAAGAAGATAAAATGCATATTGAACAAATTATGCATAAAGCTTCTAGAATGGCTACCCCATTACAAGATAAAGAATGGATTATGCATGCTTATTTTAATAATTTAAAAGCTTGTATTTCATCTTTACAATTAATTGAAGGAAATAGTGCTATTGGCGCTTTAAGTGAACCAAGTAGTGATGAAAATATGCGTAATCAAATGGTTTATGAAGCATTATCAGCGATGTGTGGTATTTTAGAAACAACAGATCTTAACTTAATTCGTGAAGATTTAGCTTCTTTAGATGTTAATGTGTTAATGCAAGGGTTAAAAGCTTGTATGGCTTTTGAACAAAATAGTCAAGAAATGCCTATTTTTGCACAATGTCGTGAAATGTTAGTATCATACTTAACAACACGTATTGAATTTGATGCAGCATACCAACAACAAATGGATTTTGAGAAAGCTCAATTTATGTTCCATCAATTAATTAAAGAGAAAAAAGATGAAGAAACTCTAACAAACCATTTACAATACATCGCACATTTATTAGTGCAATTTGATGAATTATTTGTCGTTATGGATCAAGATTATGCAGTTAAATATCCATTTATTGGTGCTGATGCGCGTATTGATATCTTTACATCATATGGACAAGCTCAAGGTTATGTTGAATTCTTAAAAGCTAAAAAATTAGGAAATACTGTAGTCGAAAAATTAGTTAAAGAAGATTATGCTAATTTCTTTGGGGAACAAATGTCGGTTGGTATTCAAATTATGCGTATCAATAATGGAACATATCCAGTTGAATTAGGTTTAGGAATGCTTATTAATTTACCTAAGGTAAGTGTTATGGAACGTGCTAATGTTCAAATGCGTAATTACTTCTTACGTGAAATGCAATATGGATGTCGTGTAAATGCAATGGGTGAAGTTGAAGCTGAACGTCGTAAAAATATGATTGAAGCAACTTTAACAATGCGTATGCATGGATATCGTGAATTAGCTAATGCTTGTTTATTTGTTATTGCTCATGGTCAAGTTGAAGATAAAGTATCTTATTATTCTAAACCAGCATATGAT
Organism: uncultured Erysipelotrichaceae bacterium; assembly: GCA_964593515.1. Classification (GTDB taxonomy): domain Bacteria; phylum Bacillota_I; class Bacilli_A; order Erysipelotrichales; family Erysipelotrichaceae; genus JAXJYR01. The sequence continues at coordinate 14,366 of CAZQJH010000015.1, forward strand.
CGTGTAACTGAAGTTGCGAAACGTTTAAATGCTAGTTTAGTTAATGGAAATGATGAAAAAGAAGCAGTTTATGAAGGTGAACAAAACTTCCGTGTAGGGGTTAAAAAAGCTGATGCTAAATTAGAAGAAGGAATGGTATATGCCTTCACAAGTTATGGTTTAGCTAAGAAAACTTTAGATACAATCTTTAAAGATAGTAACGAAGATTTTATTATGAGTGTTACTTTTGAAGAATTATTACCACATGCTAATCAATGTAATGGTATCTTATTAGATCATCGTTTAATGAATTATGAAATTAGTAAAGATCGTTTTAATCAAATTGAAGAAGCTAAGAAATTAGCTCCTAATACTAAAGTTAAACTTGAAGCTAAAGAAGAAGCTTAATATTAATTAGAATCACATCCTTGTGATTCTTTTTTTTTAAGTTTTTATTAAGGATTAAACCTAATTAGCTATGATATAATGCGCTTATGGAGGGATGATTAATGAAAAAATTAGGAACCTTAATCCTTGTAATTATTATTTTTATTGTTAGTGGAACAATTATCAATGCTTATAGTAATTATCAAAAACAAATAACTTTAGATTTAATTAGTGATTGTAATATTTCATTTAGTGGTTATGAAACTTTAGGAGTAATGAGGATTGAACCAATTATCGATTATGACCATAATAATGAAAAACAAAAAGGTTTTGTTGAACAAATTACTTATCAAGTAGCTAATGATGGTCATTTACGAAATGGTGATAAAGTAGTTGTGAAAGCTAATTATAGTTTGAAAACAGCAACCGCTTTAGGTCTTAAAATTAGTAATAGTAGTAAAGAAGTAATTGTAACAGGTTTAATTGATGTTTATGAAACTTATGATCAAATACCAAGTTGGGATAGTGCTTTATTTCAAGAGGTTGCTAGTGAATATCTACAAGATGAATTACTTAATGAATGTGGTAAATTATTAAAACCAATTAGTATGGATATTACTGAACAATATTTAGTTGGTAGTTATTATACTTATGATGAAAATAGTTTAAATGGGGAAATGCATTTCTTATATCGAATTCATGCTAGTGAAGATAATTATTTTAGCTTTGATGAAGTAGTGGAATATTATGATGTGGTATTAAAAGATATTAATTCATCAAAAAAATATCATGAAGCCACAATTAAACAAGATTTAGTGATAAATCAATTAATTAGTGAAAAAAGTGTTAAAAAAGATGCAGAAGCAATTGCAAGATTGATGGAAATATTAGATAATAACATAGATGTAGTAACTGAAGATAAAAGTAATCTAATTTTTAAAGATCAACATCAAACTAAGTTTAAATTATTCTTCAGTAAATAGAAAGAGGTATTATTAATGAATCAATTTGCAGTAACAACTAAAGTAGTCGAAGAAATTAAAGCTTATAAAGCTAAAGTAGAAGCGATGGAATTAAAACCGGTTAAAAATCCAACTAAAGAAGAATTTACTTTCTTATTAAGTGGAATTTCTTCTTTAAGAATTATGCCAGGTATTGATAAACATATGGGATATGAATCAATGTATCAATGTGATGAACAAGATGCGAAAAGAGCTAGAGAACACTTAGCGGAAATTTATCATATTAGTGATGAAACTAGTTTAGATACAACCCTTAGAACATATTATCATTCACATGATGAATATCTTAACTTCTTAGGTTTCTATCGTAATGAATCAACTTATCAAGTAAGTGATTTAGATGAAAGAGTACAAGAAGTATTTACTAAATGTATGAATTATGCGGAATTATTTTATCCAATTGTGGAAAACCAAGGTTTTTTAGCTTGGGATGTTAATGAAATTATTGGAATGTGTCGTAAAGCATATGCATGTGGAATTATTGATGAAGCAGGTTTCTTTAAACGTACTAATCCATTAGTTGATAAAGTCCAACAAGTTTTTACTAACTGGAAGGATTATGCTATTTCATTATTATGTGGAGCAATTTATTTTAACTATCGTCAAACTTTTAAAGAAGAACAAGCTCAACAAATTTTTAAATTACAACGTAATTTAATTGATGGTTTATTATTAAACCATGGTGCTTATGCGGTTTATAGTTTTAAAATGATTAAAAACTTTTATTTAGATATGACTAAATTACAAAACTTATTACCTAACTGGGAGGGAGCTCAAGGATGTATTGCTACTGATCGTATCTTAGTTGATGGAATTAAAGTTGGATATATGTATCGTGAAGCACCACAAGGTGAATGGGATAGTGGTTGGCGTTTCTTAGCTGGTGATGAAACCCAAGCATATTTAGATACACGTGATAATGTAGGGGTATATAGCTTAAATACCTTATGTAATTATGACCAAGATATTATGGGCTTCTTAGATGAAGAAGAAGGAAGTATCTTTGTACGTCGAGAAGATCATTTATTACATAAAATAAAATAATTGGAGGGATGATTATGTTGACCCTTAAGCATCAACAATCACATAACAATCGTAAACATCTGTTGACAGATGTTTCTTTTGTTTTAGCTAAAAAAGGCTTTACTTCCATCTGTTTTAATAAAGCAAGTGAAGCAAAAAGATTTGCATATCATTTATGTGGTTTAGAAATGGATGATGGTGAAATATTTTTAAATGATCAATTAATTGTTGATGGGGATGATTATCGTAAACACTTTTGCTATGGGATTGTTAGTGACTTTTTGTTACGTGATGATATGAGGGTAATTGATGTTTTAACTTATCCTGGGGTTGATAAAGATAAATTACGTAAATTATTATTTGATTATCATTTATTAGATGTTAGTCAAGATTTATTAACTACTTTAACGCTTGAACAACAAACACGAGTTGTTGTTGTTTCATGTTTATTACGTGATTATAAAATGATTGTTTTTTATCCTGATGGTAGTGATTATTCCTTAGCTGAATGTAAATTGATTTACCAAGAACTAGTTAAAGTAGCTAATTTATTACAAGTAGTAATTGTTGATGATAAACAAGCTAATTATTATGCAACACGAAAAGTATATATTAAAGATGGTTTAATTATAAGTGATAGCAATTATTTTAATCAAAAAGAAGAAGTTAAGCTTAATGTAAGAAAAGATGAAGATATAACTAGTTTATTAGGTTTATTACGTAAAAAGTATCGTATCTTTTATCGAATGTTATTTATTGCTTTAGTTCTTTTAATGAGTTTTAGTGCTATTTTTATGTGTACATTAACGATGGATGAAGTACGCGTTCAAAGTGATATGGCACTTAAACAACAAGGAGAAATTCCTCTTATAATGAATTTAAAACAACCAGAAATAAGTAATGACTTACAAAATAAATTACAAGGTAATTTAATTAAAGAATATGATATTATTGATCAAGATTATGCTTTAGCTTATTTATGTGGTTATTATGGAAAAGTTAGTGAAAATAAACCATTAGCTAGTGATTTTAAAGTTGTGGAAGGAATGAATAAAACCTTAATTATTAATGATTTAGTAGCTGGTAAAAGTAATTGTGAAGAAAATGAAGTAATCTTATCACTACAAAGTGCTAGTACCATTATTAATCAAGTAAAAAATCCTCAACTATACTTAGGTGATCATTTTGATTGGTATGGTTCCTCCTTAACAATTGTAGGAATTATTAAAGATAAACAACAACATCAAAATCGATTATATGTTAGTAATGAATATATAAAAAATCATGCTTTAAATAAGATGCAAGTATTTGATGATACTTTAATCGATATATATTTAGATGATAATAGTTATCAAATTGAACGCATTCAATCACATAAACGCATCTTTAATTACTTTAGTGATAAAGGAATTAAATATGAATTTGATGAAGTAGATGGAGCTGTTTTATCCTATGCTACAGCCTTACAATTAGGTTTTGAAAGTAAAATAAAGGTAAATAACTATGTTGATTATTTAGCTTTTCTAGAAGAATATAAAACTTTTATAGAACCATATCTTAATGAAAAAGTAATTGTTAATGCATATCAAAAAGATTATGCTAATAATAAAGATCCATGGTTTAAACAAGCCTTAAGTATTAAAGGATTTGTTTATCC
>CAZQJH010000016.1:0-18214 GCA_964593515.1 uncultured Erysipelotrichaceae bacterium
TGATAATATAATAATTATCTTTTTCAATAAAATCTAATTTAGTTTGTGGTAAACATGTATCATCAAATACCCAAATAGCTTCAACATCTAAACCACTCATTTCTTTGGCTTTTTCAATAACTGCTAAACCATCTTCATAACTTAAGTTATATAAAGCTGTAGATAAAGCATCAGCTAATCCACTATCATTACATAAAATAGTAACACTACGAGCATATTTAGCTGGCATTAAGGTTTGCGGATCAATAATATGATGATAATAAACATCATCAACCTTATAATAACGTTGATAATCACCACTAGTTACAAAACTAGTTGAACTATCAACATAGAAAGATAATAATGATTTAGCTTGTAAAGCATTATAATCAGGAATTTGTAAACCAATTGTCCAAGGTTCACCTAATTTATCATTGATGAAGACAACATTACCACCACCATTAATAAAACCATATTGTAACCCTGCTTCTTGTAAAGCAATAGATACTTGTTGTAAGGCATAACCTTTGGCAATAGCTCCAACATCTAAACTAGCTTTTTCATCACTAATAAATACTTCATTAGTATCATCATTAATTTCAATTAAATCCCAGCCAGTATGTTTTTTAGCTTCTTGTAAATCATTCATATCAGGTAAATAAGCTTGTTTTGGATTAGCACTAGATGCTTCACGGGCATCATGCCATAAATTTAAGACACTACCCATTGTAATATCAAAAGCATTATTGCTTATTTCACTATATACTTTAGCACATTTAAGCATATCAATTAAGCTTTGATCTACTTTAACTTTAGCTTTACCGGCATTATCATTAATCGTTTTTACGTTATTTAATCCATCATAATCATTATATTTATCAAATAATTGATGATAATAAGTAAGTTGATTAGCTAATAATGAATAATATTCTTTAAATTCTGCTTCATCTTGAGTATAAGCTGTTAAACTGATTAATGTATCAAAACCAATACTTGTACTTGAAGCATCGTATCGATTATATGTTTCATCAGTTTTAGTTGTCTTACAGCCAACTAAACATAACATACATAATAAAATTAAACCTAATTTTTTCATAATATTTTAAACACCTCATTATCGGGATATTGACGTAAAACATCAATGATTTTATTACGTCTTGTTGTGAATTCATCTTTAGTTTTATCATGAGCATAACCATATTCCATAAATAAATTTTGGAGTTGAGAATTAGTTATTTCATTATCATGATAATCTTCATGTTTAGAATTAATTGTAATTGTCCATAGACCAATATCATTAAGATAAGGAATTCCTAAGTTAGGAATAGCTAATGGTACAATGTAAATTAAGATATTTTCAAACGATAAAATTTCTTTTATTAACATCTTTATCACCCTTTCCCCTAGTATTTTAATGGAATTATATATAAAGTCAAGAAACAACGTTAATAAATTGTTTTTTTTACAAAAAAATAATGTTATAATTATTAACGTTAAAAAGAAAGGATAGGTGAAGATGATGTCATTGTGGATTGGACCAATGCGTCAACATATACCAGGATTTAAAGAGTTAAGTGAACATGAAAATGTGAATACTCTAATGCCAAAAGAATGTGCTTATATTCCGATGGTTTGTGGTCCTAGTACTAATTTAGATATTTTAGTTAAAGAAGGAGACCATGTTTTTGTTGGTACTAAATTAGCTGAAACTAATGAACGTAACCATATTCCGATTTACTCAAGTGTTTCGGGAGTTGTTAAGGGATTTGAGAAAAGAATGCACTCAAGTTTAAAACAAATTGATCATATGGTTATTGCTCTTGATGAAAAACAGGAAAGTATTCAATCTTTTGAACCATTAAATTATGAAACAGCTAGTAAAGAAGAATTAGTTGATTTTATGATGAAAGCTGGAATTATTGGTTTAGGAGGAGCAGGATTCCCTGCATATGTTAAATATAAGTTTGCGAAAGATGTTGAAAAGTTAATTATCAACGCGGTTGAATGTGAACCTTATATTACTGCTGATTACAAAGTTATGTTTGATTATGTCGATGATTTTGTAACTGGTATTTTAGCTATGAAAAAAATGTCAGAGGCTAAAGAAGTAGCTATTGCAATTAAGAAAACTCATCGTGATATTATTGAATTTGTTAATAAGGCAATTAGTGGTTTAGATGGAGTTAAAGTATATGAAGTTCCTGATGTTTATCCAATGGGATGGGAACGTGTTTTAGTGCGTGAAATCATGCATAAAGAATATGATCGTTTACCAGGAGAAGTTGGTGCTTTAGTTAATAACGAAACAACAGCAATTGCTTTTGGTCGTGCTTTAAAATATGGAGAAGCTATTACTTTAAAAACGGTAACTATTTCTGGTAATGCAATTGCACAGCCGCAAAATGTTTATGTACCAGTAGGTATGCCAGTTGATGAAATTATTGCAGCTTGTGGTGGTTATACTTGTGATAATGTTAAAGTTATTGCTGGTGGACCAATGATGGGTAAAACAATTGTTAATGACAAATTTGTTATCGATCGTAATATGAATGCCATTACGGTTTTAGAAACTAAGGAATATGATCGTGTAGCTTGTTTACGTTGTGGTAAATGTAGTGATCATTGTCCTGCTGGATTACAACCAGTACGTATTGCGCAAGCTTACAAAAATAAAGATAAAGAAATGTTAAAGAAATTATGTGTACAAGATTGTATTGAATGTGGTCTATGTGCTTATATTTGTCCATCTAAAATTGATGTGACAGAAGAAGTACGTCGAGCTAAACGTACAGTACAAATGGCAAAATAGGAGGTAAACATGAAATTTACTTTTAGTGTATCGCCGAATTTACGCCAACCACAAACAACAAAACAAATTATGTGGGAACTAACTTTAGCCTTATTAGTAGTATTTGGTTTTTCGTTAGTATTCTATGGTATGAATTACGGTGCTAAATATGTATTACAAGCAGTTTTATTATTAGCAATCTCGATTATTACTACTTTAGTTGTGGAAGGATTATTCTCATATGTAGTAAGAGGAAAAGAAAAGTTTAGTTTAAAATATGTTTTAAATTACTTATCTTCTTCATTTGGATGGGTTAGTGCGATTATCTTAACTTTAATGTGTCCAATTAGTATTACACCATATGCTTTATGTATTTCCACAATTATTATGATTGTATTTGCGAAATTATTATTCGGTGGTTTTGGAAATAACATTTTCAACCCAGCTGCAGCTGGACGTGCCATTATTTTTGCTACTTTTATGGGAGCAGCAACTGATGTTGTAACTAGTGCAACACCAACTGGAGTTATTGCAAGTAACTTTAATTGGTTAGTAAATGATCCTGATATGATTGCGGAAATGATGGATAAAGTAGGTGGTTTATGGACTTTATTCTCTGGATGGTATGCTGGAGGAATTGGTGAAACTAGTACTTTAATCATCTTAATTTGTGGAATTATTTTAGCTATTCGTAAAGTAATCGACTGGCGTATTCCTAGTATTTATTTAGGAGGAATTTTCGTTAGTGCGATGGTGGTAGCTTTAATTAATGGAGTTGGAGCTTATAATGGAATTCCAGGATTTATTTGGTATCCATTATTACACATATGTGTGGGAGGAGCTGCTTTTGGAGCAGTCTTTATGTTAACTGATCCAGTAACTTCACCAACAAGTGCTCAAGGACGAGTAATCTTTGCTTTAGGAGCTGCATTTTTAACGGTATTAATTCGTATTAAAGCTAACTTACCGGAAGGATGTTTATATTCAATCTTAATTATGAATATGTTAACACCAATGATTGAAAATGCTTTAAGTGGTAAACAATTACAATTACGTAAAAAAGCAATGATTATTGCTTTAGGGGTTTCTATCTTTGGTTTAGGAAGTGTTGCTTTAGCAGGTTATGTAATTGAACCTAAAGAAAAAGAAGTAATTGCACCAAAACCAGTAGTAGTTATTTCAACTTCTGAAGAAGGATTATTAGACTTAGTTAAAGATATTCAAACAACTACTTTAGATGATGGAACTAATGTATATACATTATCAGTATGTGGATATGCAGGATTAAGTGAAGAAGGTAAAAATAACATTATTGAAATTAGTGTAAAAGATAATGTTATTAGTGAAATGAAAGTATTAGAAGCAGTTGATTCACATTATATTGGGGATCAAATTGCTAAAGAATCATATTTAGAACAATTTGTAGGAGTTGATTTAAGTCAACCTTATGAATGTGATGCAATTACTGGTGCTACAATTTCTTCTCGTTCAGTAATGGCGGCAATTGCCCAAGTTCAAAGTGAACTAGGATTCTAGAAAGGAGCATTATATGAAAAATATTTTACATTTAACGCTATTTTTAGCTATTGTTTCAGCTATTGCCGGAGGTTTTTTAGGATTTGCTAACTCAATTACTGCACCTATTATTATGGAAAACTCATTAAAGGCTGAACGTAGTGTCTTAAAAGAAATTTATCCTGATGTTAGTGATGATGCATTTAAGATTGAAGCAGAAAATGTTTCAGATACAATTGAAAAAATCTTTGCTGTTGAAGGTAAAGGTTATGTCTTTAAATTAAATGTAACTGGTTATAAAGAAGGTACAACTTTCTTAGTAGCTTTTGATGATCAAGGAGTAGTTGTTGATTATATGGCTATTTCTAATGGTGATACTTCAGGTATTGGTACAAAAGTTTGCGATGATGCATTTAGAGAATCATTAATTGGTAAAGATGGAACTAGTGATGATATCTTAAATGATACAATTACTGGAGCAACAGTTTCAAGTACACCTGTTGTTAGTGGTATTTTAGAAGCCGCTACTTACCAAATGGAAAATTTAAAATAGGAGGTACTTATGAATCGTAAAGACAATTTCACGGCGGGGTTTCTGCGTGAAAACCCTGTATTCTCGCTATATTTAGGACTTTGTTCTACATTGGCTATTACAACAACTTTAAATAATGCCTTAGGGATGGGAGTTGCGGTAATTATCGTATTAGTTTTATCAAATGTAATTATTTCTTTAATTAGAAATATTACTCCATCACAAATTCGTATTCCAGTATATATTGTAATTATTGCTTCATTAGTAAAAGTAATTCAAATGTTTATTCAAGCATTTGCACCTAGTTTAGATGCAGCTTTAGGAGTATTTATTCCTTTAATTGTTGTTAACTGTATTATCTTGGGGCGTGCGGAAGCATTTGCTAGTAAAAATGGAGTTTTAGATTCAGCTTTAGATGGATTAGGAATGGGACTTGGATATACTGTCTCAATCTTCATTATGTCAGCTATTCGTCAGTTATTAGCTACGGGATGTTTATCATTATCAAATCCATTTAATCCTGATCAAATCTTCTTTAATCTTAAATTAATTGGTGAAGATTTCATTATTCCAATGTTTTCGCAACCAGTTGGAGCATTTATTACTTTTGCTTGTTTAGCTGCTGGTTTAGCTGCTTATAAAGAACATCAAAATAAAAAAGCTCAAGCTAAAGCAAAGGAGGCTAGTGCATAATGTTATCATCTTTATTTGTAATGTTAATTACGTATGTATTTATTAATAACGTTATCTTAAATCAATTCTTAGGAATGTGTCCATTTATGGGGGTTTCAAAGAAAAGCTCATCTGCTTTAGGGATGGGGGTTGCAGTAACATTTGTAATTATGGCTGCTTCAATTGTAACTTATGGATTATATTACTTAGTATTAGTACCATTAGATTTAAAATATATGGATTTAATTACTTTTATCTTAGTAATTGCTTCTTTAGTACAATTAGTTGAAATGGTTATTAAAAAGTTATCGCCATCTTTATATAAAGCTTTAGGGGTTTATTTACCTTTAATTACTACTAACTGTGTAGTATTAAACGTAACTTTAAATAATATTTCTAATGGATTTAATTTTGCGGAAATGTTAATGTATTCATTCGCAATTCCAGCAGGATTTACTTTAGTTATTTACATCTTCTCAACTATTCGTGAAAGATTAGATGGATGTAACGTTTTACCTTCTTGGAAAGGTAATCCAATTGCATTAATCGTTGCCGCTTTTATGGCTTTAGCTTTCTCTGGATTAACTGGATTAGTATAAAATGAGTAAAGTTATTATTCCAATTATTTATATTGCTATTTTTGGGGCAATATATGCTTTAGTATATGTCTTAAATCATCGTACTAAAGTACCTGAAGGTTGTGAAGATATTAAAAGTAGTTGTAATGGTTGTGGGATTACTTCTTGTAGCAATCATCCAACTCATTATGAAAATCAAGAAGGGAGCGATTCAAAATGATTAGTGCAATCGTCTTAATGTTAGTATTAGGAGCTATCTTAGGTTTAGGATTAGCTTTTGCCGATAAATACTTAGCAGTAGAAGTTGATGAACGTATTGAAAAAGTAACAGCGATGTTACCTAACTATAACTGCGGTAGTTGTGGATTTGCTGGTTGTAGTAATTTAGCTCAAGCTTTAGTTGAAGGGGATTTAGATACAGTTGGTACTTGTCGTCCTTGTAAAGCTGATCAAAAAGCTAAAATTGTTGAATATTTAAATAGTACACCTGGTCCTGATGGAACTTGTGTTAAAGTAAAACCTTAAGATATGTAAAAAAAGCGACATGATGTCGCTTTTTTTGTTAGATAACCATTACTAATGTACCTGCTGCAATTAGAATACAACCAATAATAGATTTAATTGTAAAAGGTTCTTTTAAGATAATAAAGGCTAAAATTAAAGTAATAATGATACTTAATTTATCGATAGGAACTACTTTAGAAGCATCACCTATTTGTAAGGCTTTATAATAACATAACCACGATGCTCCTGTAGCTAAACCAGATAAAATTAAAAAAAGCCAACTACGTTTGCTTATTGAAGTAATACCACCTTGACTATTAGTAATAAAAACCATTCCCCAAGCCATTACCACTACAACCATTGTTCTAATTGCTGTAGCTAGGTTAGAATTAACTCCATTGATTCCTATTTTAGCTAAAATAGAAGTTAAAGCAGCAAAAATAGAAGATAATAAAGCTAAGATAAACCACATATAATCACTTCCTTTGTGCTATAAGTATAGCACTGTAAACTAATTGTTTTCAATTATTTTTAGATGGTAATGATTAAACCAATTATCAATTTGATATAAATAAGCTAGTAATTGAGGACCACTCATTAATTGTCCATACCAAGGAGTATCAAAGCTAGTTTCATGATTGATTAAAGCTTGTAAGCTATTTTTATCAAATAATTCATATAAAATACAGTGTGGATCATCTAAACGTTGTTTTAATAAATCGCTAATTAATTCATTGTACTTAGGATGATGAGTTTTTGGAAAAGGATTTTTCTTACGTTCATATATTTCTTTTGGTAAAAGATCTTTAAAAGCTTCACGTAATAAACCTTTTTCTTGTTGTTGGTAGAATTTATATTCCCAAGGAATATTATATACATATTCTAATAATTCAATACTAGCGAAAGGAGCACGTATATTAAGTTTATCACTCATGGTATTTTGTCTTGTAACTAAACATTGCATAAAATAATTAATAACTAATAAAGTGTGTTTTCTAGCTCTAATATCATCTTCACAATCACTATCTAGTACTTCAACTTGTTTACTTATTAAATATTCTTGTTGTTTTAGATAATCTAAGAAAGGTAAATCACGATATTTTTCATTAATTAAAGCTAAACGTTTTTCAAAGTTAGATATCCATGGTAAAGGATTAGCTTGTAATTCTTCACGATAAAACCATGGATAACCACCAAAGAATTCATCAGCACATTCACCACTTAAAATACCATCGTGATAACAACTAATTTGTTTACATAACCAATATAAAGAAGCATCAATATCACCCATACCGGGTAAAGAACGTAGAAGATTACTTTGATTTAATAAATTGATTAATTTTTGATTAGTAATGGTATAGTTATGATGATTCATACGATTATCATTTACCATTTGCTTAATAAAGTAAGCGTCATGTGAAGTTTGCCATTTATTCTCTTTAAAATATTTTAAATTATCTTCATAATCTAATGAATACGTATGAATAGGTTTATGATTAGATAATACTTTACAAATAATACTACTATCTAAACCTCCTGATAAAAAACAAGCATTAATATCTTTACCTTGACGTAAGATAGATTTACTTACCAGTTGTTTAACTTTAGCACAAGTAGTTTCAAAATCATCAACATGTTTAATACTCTTTAAATGATAATACTGACTTATTTCTAAGACATGATTAATGATCTCTAGTTTATGAAACATTGGAACTTGATAAATTTTATCAAATAAAGTTTGATGCAAACAACAAGCAGGATTTAAAGTAAATAATTGTAATAAACCATCTTTAGAAATAGTCGCTAGATAATCATCTAAAGCTAATAAACTATTTAAATCATTGCTTATATAATAAGTTTGTTTAAGACAGGTATAATAAAGGGGATATAAACCTAAAATATCTTTAATTACTTCTAAATGATTAGCTTGTTTAATTATCAAAATAAATGCTCCATCAATATGTCTAAAAGCATCATGATGATATATTTGATAAGCATAAAATAATAATTCATAATTCGTTTTAATGAAAGGATAAATTAATTTAATTTCTTCAATAAAACTTTGATCATAAAAGATATCACCATCAAAATATACTTCATAACTTTTATTTTCATATTCAATTACATAAGCATTTGGTAGGACAATATCTTGATTAATCGCTAATAATAATTTTTTCATTAAGTTCACCTATATTAGTATATGTTACTACTTATGGAATAATGACACTAGAAGTTAAACCAATACCTACTACTTCATTGCATAAACTAGTCCAAGTATCACAACCAACAATTCCATCATTTCCTAAGTTATTAACTTGTTGGTATTTTAAAACAGCATTTAAAGTATTGTTACCAAAGATTCCATCTAAAGATAAGGTATTAAATCCTAAGGCGTTTAAAGCATCTTGTAAGACTAAAACATAAACACCTTTATCATTAAGACGTAAGGTTGGATAACCAGCACTACAAGCACTTTGACCATAACGTTTATCAAAGTGAACCCAACTAGGAGTTAAATATAAAGGTTCAACATAAGACCATACATTTAAATTAGTAGCAATTTGATGGATTTGTTTACGTTGAGCATCATTTAAAGCTTGTCCTACATCGAAAGATACACCAGCATAGTGTTGTGATTGTTTTCCATGACCACCTTCCCAAATACGTTTAAAAGCATAATTAAATGGAATAGGAGCATTAAAACGACGACGAGTATCATTCCATGCTTCCATTGCACTATTGCTAGTCCAGACGATACTTGAATTAGAAGAACCACGAAACTCTTGAACTTGCATAGTATTACCATAAACATAAGGCATAGTATCGTTTTCGGCTAGTTCATAAGTTTCCATTTCATCACGATATACATTGTAAATAAGAACTTTAATCATAATAACCTCCCATATAAGTATATGAGAGTATAAAAAAAACTCACACAATTGTGTGAGTATTAATTTAAATGGAGCGGGTGATGAGAATCGAACTCACGTAGTCAGCTTGGAAGGCTGAAGTTCTACCATTGAACTACACCCGCATTTCTTAATGCCTTTATATAATACACTAAGATTTTATAAAATGCAAGCAAAAATTAAAAAAAATTCAAAAATATTGCACTTGCATATAAAAGATAGTAAAATATTAAAAAAAGAAAGAAGGATGATTTAATGCCAATTAATATTCCAAATGGCTTACCAGCTAAAGCAATCTTAGAAAGTGAAAAGATTTTTGCTTTAGAAGAAGAAGTAGCTGAAAAACAAGATATTAGACCAATTAGAATATGTTTATTAAATTTAATGCCCAAAAAGGTGGAAACTGAAACGCAAATATTACGTTTGATTTCTAAATCACCACTACAATCTGATATTGATTTTATGAAAGTAGAATCACATGAATCAAAAAATACTAGTCATGATCATTTAGTAAAATTTTATTCAACCTTTAATGAATTAAAAGATAACTATTATGATTGTTTAATTATTACCGGAGCTCCTGTTGAACATTTAGCTTTTGAAGATGTTGATTATTGGCCAGAGTTATGTGAAATCATGGAATGGAGTAAATCACATGTTTATTCAACTTTACATATTTGTTGGGGAGCACAAGCTGGTTTATATTACCACTATGGTATTCAAAAACATTTATTACCACATAAAGTATTTGGGATTTTTCCTCAAGAGTTATGTGATGAATATAGCTTTTTAACTAATGGTTTCGATGAAATTCATTATACACCACATTCAAGACATACAGCAATTGATGAAGAAGCACTAGCTAAAGTTAAAGAATTAGAAATTTTATCAAAATCAAAAGTTACTGGTTCAAATATTATTGCAACTAATGATTATCGTCAAATTTATATTTTAGGACATTTAGAATATGATAAACAAACATTAGCCCAAGAATACTTTAGAGATTTAGATGCTAATAAACCAATTCAAATTCCATACAATTATTTTCCACAAGATGATCCAAAGCAAGAACCAATCTTAAAATGGCGTTCACATGCTAACTTGTTATATCGTAACTGGTTAAACTATGTATACCAAATTACTCCATTTGACTTAAAAGAAATTGATGGATTTGTACCAAATAAAAAATTATAGTAAAGCTATTTAGTTTTACTATTTTTTTTTTTGAAAATAAACTTGGTGTAAACGCTTAACTTGTGGTATATTAGTATTGATGGATTTTAAAGAAAGGAAATAGATAATATGAAAAAGACTATCAAAAAAGTCTTGTTGTTTGTTTTAGCACTTTGTATGACGACAAGTGTTATTACACTTCAAGCAGCTAGTGATACTTCCTTTAGTGCTAGTATTACTCAAGAATATGCAAGTGTAGGAGATACGCTAAGTTTATCAATTGAAGGAGCTAATAAAGAACTTACATATAATTGGAAAGTAAATGGTAATAATTATAGTAATGAAGCAACAATTACTGTTACTAGTGAAATGGAAAATGCTTTAATTGAAGTAAGTGTTAGCGATGGGGTTGAAACAATTAGTGATCGAATGATGGTTTCTAATCTACCAGTTGTTTTTATTGATACTGAAGATAATGCCCCAATTGTATCAAAAGAAGACTATATTAATGCGAATATGTCGATTCAAAGTAATGAACGTTATGAAAGTATTTTAAGTGATCCAAAGAAATCTTACGATGGATTAATTGAAATTAGAGGACGTGGTAATTCAACTTGGGGACAACCTAAAAAACCTTATAAGATTAAATTAGATTCAAAAACTGATTTATTTGGGATGGGTAAAAATAAACACTGGGTATTATTAGCTAATTACCTAGATGAATCATTATTACGTAACCAATTATCTTATAATTTATCAGGTGATTTAGGTATGCCTTATATGGCTAGTGTTTTAGTTGAAGTTGTATTAAATGGTGAACGTGTCGGAAACTATCAATTATGTGAACAAATCAGAGTTGATTCTACTAGAGTTGATGTCTTTGATTGGGAAAGTTATAGTGAAGATATGGCTGATGCAATCAGTAGTGCTAATGACTTTGCGAAAGCAGATAAAAAAGCTTTAGAAAGTTTAATGAGTGAAGACTATAGCTGGATGGATAGTGGTAAAGTTACATATAATAATGTTGAATATAATATTAGTGATTATGCTGTTGGTGATTTAGAAATGCCAAATAAAACTGGTGGATATATTTTTGAATTAGATGAATACTATGATGAAATTAGTAAATTTAAAACTGATCGCAATCAACCAATTATGTTTAAAAATCCTGAATTTGCGATAACTTCAAATGATTTATTTAATTATGCTAAAGAATATGTACAAGCTGTTGAAAATGCTTTTACTAACACTAGTAGTTATACAACAACTTATGATGGAGAAACTAAACATTATACTGATTTAGTTGATGAACAATCATTTATTGATTTCTGGTTAATTAATGAAATCTTCTTTAATGAAGACTTTATGAAGAAATCAACTTATTTCTATCAAGAAGTAGATGGTAAATTATTTGCAGGACCAATATGGGATATGGACTGGGCAGCTGATGGAGAAGGAAATACTAGTTATTATAATCGTTGGCAAACACAATACTTTAGTGCAAGTGCTCAAGCTAATCAATGGTATAAATCATTAGTAAATGATCCTTATTTCTTAATTAAAGCACGTGAACGTTATAATACAACCGTTAAACCATTATTAGAAGAAATGATTAAAAATGGTGGTACTATTGATATGGAAAAAGCTTATTTAGCTAGTTCAGGAGCATATAACTCACAATACTGGTATCGTAATAGTAATGCTTTTACTAATAATGTTAATAAATTAAAAACATATTTAACTAATCGTAAAGGATGGTTAGATACACAATTCGCAAGTAAAGCAAGTATCTTAAATTCATTTAGTATTAATGAAACAGTATTTAATGCGACAATTACAAGTAATAATGAAAATGTGGTCTTTGACGAAACTGGAGTTGCCACTTTAAAAGAAGGACAAGGAGTTAGTATTACAATTAATAATGCTAATGGTACATATCAATTATTAGTAAATGGAAAAGTAGTTGAAAATGTAACAGCAACTAATGCTCAAGCAACATTTACTTTAACTAATGAAGAATTAATGGTTAATAAAGGAATTAATGTAGTAGCAATTAAACAAAATGGACGTCAAGCTAACTATATCTTTGATGTTGATGGTGAAGTTGATTCAAGTGCTTTACAAGCTTTAGTTGATCAAGCAAGCGCTATTAGTCAAGGTGAATATAGTGATGAATCATTCAATAACTTACAAGCTGTAATTGAAGAAGCAAATGCTTTATTAGCTAAAGATGTTTTATTAAAATCAGAAGCTAATGCGATGATTTCTAAATTACAAGCGGCTATTGATGCATTAAAAGAAGCTGATGTTGATGAAAATAAATTAATTAATACTCAAGGAAGTAATAAAGTTAGTATTAAAGATTTCACTAGTCAATGTACACGCGAAAATACTAATGAAACAGCTTTAGCTGAATATACTTTAGATTACAATGAACAAACTCACTGGCATTCTGATTATGTTAATGATCGTACAATGCCACAATATATAACTTATGATTTAGGTGATGAATATATCTTAAATGATATTACTTTCTTACCTCGTCAAAATGGTCAAAATGGAGATATTTTTGAAGCTGAAGTTTATGTATCATTAGATGGAGAAAACTTTACTAAACATGGAGATACTTTCCAATTTGAAAATAATGGTCGTTTCTATTTAGAACGTGATCAATTTAAACGTATGAATTTAGGTAAAGTTAATGCTCGTTATGTTAGAGTTAGTGCCATTAAAACAGGTGGAAGTTCAATTGATGCTTATGCTTCAATTGCAGAAATTAGATTCTATGGAACAATTTATGATGGTAGTGTGGATGTTGATAAAACATTATTACAAGCAGCAATTAATCAAGCTAAAGATATTGATGCAACTAAATATACGTTAGCTAGTATTGCAGTTTTAGATGAAGCTTTAAGACAAGCACATAGTGTTAATGATGATTTAAATACAACACAAGAAGCTATTAATCAAGCTTTAGATAACTTAAATAAAGCCTTAGCTGCTTTAGAATTAATTAAAGAAGATACTAACTTAATTAATAAAACAGCTACAAGTATTAGTGTTGTAGACTTCTCTTCTGAATGTGATGAAGAATTAGAAGAAGATGGTATTGGTAGCGCTGTTTCAACCTTAGATAAAAATTACAATACTTATTGGCATTCAAATTATATTGAAGCAAATGGTATGCCTCAATATATTACTTATGATTTAGGTGCTATTTATGACTTAGAAAAAATTAACTTTGTTCCACGTCAAAATGGAACAAATGGAGATATTTTCCAAGCTAAATTATATGTTGGAGAAAATGAAGAAGAATTAACGTTAGTAGGAACTTATGATTTTGATAATGATGGTAATTATTTAGTTAATCGTTCATTACAAACAATTAACTTTAAAGCTTGTGGTCGTTATGTGAAATTTGAAGTTGTGAAAGCGGGAGGAAATCAATTAGATGAATACTGTTCAATGAGTGAAATTGAATTCTTTGGACAAATCCATCAAGAAGAAACTCCTAAAGTTGATAAAAGTGCTTTACAACAAGCAATTAGTGAAGCTGATGCATTAGATAGTAATGATTATACAAATGAAAGTTATGCTGAATTTGTGGAAGCATTAAATAGTGCTAAAGCAACTTTAGCTAATGAAAATGCTACTCAAGAAGAAGTTAATGCTCAAGTTAATGCTTTAGCTAAAGCTAAAGAAAATTTAGTATTAAAACCAGTTGAAGTTAATAAAGAAGCTTTAAGAAAAGCAATTGAAGATGCGAAGAATGTTGATACAACAAATAAAACACCTGAATCACTTGCCGCATTAACAAGTATTATTAGTGTTGCTGAAGTATTATTAGCTGATGAAAATGCAACTCAAGCACAAGTAGATGAAGCCGTTAAAGTTATTAGACAAGCAATTGATGATTTAGAAACAATCAAGGTTGATAAAGCTAATCTACAAAAAGCAATTGAAGAAGCACAAAAGGGGGATATTACCAATAAAACACAAGATAGTATTGATGCTTTAAATGAAGCTATTAGTAAAGCTGAAAGTGTATTAGCTAATGAAAATGCTACGCAAAATGAAGTGGATGCTGCTACTAAAGCTTTAACTGATGCTATTAATGCTTTAGTTGAAAAACCAGTAGTAAATAAAGCTGATTTAGAAAAAGCTATTGAAGAAGCTGAAAAAGTTGATACTACAAACAAAACAGCAGAAAGTGTTGCTGCTTTAACTAGTGCTATTACAAGTGCTAAAGAAGTATTAGCTGATGAAAAAGCTACACAAGATGCTGTAGATGCAGCGGTAAAAGCCTTAAATGATGCTGTAGCTAACTTAAAAGATATCGAAGTTAAACCAGAATACAAAGGTTATGATGATGTTGATAGTGAAGCTTGGTATGCTGGAATGGTACAAGAAGCTACTATTAAAGGTTTAATGGGTAAAGATGGAAGCACAGGAAACAACTTTAATCCAGATGGAAAAATTACGCGTGGAATGGTAGCAACTGTCTTATATCGTATGGCTGGAGAACCAAAAGTAACATATGCTGATAAATTTAGCGATGTTAAAGATGGTTTATGGTATAGTAATGGTATTGTTTGGGCAAGTGAAGCTAAAGTAGTTAGTGGATATGCTAATGGTAAATTTGGACCAGATGATGCAATTAAACGTGAAGATTTCGCCATCATGTTAAGAAACTATGCTAATACATGTGGATTAAATACTAAATCTAGTCAATCATTAGAAACATTCAAAGATTACAAAGCGGTAAGTGCATATGCAAAAGATGCAATTGCATGGTGTGTAGAAAATGGCTTAATGAGTGGATCTAAAAAAGGTGAAGAAAAATATTTAAATCCAAGTGCAAATACAACTAGAGCAGAAGCTGCGAAGATGTTTGTACAATTATCAAACTTAATCAAGAAATAAAGATAATAAGTGCTGGAAATCCAGCACTTATTTTTTGCATATAATTAAACATGTTATTGCTTTTTTTTCTCGATGAAATGTGTTAAACTATTCTAACGGTGAGGTGATTAAACATGAGTAAAATATTTTTTATTGCCGATATGCACTTTTCGCATCAAGCTAGTATTTACTTTGATTCTAGACCATTTGAAAATATAGACGATATGCGTAAACAATTAATTGAAAGATGGAATAAAGTTGTTACGAAACAAGATCGGGTTTATATCTTAGGTGATTTTTGTTGGGATCGTAATGAAGAAGATATCCTTCAATTATTAGAAGAATTAAATGGTAGTAAAATGATTATTGTTGGTAATCATGATCAATATACCCGTAAACAAAAAGTTAGACAAGCTTTTAGTCAATTTGTGAAAGATTATGATGAAATTGATGTTGATGGGCGTAAAGTTGTTTTATCACACTATCCGATTGCTTCTTGGAAGCATATGCAAGGTTTAAAAGGCGATACTAGCAGTAGTTATATCCATTTATATGGACATGTTCATGCTAGTAAAGAATTTGATTTATATGAAAATTATCTAAAACAATTACGTGAAGTCCAAAATATTCCAGCCTTAGCTTATAATGTTGGGGCAATGATGCCATGGATGGATTATACACCACGTACGTTGGATGAAATAATTACTAATTATAATCAGTATCAAATTACGAAAGGAAGAGGATAACGTGAACGAAATTATTCATATTCTAGAACATGTATGTGAAGAAACATTAATTATGATTCCCTTTTTATATGTTGCTTATTTATTAATGGAACTTATCGAACATAAAAGTAGTCAACATATGCAAACGATTTTAGTTAAATCAAAAAAATTAGGACCTGTTTTAGGAGCATTATTAGGTTTAATTCCCCAATGTGGTTTTTCAATTATAGCTAGTGGATTTTATATGAATCGTACTATTACTTTAGGTACTTTATTATCAGTCTTTATTGCTACTAGTGATGAAGCTATTCCTATTTTAATTGCGAATATTGGACAAGGGGGAACTTTGTTACAAGTAATTGTTTTAAAATTCATTGTAGCTATTATTGCTGGATATTTAGTTGATGCTTTAGTTGAACATCATTATTTAAAAGAAGAACATTCACATCATGATATTCATGAACATTGTGAAGAAGAAAGTAAAGAACATTCTATTTTTATTGTAGCTTTAATTCATGCTTTAAAAGTATTTGTCTTTGTTTTTATAGCTAACTTTATTATTTCCTTGATTATTCATGGAGTAGGTGAAGATAGTTTAAAATCATTATTACGTGATGGAAGTATTATTCAACCGATTATTGCTTCAATTGTAGGATTAATCCCTAACTGTGCTTCTTCGGTGGTATTATCTTCCTTATATATTGATAGGGTTATTTCTTTTGGGGCTTTCTTTGCTGGATTAGTAAGTTCTGCTGGTTTAGGCTTATTAGTTTTAGTAAAAATGTATGATAACAAAAAAGATTTAATCCGTATTATTGTTTTACTAGTTGTTATTGCTATTGTTTCAGGAATTGCTTTACAACTTTTAGGAGTATAATTTATGGATTATAAAACAAAAGTTAATAAATTAATTGAAAATGGTGAATTAGTCGATGCTTATTATTATCTATTGACAAATGATCAAGATCGTTATGAAGATGCTTTCTATTATGGTAATTTAGGATGGATTTTAAATGGTTTAGAACGTTATGAAGAAGCTAAAACTAATTTAATTCATACTTTAGAATTATTTGGTGATGATAATTGGGTTTATGGTCAATTAGGGGTAAGTTATGCCGGTTTAGGTGAATATGATATGGCTATTGTGAACTTTAAAAAAGCCCTTGATTTACATTTTGATGAACCATGGATACAAGGTCAATTAGGTTATTGTTATTATCAATTAGAGCAATATGATGAAGCTATCTTATATTACGAAAATGCTTTAATGGATAGTAATGACTTAGATACGATGTTAATGATTATTAATGTTTATATTGATAATCATGATTATGAACAAGCGAAGTATTATATGCAACAAGCAATGTTATTATATCCTCGTGATGAAGTATTTGGTGAAATGTTTTGCTGCTATAATCGAATGGAAGATTATGAAGGAGGATATCGTTGTTTATTAAGAATTAGTGCTGACTATGATGAACATGTAACATTATATAACATAGGAGTTAGCTTAATGAAATTAAAACGTTATGATGAAAGTTTGGATTATTTCCTTCAAGTTAGTACTAAATATGGTTATGATTTAGATTTAATTCAAGCAATCCTTGAACTTTATGAAAAATTAAATCAAGATTGTGAAGTGACTTTTTTAATGGAAGTTTTAAATGATTATAAAGTTAAAGGTATTCAAAATGATGATCAATTAGATGGATTACATTTTGTTGCGAATAAATTAATTTGTTATGATGATGAAATTGAGATTTTAGAAAAAGTTGAAGGTCTTGATGAAGCTAAAGTTAAATTTAATTTAGCTTATGCTTATTTAAAATCAAATAACTGTGAAAAAAGTCTTGAAATTATTGAAGAAATACTACCTAATTATTTTGATAATGCACAAATTATAAAATTATATACATATTGCTTACAAGGTGCTAGAA
>CAZQJH010000017.1:0-6298 GCA_964593515.1 uncultured Erysipelotrichaceae bacterium
GTAATACTAACATAAAAGGTATTAATAAAAAGATAATTCTTTTACTATAAAAGTCGCAATAATCATGTTTATGTTCAAAGTTTTTATTTAAGTTAAACTTTCCACTTAACATAAAAAACAATCCAACCGCGCTAATACAAATAGTTTTTGTTATAGATGATAATAAAGTATTACTACCAATTAGGGCATTGATATTTAAAATACATATTAAAATCATTCCCACAACTCGAATAAAGTCGTATTTAAATATTCTGTTCATCCAATCACCTCATAAAGCATTTTAAATTATATCATAAATGTATGGTAAAAAAAAAGTGTATCTAACGATACACTTTATTAATTTATTTTACATTAGCTTTAACTAATGCTAATACTTCATCAGTAGTAGAACAGTTAATTGCTTCATTAGCTAACTTAGTAGCTTCTTCTTTACTTAAGTTAGTAACAATCTTACGTGCATTTAAGATTTGTGTAGCTGACATTGAGAATTCATCTAATCCAAGTCCTAATAATAATGGAATTGCATATGGTTCTCCAGCCATTGCACCACACATACCAGCCCATTTACCATGTTTGTGAGCTCCCTCAATTGTCATTTTAACTAAACGTAAAATTGATGGGTTGTATGGTTGGTATAAGTAAGAAACGTTTTCACTCATACGGTCAGCAGCCATAGAGTATTGGATTAAGTCATTAGTTCCAATTGAGAAGAAGTCTGCGTGTTTAGCAAAGTTTTCAGCGTTAACAGCAGCAGCTGGAATTTCAACCATCATACCAACTTCAATCTTATCAGCAACAGCAACACCTTCAGCAATTAATTTAGCTTTTTCTTCTTCGAAGATTCCTTTAGCAGCTAAGAATTCATCAACAGTTGCAATCATTGGGAACATAATACATAATTTACCGTAAACAGAAGCACGAATTAAAGCTCTTAATTGAGTACGGAAAATATCTGTTTCTTTTAAACATAAACGAATAGCACGGTATCCTAAGAATGGGTTCATTTCTTCAGGGAATGTGTAGTAAGATAATTTTTTATCTCCACCGATATCTAAAGTACGAACAACAACTTTTTTACCTTGCATTCCTTCTAATACAGCTTTGTAAGCTTCAAATTGTTCTTCTTCAGTTGGGAAGTGATCGTTATCCATATATAAGAATTCAGTACGGAATAATCCAACTCCTTCTCCACCGTTAGTTAATACACCTTCAACATCTTTGTATCCTCCAATGTTTCCAGCTAATTCAACTTCGTGACCATCAGTTGTAACTGATTTAGCATTTACTAATACTTTTAATGCTTCTTTTTCTTCAGCATAAGCTTTAGCTTTAGCTTCATATTCAGCAATTGTAGCTTCATCAGGATTAACAATAACCGCTCCATCTAAAGCATCTAAGATTAACATATCACCGTGGTTAACCGCAGTTAAGATGTCTCCACATCCTACAACAGCAGGAATTTCTAAAGAGTTAGCCATAATAGCAGAGTGAGAAGTTTTTCCTCCAATGCTAGTTGCAAATCCTTTAACATATTCATTTAATTGAGCTGTATCAGATGGTGTTAAGTCATATGCAACAATAATTGTTTCTTCATCAATAGCAGTTAAATCAGGAATAATTAATCCTAATAAGTTACATTTTAAACGGTAAGTAACATCTTTAACATCAGCTGCTCTTTCACGGAAATAATCATTATCCATTGATTCAAACATTGCAACCATTTGGTTAGAAACAACATCAGCAGCATAATCTGCAGTTACTTTATCATTGTTGATCATATCTTTGATTCCATCAGCTAATGTAGGGTCTTGAACCATCATTAAGTGAGCATCAAATACTCCTAATTCTTCTTCAGATAAACGAGCTGCAGCACGTTGTTTTACTCCTTCGATATCAGAAACAGTTTTAGCTAAAGCGTCTTCAAAACGTTTAATTTCTACTTCTGGATTTCCTTCTTGTTTTGTAATTTCAACTACTGGTGAAACTAATTTGTAGGCTTTGGCAATTGAAACCCCAGCCGAAGCTGCAATACCTTTTAACATTTAAATATCCTCCTTAAATTAATCTATTAACGATATAACACTATATTAAGTGTTAGATAATAAGTATTGATTACTTACATAAAAATAATAACATTTTTATTCCCTTTTTACAACATTTAATAAAGCGTTACCAGAAAAAAAGAGCCTTTCGGCTCTTAATTAGTATTAACCAAAATATGCATTGAATGCAAATATAAATAAAGCAATTGCTCCAATGAATAATAATAGTAAAGGAACAGCAACTGAAGCACAAGCAATACATAGAGCTAAAAAATCATTTTTTTCTAATTCTACTTCTTTACCTGGATCAGCTTCTTTATCCTTATCCATAAATTTTAGTAAATCGCTAATTTTACTCATTAAAATTCACCACCGAAGTGACATAAGACAAAGTGTCCTGGTTTAACTTCTTTACGAGGTGGTTCTTGTTGTTTACAAATATCTTTAGCAAATGGACAACGAGGGTGGAATTTACATCCACTTGGTGTATTTACGTTACTTGGAATTTCCCCTTGAATTGCTTCCATCTTGTTACGACAAGTTGGATCAGCTACTGGAATAGCAGCCATTAATGCTTTTGTATAAGGGTGTTGTGGGTTAGCATAAATTTCATTTTTATCAGCTAATTCCACCATTGAACCTAAATACATAACCCCAACACGGTCAGAAATATGTTTAACTACTGATAAGTCGTGTGAGATAAAGATATATGAAATGTTCTTTTCTTTTTGTAAATCCATCATTAAGTTTAAGATTTGTGATTGGATAGATACGTCTAATGCACTAACTGGTTCGTCACAAACAATAAATGAAGGATTTAAAGCTAATGATCTAGCGATACCAATACGTTGTCTTTGTCCCCCTGAGAATTGGTGAGGGTAACGGTAACAATAGTATGGTGGAAGACCACATTTTTCCATTAAATCTAATACATAATTTTTTAAATCATCACCTTTTTTGAAGTAACCGTGAGCTACTAAAGGTTCAGCTAAAATGTTATATACATTCATACGAGGGTTTAATGAACTGTATGGGTCTTGGAAGATAATTTGCATTTCTTCACGTAATTTACGCATTTCTTTGCGTGATTTAGTAAGAATGTTTTCTCCGTTGAAGTAAACTTCTCCAGAAGTAGGTTCATGTAATCTTAAGATAGCACGACCTAAAGTAGATTTACCACATCCAGATTCTCCTACAAGCCCTAATGTTTCACCTTCGTATAAATCAAAAGTAATACCATCTACGGCTTTAACATTTTTGTCTTTTCCAACAGGGAAATATTTTTTTAAGTCTTTAACTTGTAAAATTACTTTCTTTTCTGACATATTACCCCTCCATTTCTGCTTCGTCGTATAAGAAACAAGCTACGTTGTGACCTTCAGAAACTTCAATTGTTTTAGGTTGTCCTTGACGACAACGATCACAAGCTTTACTACAACGATCAGCGAAGTAACATCCTTGTGGTAATTCTAATGGGTTTGGTACAGTTCCTTCAATTGTTGAAAGACGTTCACCTTCATTATTTAATGATGGCATACTTCCCATTAATCCAATAGTATACGGGTGTTTAGGGTTTTTGAAAATTTCATAAACACTAGCCGATTCTACTACTTTACCAGCATACATTACGTTAACATAGTCAGCCATTTGGGCTACTACTCCTAAGTCATGCGTAATTAACATGATTGAAGTACCAGTTTTTTCTTTTAAGTCATTCATTAACTTAAGAATTTGTGCTTGAATAGTAACGTCTAAGGCAGTAGTTGGTTCATCCGCAATTAATAATTTTGGTGAACAAGCTAAAGCCATCGCAATCATAACACGTTGACGCATACCCCCAGATAATTGGTGAGGATAGTCATCAATAACTTTTTCAGGACGTGCAATACCAACCATATCTAATAATTTAATTGCACGATCTCTTGCATCTTTTTTAGTTACATCTTCATGTAATAAGATATTTTCTGTAATTTGTTCTCCAACTGTAAATACAGGGTTTAATGAAGTCATTGGTTCTTGGAAAATCATTGAAATATCATTTCCACGAATGCTATATAATTCTTCTGGTGAACAAGATGCTAAGTTAGTATCTCCATACATGATTTTACTTCCTTCAACAATCTTACCTGGTTCATCAACTAATCCTAAGATTGACATAGCAGTAACTGATTTACCACATCCTGATTCCCCTACGATTGCTAAAGTTTCATTTTCATACATTTTGAAGTGGTTTCCATCTACGGCTTTAGAAACCCCTTTTTTAGTATAGAAATATACACGTAAATCTTCTACGTCTAATATTTTCTTTCTTTTGTTATCCATAATTTTCAACTCCTATTGAATATCCTTTGGATCAAATGCGTCACGTAATCCTTCACCGATAAGGTTAATCGAAACTACTGTTAATACACATAAGAATCCGGCTGGAAGCCAGTTCCAAGGTAATTGTTGGAATACCTTAGTTGCTCTAGCTAAGTTCATTAAGTTACCCCAAGATGGAGTTGGAGGAGTTACCCCCATACCTAAGAATGAAAGCCCAGCTTCAGTTAAAATTGCACTTGCCATAGTTAAAGTTGCATTTACGATTACAGTTGATAATACGTTTGGAATTAAGTGTTTGAAGATTTTTGAGAAATCACTTAATCCTAATGCTTCACACGCTTGCATGAATTCTTGTTCTCTTAAAGATAAGATTTGTCCACGTACTAAACGTGCTAATCCAGGCCATGATAAAACCCCGATTAAGAAAGACACAATATACATTTTCACATCACTTGGTGTCCATAATAAGTTGAATGAAACTACCAAGATTAATGGTGTAAATGGTAATGAATAAACGATTTCAGAGAAACGCATTAATAAGTTATCAATCATTCCTCCATAGTAACCAGCAATACCACCGATTGCACATCCTAAAATAACGGTAATTAAAGCAGAAATAACCCCTACTAAAATTGAAACACGTCCTCCTAAGAATACACGGTAGAAGACATCACGTCCTTGTTGGTCAGTACCAAACCAGTACTCTTTACAAGGTGGAATATCTTTTAATGCAAAGTCAAAGTCATTTAAGTTGTGCTTAGAGAAAATAGGCACAAAAATAACTAATAATAAAATCACAAGAAAGGTAATTAAACCAAACATTGCAATTGGATTTGATCTGAATTTTTTCCAGGCGATTTGCCATGGACTTGATGTATCACTTTTGTCTAAGACTACTGATTGTTTTACTTCTTCTTTAGCCATGACATTACCTCCTATTCTACTTTTACACGAGGGTCAACAACTGTATATAATACGTCTGATAATAAGTTACCTCCAACCATTAATAAGGCTGAGAACATTAAACAAGCCGTAATAATACTTTGGTCTTGACCATTAATCGCATCAATTAAGATTTTTCCTAAACCAGGCCATAAGAATACTGATTCAAGAATCATTGCTCCACTAAATAACGAAGGAATATATAATCCTAATAAAGTTACTAATGGAATTAAAGCATTTTTAAATGCATGACGATAAATAACTACTTTTTCTTTTAAACCTTTAGCTCTTGCAGTACGTACATAATCTTGATTAATTACTTCAATCATTGAACTTCTTACGTAACGAGAGAATGTTGCAAAGTTAGAGAATGCTAATACAACAGTTGGTAATAACATATGTAATGCAACGTCAAGAATTTCTTGGAAGATATTGTCATATCCAAACATGGCAAGATCTACCGAACGCATCCCATTAATCGGTATTACACCTGATGGTAATGCCACAAAGAAAATAAGCATTAAAGCAAAGAAGAATGAAGGTAAAGAAATACCTAATAAAGAGAATACAGTGAAGAAGTTATCAAATACACTGAATTTCTTTGTTGCTTGCTTAATTCCAATCGGGATTGCTAATGCAATACCAACTACTAATGAAGTTGCGTTTAATAAGAAAGTATTCCATACGTAATCCCCAATAATTTCACCAACGTCCTTTTTGTATTTCATAGAACGTCCTAAATCCCCTGTAGCTAAGTTTTTCATCCATTTAACATATTGTTCAGGATATGATTTATCTAAACCAAGTTCAGCACGAATAGCATTTTTTTGCTCTTCAGTAACTCGGGTACCAACACCTAAATATGCGTTTACCGGGTCCCCTGGCATACATTTTACTACACCAAAGATAACTACCGACATGATGAATACAACGGGAATAAGATTTAATATACGTTTTCCGATATATTTCAACATTTTTAATCACCTCAGTTT
>CAZQJH010000017.1:6398-17974 GCA_964593515.1 uncultured Erysipelotrichaceae bacterium
TACCTGCCCTAATTGAATTCGTTTTTATTTTTATTAACTATTCAACAGTTGCATCTTTTAATGCGTGAGTCCAGTCATATAATGTGTTTGTTTTGAAGTTGTTTAATTTAGCGTTGTAAATGTCGAAGTAAGTGTTTCCATAAACTGGTAACATTGTACAAGCATCGTTGATTAACTTCATAGCTTCAGTCCATTTTTCAACAGCTTTAGCAGGATCTAATTCTAAACGAGCAGCATCCATAGCAGCATCTACAGCTGGGTCTTGTAAACGAGAGTAGTTGTCTTGGTTTTCTGCAGCATATTTAGAGTGGAATGTTGTATAAACATCTGACATACTGTTACTTGTGTAAGAAGTAGCCATGAAGAATACGCTCCATTCTTCTAATCCAGCATCAGAGTAAATTTTGTCTAATAATGTGTTGAAGTCAACTGTAGCAACTTTAACATCACATTTTAATTGTTCTCCCCAAGTTGATTGCCACATTGGGATTAAGTTGTTTAAGATATCGTGGTCTTGGATAGCTAATACTTTGATTTCTAATACTTTACCATCTTTTTCACGTTTTCCGCTAGCTCCAACAGTCCATCCAGCGTCGTCTAATAATTGAGCAGCTTTGTCCATGTTGAAGTCGTAAGTTTCTAATCCATCAACTTTTTCTTCTTGACGAACGATGCTACCTAATGGAGAAGCTGGGTTGTTGTATGTTCCAGGAACATAACCGATTTTAGCGTTAGCAGCATCACCTTTACAGTCATCACAAGCGTAGTAAGATTCACAGAATGAAGCACGGTCAAATGCGAATGCTAATGCTTGACGTACAGCTTTATCAGCAGTTGCACCTTTAGCAGCATTGAATGCGATGAATCCTTGTCCAGCACGTGGGTAAGTGTTTAATTTTAAAGCTTCGTTGTTAGAAGCAGGTCCAATTTTACTTGGTTCGATTTGAGAGTTAATCATATCGATACTTCCTGATTCTAATTCTTGGTATTCAGTTGACATTTCAACTGGTTTAATAATTACGTTAGTAACACCTTCGTAACCTTCTCCCCAGTAAGTTTCGTTTCTAGTTAAACTAGCACCAGCTCCTGATTCCCAGTTTTTTAATACGTATGGTCCAGTTCCAACTGGTTCTGACATTAAGTCTTCTAATTGTTTTGTGTTTCCGTATTCGTATTGATCGAATTGTTCTTCACATAAGATAGGCATTGTAGCAACGTCTAATTCGTTGTCGTTTTTAGCATTTGTAAAGTTGAATTCTACTGTGTAGTCATCAATAGCTTTAACCCCTGCATCAAATGATGTTGGATCGTTTTTGTATTCATCGTAACCAACTAAACCAGCAACTGTAGCTCCATAACGTCCAGTGTAACTTGGGTCAGCGATTGCTTTGAATGTAAATACTACGTCGTGAGCATCGAAAGCTTCACCGTTAGAGAATTTAATTCCTTCTTTTAATTTGTAAGTAATTGTTTTCCCTTCGTTAGTAACTTCGCGGCTTTCAGCTAATTCACCAACTAAGTTTCCATCGAAATCATAGTCCATAAGTGAATCGTAAACTAAGCTTACTACATATCCATCGTATGATGATGAATAATAAATTGGTGAGAATGTTCCAGATAATTCTTCACATCCTACAGTGATTGTTCCACCTTTAGCTGTACTTCCTTTATCACTATCATTGTCACTACTACAAGCAACTAAAGATAATCCTAATACTGCAGCTAAGGCAATTTTTGTGAATTTCTTCATAATAAATTCCTCCCTCTTGTTTTTAGAATACATACAGTATACCAAATTTTTAGAATTATGCAACAACTTTTTGATATTTTTTTACAATTTTTTGATTTTTTTTCAAATTTTACTTACATTTTGTGAAAAAACACACACTTTCTTTCACTGAAACAAAGTCATTTTGTTTACATTTATGCCTATTTCATCGTATTTTTAGCTATTTAAGCTAAAAAAAACGTAATTTAGGCTAATTTTAAGCCAAAATTACGTTTTTTACTTAAACCATTTCACTATATTCTTCCCACAATGCTAATTTTGTTTCCAATTCAGTTTGTAACTGTGAAACTTTTTCATCAATTTCTTTCATTTTATGATGATTTTCATAATATTCAGGTAAGAAACGAAGTTGTTCTAATTCACTAATATCATTTTCAAGTTTTTCAATTTGTTCTTCTAACTTTTTAACTTCTTTTCCATAATTGAAATTACGTACATATTTAGTTTTTGTTTGTTTACTTTGTTGTTTCACTTCTTCTACTTGATTATTTTTCTTTTCCATATACTCTTTATAAGTTAATGGATAATAAGTAGCTTGTCCATCTTCAATAACTAAAATAGCGCTAGCTAATTTATCAATAAAATAACGATCATGGGAAACAAATAGAATACTTCCTTCATAATCACTTAAAGCTTCTTCTAAGGCTTCTTTACCTACTAAATCTAAATGGTTCGTTGGTTCATCCATCATTAAAAAGTTTGGATGTGATAACATCAATTTCACTAGTAATAAACGAACCTTTTCCCCACCCGATAAACAATCAACCGTCTTAAATACTTCTTCACCTCTAAATAAGAAAGTACCTAAAGCTGTTCTTATTTGGGTTTGGTCTAAATCACTAAAATCTTGCCAAACTTCTTCAATAACGCTATTACATGGGTTAAATTGGGCTAAATCTTGATCAAAATATCCTACTTCAATTTGATGACCAAATAAGAATTCTCCCCCTAATTTAGGAACATTACCAACTAAAGTTTTTAATAAGGTTGATTTACCTTCTCCATTGCCACCAATAATCGCAATACGCTCTTTCTGCATTAAAGTAAAGCTAACTTCACATAATGGATGATCATAACCTATTTTAAGTTTATCACACTCTAAAACGCGTTTTCCACCACTATTTAAAACACTAAAGCGGGCTTTAAAACTTTGATTATCCAAAGTAACATCTTCCACTTTATCCATACGTTCTAAATATTTAATCTTACTTTGCGCAAAACTAGCTTTATTCTTTTTATAACGAAATTTTTCAATTAATTCTTCTAATCGTTCAATTTCTTTTTGTTGACGTACAAAAGCTGATTTTTGTTGTTCAACATCACTCTTCTTAACTTTCACATAATTACTGTAATTACCAACATAACGTCGCATTATCCCATATTCGATTTCATAAATGACATCACAAACCTCATCCAAAAACATACGGTCATGACTGACAAGTACAACTGCTTTAGGATAAGCTTTAATATAACCTTGTAACCATTCAATCGTATCTAAATCTAAATGGTTTGTCGGTTCATCTAGTAATAAAATATCCGGTTTAGATAATAATAACTTCACAAAAGCTAGTCTTGTTTTTTGACCACCCGAAAACTCACATACTTTTTTATTTAAATCATCTTTAGTGAAATTAAACTTACCGAGGATTTGATTTAATTCACTCTCCCAAGTATATCCACCACTTTCCTCAAAACGTTGTTGTAAGCTTGCATAAGCGTTCAATAAGCGTTCACTGTGATCATCCATCATTTGATCAGTCATCGCTTGTAATTGAGCTTCCATCACCTTTAAATGATTAAAAGCTTGTGATAAAGCCTCAAATACACTTAATGATTCATCTTCAAAAGTTGTTTGGGCTAAATAACCAATTCTCGTATCTTTTTCCGCATAAATTGTTCCACTATCTAAATGCTCAATATTAGCCATAACTTTAAGAAAAGTTGTTTTACCACAACCATTACGCCCAACAATCGCAATTTTCTCCCGATTACGAATTTCAAAATTCGCATTTTCAAATACACAATCAGCTCCAAAAAACTTACTTGCTTTATTTATTTGATATTTCATAAAATACCATTACTCCTCTACATTAATTCCTTGTGCAAATGCATCACTAACTGCATAAACTAATTCTTGTTTATGCTTCTTCCAATACTTAACATCATTATCATTTGATATATAAGCAAAATTAATTTTCAATCCATACATTCCATTTAAATCTTTAAATGACGCATTCATTTCTTTAGCACTTTCTGAGAAACAACCAGCCATTGTAGCTCGTCCTCCACTTTCTCTAAGATATAAGCTATCATCATAAATAACTTTACCATCTACTCCTTCTAATAAGATTCCACTAACAATTCCCGCATCACTTCCACTATACATTGGTGATAAAGTAAAATCAGTATTATTACTAACTCCATAATTAATATTACGAGCTAAAGTCTTAGAAGTATAGTAACTATGTTGAATTTCAAATCCACTAATACTAGTATTACCATGCATATTAAAACGTAACATTAAATAATACTTAGCTTTCTTTTCATAACCAATAGCTAAATGTCCATCTTCTCCATAAGTACGTCCATCTTCATCTTTACTTTTACGACTTATTTCAACTCTTAATCCATAAGCCTCTAAACGCTCTTGCATCCATAAAGCAGCTTGATACATTTCATCATTTTCAACTAAGCCTTGGCTTTGATAACCAATATCTGCTCCATATGTAAAATCATAACTTAAACCATAAGGATCAATTAATACATCAATTTCATCCTCACTAGGTTTAACTTTTTCTACTTTTAAATACATATAATTCTTATCTAAAGTTTTACCATATTCCTTTAATAAATCATTACGTGCATATAAAGTCACTTCATTCACATAACCTTTACGCACAACACTATGAAATACATCATCACCGATAGCTTTATCATATATTAAACGTTTTGATACTAAATTATCAATTACATATAACCGATAAAAACCTTCATCTAATTCATCAACTAATAATTTACTATCGACACTATTTTCTAAAGTCATTGAGAATTTATTACCATCCACAACATTTTCTAATAATAATGTTTTACCTGATAAAGTATCTTTATTTTCCACATTATATTTTTCTTCAAATAAATTCAGTGATTCTCCATAATAGAAATGATCTTTAATCGTAATAAAATCTTGATTACTTTCTTTCATCACTTCAACCATTTCTTCTTCACTAACCCCTTTAATCGTAAATTGTTTTTCAACCACAACATCATCATTGTTATTAAAAAAAGCTAAAAAACCTCCCAACAAAGCAATTACAACCAGTAAAGTAATAGCAATAATAATATAGTTAGGTTTATTCTTTTTAGGTACATATTGCATCTTACTTCACTCCTTTCTTTAATTCATTAATTTGTTGATAATATTTACGTAAGATCTTTAATTTATCGATAGTTTTACCTTTAGGTAACATAATAAATAGGGATAAAATTACTTTATCACATAAAAAGTTATAATCAGTAGCAAATTCAGTTATAATTTGTTGATCTTGTAAAAAGTTTTTAATAACTTTTAAAGCTTCGACATAATGTTCTAACTTCAATTCACTATTACCATGCATAGCACTACCATTACGCTGAACATAATGATATAAACAATCTTTTATAACGACAATTTGATTAGCATAGTAAAAAAGTTGAGGCATAATTGATAAATCTTCAAAGTATTTTAAATGAACGATTTCGATTTTCGCAAATAAACTTTTTTTATATAATTTATTCCATAAATATGAACGCATCTTAAAATCATGTAAAACATGATGTAAACCTTCATAATTAGATAATACTTGTGCTTTAAGTTTAAGCATACTTTTAAACTTAGTATGACTAAATTCATTATAATAATCACAGCATACAATATCCGCTTGATTAATTAAAGCTGCTTGATATAGTTTTTCAACATAATCTAATTCAACATAATCATCACTATCGACAAAGGCAAGATAAGTTCCTACACTAGCTTCAATTCCGCTAAAGCGAGCTTTTGAAACTCCTTGATTACTTTGAGTAATTAATCTTAATTTAGGATTATTACCAAAATGTTGCTTAATTAAAGCAACACTTTGATCAACACTTCCATCATCAATAACAATTACTTCATAATGACAATTAGTAATTTGATTTAATAAGGAGTGTAAACAGCGAACAATATACTTTTCCATGTTATATACAGGTACAATAATACTAACATCCATATTCATGTTTACACTCCTTTCATTGTTATTGTATCACATTCTTTAACGATATCAACAAACAGCTTATACTTTTTTTACGAACCATATCGGTACTATTGGCTTAGGTGGTGTTTGTAATGGTTGAATTTCTTTTTCTAACCATACAACATCCCACCACTGATTAAATTTATAACCAGCTTCTTTAAAATAACCTATTTGTTTAAAGTTAAAATATTCATGCATCTTGATACTTGCTACATTACTAGCCGTAATACAAGCATAAGCTTTCATAAAACCTTGTTGTTTTAAATAATAAAATAAATGTTCATATAGTTCTTTCCCAATTCCTTGATGACAATAAGCTTTATCAACATAGATACTTACTTCCACATTCCATTCATAAGCACCACGTCCATAATAAGGATGAGCATAAGCATAACCAACTACAAGCCCATTAACTTCTTTTACTAAGTAAGGGTAAAAACTACTTAAGTTATTAATTTTTTGTTTAATATAACTTATTGATGCTACTTCGGTATCAAAGGTTGAACTATCCTCACGTACATAAGTTCCATATATTTCGCTGATTCGTGTAGCATCACTTTCTTTAACTAGTCTAATCATAACTAAGAAAAAACTTCTGGAAATCCAGAAGTTTAGAATTGTAAATTTCTAGGTGTACGTGGGAATGGTTCAACATCACGGATATTAGTCATACCTGTTAAGTACATTAAGAAACGGTCAAATCCAAGTCCAAATCCTGCGTGTTTACATCCTCCATAACGACGTAAATCCATATACCATTGTAATCCTTCAGTTTGCATACCCATTTCTTTCATACGACTTTCTAAAACATCGTAACGTTCTTCTCTTTGACTACCACCAACTAATTCACCAACACCTGGTACTAATAAGTCACAAGCTGCAACTGTTTTGTTGTCATCATTAACGCGCATATAGAATGCTTTAATATCTTTAGGATAATCAGTTAAGAATACTGGACCATTTACTACTTGTTCACAAATGTAACGTTCATGTTCAGCATTTAAGTCCATACCCCATTCAACTTTATTTTCAAACTTCACATCAGCTTTTAATAATAAATCAATGGCTTCAGTATAAGTCATTTTCTTAAATTCAGAATTTCTTACCGCACTAATACGGTTAATACAATCTTTATCAACCATTTTCTCAAAGAATTTCATTTCTTCTGGGGCATTATCTAAAACATAATCGATACAGTATTTAATCATATCTTCGATTAAGTTCATATCATCATCTAAATCCGCAAAAGCAATTTCTGGTTCAATCATCCAGAATTCACTAGCATGTCTAGTTGTATTTGAGTTTTCAGCTCTAAATACTGGTCCAAATGTATATACATCTCTAAAAGCCATTGCAAATGCTTCGACATGTAATTGTCCAGTTACAGTTAAGTAAGCTGGTTTCCCAAAGAAATCTTCTTCATAATTACCATCTTCACGAGTTGTAGCCACAAACATTTCTCCAGCTCCTTCACCATCATTTCCTGTCATAATTGGTGTATGAACATAAACGAAACCTTGGTTTTGGAAGAATTCGTGAATAGCCATTGATAATACACTACGTAATCTAAAAATAGCATAGAAAGTATTAGCACGAGGTCTTAAGTGCGTAATTTCACGCATGTATTCAAAACTGTGACGTTTCTTTTGTAATGGATAATCACGATCACAATCACCTTCTAAAGTAGCTTGTGTGATTTGAATTTCAAAAGGTTGTTTTCCTTCTGGTGTTAAAACAAATTTTCCCACCACAGTAACTGCTGCTCCTGTAGGATATTTACTAACTTCTTCAAAGTTAGCTAACTCTTGTTTATATACAAGTTGTGCATTACGGAAATAAGTACCATCATTTAATTCAATGAATCCTAATTTACCACTACAACGGTTAGTTCTAATCCATCCTTGTAATTGAACATATTCAATTCCATCAATTTCCATATGAGAACCATTCATCATGATTTCAAATAATTCTCTTACTGTCATAAATTCAAACATTTTATTTTCCTCCTTAAAAATAAAAAAACGTATCCAACAGGAACGTCAGATACGCGATTACCATCCTGATTCCTAGATATAAAGATATCTAGACACCTCAATTACATAACGCTGTATTAGCGGGGTTGTCTACTTAATTTCTCCAACCCAGTTCCATAGGTGTTCGCCATAAAAATTCTTGCTCTGGCTTACACCCTCCCAGATTCGCTATCAAGAACCCTTTTATTTTGTCCTACTTCATCACTCAATATTCAAACTATTTGTTTCAAAAACAAGTTCCTGTATAGATGATACCACATCTACACTCTTTAAGACAACCCCTTTTGGAATTTGAATGTGTTCATGCGTAAAATCGACTAAACCACAAATTCCACATTTGATCAAACGATCAACCGTTGGTTGTATCTCTTGTGAACAGGCTAAAATAGCAATACGACATCCTTTAGGAATATTTTCTTCTAAAGAATCCATATCATATACTGGAATCCCAAAACGTACTCCAAGACGATCAGGATTCACATCAAATGCACAACTAATTTCCCCTACAACATAATCCCATTTATTATATTTCATTAAAGCACGACCTAAGTTACCAGCTCCAATTAAAATAATCTTTTCATCAAATTCCATCCCTAATTGTTGATTGAAAATCTCAATCAAACGATTAATATCATATCCATATCCTTGTTTACCTAAATTCCCTAAAAAAGAGAAATCACGACGTATCGTCGTTGGTGAAATATTAACTACATCAGCTAACTCCTTTGACATTACACGTTCATAACCATTCATTTTTAATTTACGTAAAGCTTTTAAATAGACAGGATATCTTTGTAAAGTTGCTT
Organism: uncultured Erysipelotrichaceae bacterium; assembly: GCA_964593515.1. Taxonomy (GTDB): domain Bacteria; phylum Bacillota_I; class Bacilli_A; order Erysipelotrichales; family Erysipelotrichaceae; genus JAXJYR01. The sequence goes on from CAZQJH010000017.1 coordinate 15,298, forward strand.
TTGGCACTAGTTTATCATTCATATTTCTCACCTGATTAATAGTATAACATACATTTGTTAAGTTGTTAAGTTTTCGTATAATTTTAACTTTTTATTTTTATAGTTCAAAACCAGGGTCAGCACTTGCATCAAAATCAGCACGAATACCTTTTTCATAAGCAATTCCTCCGGCAACCCCAATCATCGCCGCATTATCCGTACAACAAGATAATGGTGGAATCACAAATTCCACATGAGGATATTCTTTAGTTAAATCATTTAAAATTTTATCTCGTAAGCATGAATTAGCAGCAACTCCTCCTGCTAAAACCATTTGTTTTACTTCATAAGTATCTAAAGCTAAACGTGCACGTTGTAATAATGCTTCAAAGGCACATTCTTGATAAGAAGCAGCTAAATCACAAGCTTCAAAAGTTTCATTTTTACGTTTCATACGATCAACAAATTGTAAGACACTACTTTTTAAACCACTAAAAGAAAAATCTAATGGTTCTTCTGTTTTAGGTTTAGCTAAAGTATAAATAGGTTTTCCTTCTTTAGCCAATTTATCAACATAAACCCCACCTGGATAAGGTAAACCTAAAACACGTCCTACTTTATCTCCAGCTTCCCCAATTGCATCATCTTGGGTAGTACCTAAGATTTCAAAAGAATAATCTTCTTTCATATATACTAATTCAGTATGTCCTCCTGATACTACTAAGGCTAATAATGGGAATTTCATATCACAAACTAAACGATTAGCATAAATATGTCCGGCAATATGATGAACTGGTACTAATGGCTTATCAAAAGCCCAAGCTAAAGTCTTAGCCCCTTGTACCCCTACATGTAACGAACCAATTAATCCCGGTCCTTGCGTAAAGGCTATTGCATCAATATCATCCATACTCATTTGTGCTTTATTTAACGCTTCTTCAATTACCATCGAAATATTTTCCACATGAATACGTGAAGCTACTTCCGGAATTACCCCACCAAATTCTTTATGGACATCAATTTGGGTTGCAACAATATTAGACATAACTTCTTTCGCATTCTTCACAATTGCACAAGCTGTTTCATCACAACTTGATTCAATAGCTAAAATATAATAATCTTTCATAAAGACCTCCTATAGCTCTTTGATCATCAAATAAGCATCTTCGCCATCATCATAATAATTCTTGCGAAGGCTAGCTTTTGTATAACCATATTTTTCATATAAAGAAATAGCTTTGTGATTAGAAACTCTAACTTCTAAGCTAAGGGTTTCTCCTCCTTCAAGTTTACCATCGATATGCATATGTTGCATCAACATATCCGCATAATGCTTTCCTTGATGTTTTAAAGCAATGGCAATCTTACATAATTGAACCACTTCAAAAGTAATCCAATAATCAATATAACCAACAATTTCACCATCAATTTCTAAGACAAATAATTTTGAAAAAGGATTTTCATCTAATTCATATTCGAATTGATCTAATTTATATGGTGAATGAAAACATTCATTTTCAATTGCTATAACTTTAGTTAAATCCTCTTTAGTTAATTTTCTAATCATGATTTATACGCATCCGATTCTTTTAAATAACATGGTGTTAATGTATGGATATTATCAACTTTTTCTTTATAAGCAAAACTAGCTTCAATATTAGAAACAAAATCAACTTCAAGTGCTTCTAATCCAACTAATTCACTATCACCAACTACTTTAACTTGTTTATCAACAAGATAAGCTTTAATATCATCAATACTCATAACACAAGGGGCTAATACTTCTGCTCCTTGATGATAATGAGCACAATATGCACGTTTACTACGTGCATCCATTAATACTAATGTATCATCACAAGCATTATCATAGACACGTAAACTATTAATTGTATAAAGTGGTAAATGCTTACTAGTACATAATACTTTAGCTACACTTAAAGCAATACGTACTCCTGTATAACTTCCAGGACCAATGGTAACAATTACTCCTTCAATTTCATTTTTATCGATATTATTATCAGCTAATAAAGAAATCATTGCGGGAAATAATTTCTCACTTTGTTTTTTAAAACAATATTCAATATGCGAAGCAATAACTTTGTTATCATCTAAGACCGCAATCATTAAATATTTATTTGAACTATCTAAAAATAAATATTTCATAACTTTTCCTCCAATTCAGCATATTTAGCCCCAATTCCATTAACTTCAACAATTCGTTTATCTTCTTCAATTTTAATTGTTAATTCTAAACGTTCACTAGGTAATGCATATTCAATAAAATGAGGCCATTCCACAATACAAATAGAATCTTCTTCCTCAAATAATTCTTCAAATCCTAAATCTTGAGTGATACCTTCTAAACGATAAGCATCAATATGATGAAGGTTAATCTTACCATAATAACTTTTTAAAATCGTGAAAGTTGGTGAATTAATAGTTTTCTTAATCCCAATAGCTTTTCCAATAGCTTTAGTTAAGGTTGTTTTACCTGCTCCTAAATCGCCACTCATTGTAATAAAAGCTCCACCAAATAATAGTGAACCAAGCTTTTCACCAAATGCTTTTGTTTCTTCTAAAGAATGTAATTCTATCTTTGTCATGTAATCACTCCAATCTACTATATTTTATCGTAAAGTACACAAAAAAGCCACAAAAAAAGCTCACAAGATGTGAGCTTAATAAATGCCCGGCAGCG
>CAZQJH010000018.1:0-17847 GCA_964593515.1 uncultured Erysipelotrichaceae bacterium
CTAAATTTATCACTATATGTTACTTTTGGTTCTCCAGCCATACGATATAAGACAGTAGCTACCATTCCACGCGTAATTTTTCCATCTGGATTGAAGTTGTTTCCTGTACTTCCATCTTTACCCATTAAACCTTTAATAGTAGCTTCTTGTACCATTCCAGCATACCAAGCTTTACTATCAACATCATCATAACCATTGTATTCAGGTTTAGGATCTGGTTCTGGTTTAGGATCTGGTTCTGGTTTTGGTTCTGGAGTAATTGGAGTTTCAGTATAAGTAGCTAAACATTGAATTTCACTTACTTCTGGAGCAATTCCATCCCAAGTAACAGTTACTGTTTTAAATCCTACTTCACTTCCAAATACATTTAATACTTTACTTAATTTTCCTAAAGATACTTTACTTCCATCTAATAATTCAGCTGTTACAGTTGCATTTGAAGTTTGACCTTCTTGAATGAAACGTACCGTTTTAATAACTTCTTCAGCTGAAACAACATAAGTATAACTTCCTTTAGTTGCATTTGGTTTATAGCTAGTTTCAAAATCACCATCTAATGCATAACTTGGAATCATACCTTCTACTTCAGTAGTATCACTAATAATATCTTTATTTGTTTCTAATGAACGGTATTCTCCACCATTAATTTGTAATTCAGAAATGTTAGTCCAACGACTAGTAAATGTTTTAGTGAAAGTAATACGAATGTAACGAGCATCGTAGTTAATATCTTTAGCTTCAACATACATATTTCCTGGGTTAGTACTATCATGTGTCATGTATGAACAATCTTTAGCTACTGTACTAGCATCATGTTTAGCATCAGTAGCATCTACATTTAAGATTTCTTTCCATTCATTTTGATCAGCTGAAATTTCAAATTTAGCACTACGGATGTAGTCAGGGTTTGATTCAACTAAGTAGTAACGGAATGTTTTAAAGTTAATAACTTGACCTAAATCAAAAGTAATATATTGTCCTTCAATTTGTTGACCATTAATTTTTCCAACTGTTCCTAAGTCACCATCGAAGATGTTTCCTAAAGTACCTGCTGTACGAACATCATCTCCAGGATTTAAGTTTGAACAGTTAGTATCAATAGCATAATTACCAATTGCATAGAATTTAACACTAAAATCATTTAATTTAAATGAAACATTATCTTTACTTGATACTACACGTACATAACGTGCATCGCATCCAGCTTTGTATTCATTCCATCCAACATTAGGATTTGTTGTTACTTCAAGTTTTAATCCATCACTTAATGTAGCATTAACTTTTTCGATATCTTTAATGTTATCGAATTTAAATCCAATGTAATCACCTTTATTTAAAGTAATTGTTGCATTATCAAAATATGCACTTCCTTCACTAATGTGTCCACCTACTAATTCAGGTAATTCAACATTAGTATAAACATTACTTAAATCAGCTTTTAATGTTAATGGTGAAGTAATTGTAATTTCTCCAAGTCTTACCCATCCATTAGTTGCGCTATTGTTGTAGATACGTACTGCTTTAACATTAGCTATTGAACCTACATTTACACTTTGAATTGTTTCACTAGTAATATTTCCATTAGCAAAATCTACCCATTTATCACTACCATCTAATTGATATTGCCATTTAGCATTGCTTAAAACATCACCATTTCGACTTCCACCTTGTGATAATCCTAAAGTACCAACTGTTTTTGGTGCATCAAAAGTAACTGTAATACTAGAACCAGCTGGAACTTTATCTTTACTATCACCTTCATAAGGTGCTTTTACTAACCAAAGTTCGCTAGTTTGTGAATTTCCATCATTACCATCGAATAAGATTGAGTTATTAACATCATAATATTTTTGCATTCCTTCGAAAGTAACATTACCTGTATATTTCACAACATCACTAGCTTCTTTAACTTCTTTGTTGATTGATACTTCACGTACTTCTAACCATGCATCAGCTGCATTGTCTTTAGTAGCAATAAATCTAATTCCCATTGCTTCAAAGTTTTCTGGTAAGTTAGCTTTAGTAATATTAACTTCTTGAACTTCATTTCTAACTCCCACAAATTTATTTTCCATACCAACTAATGGTAAATCTTGCCATGTTTTACCATCCATAGTATATTCTAATTTACCTTGATCAAAGTGGTCTTTACCTGCTCCTAATAATACACGGAAGTTTTCAATTGGCATTACTTTACCATATTTCATACCAACATAAGTTCCAGTTGTAATTGTATTAGGTGTTTGGTAAATAGCTGCTGTACTATCTTTACCATCAGTAATGTAATCTACACTTCCAGAAGGTTGATCACTTCTTGATGTAATATAAGATAATTCAACATAGTTAGGATCTAATAATCCTTGGGCTTTTGATGAAACATTAGTTTTCATAAAACGGATAAATGGTACAATGTGTTGAACCCCTACTTCCGCATATTTAGTTTCATTAACATAGTTAAATCCATAAGTTCTAGATTTATCAAATGAAGCTTTTCCTAACGCATTGTAGTTTAATAAAGCATCATCATCATTATTGATAATAGCTTTAACTGCTTCCATGTAGTAATTTACTGCATCACAAGTATCTAACCAACAGTTTAACCAGTAAATAATTTGACCTTTAATTGCTTCATTACCTTCAGCAATATATGTTTCAGCTGCTGCTTTTAATACTTCAAATTCAGCTTGAATTGCTTCACAATCAGCAATTGTTACTGTATCATTTTCTACTTTAGCTTTAAATGCATCTAATTTAGGTGCTAATTCAACTGATTCTTGTAAAGGTGCAACACGACTATCCATATTTTGGTTAATCATATGTTTAGATAATTCTTTTAAAGCTTCACTTGCATCACTTGCTTTAAAGCTATTTCCATCTACGGCAGCAAATGATTTATCATAACAAGCATCTGCTTCCTCTTCACTATCCCAAATATTCCATGTATAACATGCATTTCCGAAAATAGCTACTTTACTAGGTTCTGATTGTTGCATTGGGTTTAAAACAATTCCATCTAATTTATCAGCATCTACACCTACATGTAAGAATTGTTTATATCCTCCCATAATTAAGTGATCTTTAGAGTTATCTGTACATGGCCAGTTAATCCATAAGTATACACTACGTTTTGTATTGTTATAGAATGTATCTAAGTAACTTTGTGAACATTCTCCCCAAATTCTTCCACCAGTCATAACAATTTGTACATTTTCTGGCATATCAGTATAGTAACTTTGTCCATTGTACATATATTCTTGAGTAACAAATGGTAATACTAATTTTAAATCTGGATATGTTGCTTGTAATTCTTCTAACCAAGCAGAAACATCTTGTAATGTTCTAATGTAGTTAGCTCCACCAACATTACCAGCATCATCAGCTAAGATAGCAATTTGTCTTACCCCAGCTTCAATAACTTGTAAGAACTTAGCTTTTAAATCAGCTAAATCTTGTTGGTATCTCTCTTCACTTTCATAACTAATTGCATTATACATATATGGGTGTAATGCAAATACGAAACGACATTTAGAAGCATTTCCTGCTTCAGCTAATGGTTTAATTTTAGTTTCAATTTCTTCTTCAGTATATAATTCACGCCATTTAGAGTTATGTTTTGGATCATCTTTTGGCGCATAGAAATAAGAATTTAACTTGTAGTATCCTCCCCATTCCATTAAGTTAATACGATCTTCAGTAGACCAAGGGTTTCCATAATATCCTTCAATGAATCCACGTGATACTACATCAGCATAATCTTCAATTACAAATTCACGCATTTCCATAGCTGTCATTTGGTCTACTACGTGATATAAAGTTGTTAATCCATAGAATGCACTATCAGCATCTCTACCTAAAACATAGATTTCATTATCATCACTTTCTAAGTAATAAGCATCATTATTAGTAAATAAATCAGCTGAAATAGTAGCTTTTTCTTCAATATATTTTTCAACACTACTATTTGTTCCATCTACCCCTACATAGACATTAGTTACCCCTTCAACTTTCGCATTAGTAGCCGTTAAAGTGATATTTTTAAGGTCCGCAATTTCTTGCATACGATCTTTAGTTGCTTCATCAACACCACTATCGTAAATAACATTCCATGACTTAGTAGTAGTCATCATATCTTTACCATAGTTTAAACTGTGCGGAATCGGATAAATATCATATGTTACTTCTTCTTGCGCTAAAACCGGAGTCATAACATTAAAACTCATTACTCCAGCTAATAAAACTTTACTTAATTTGTTTAGCATATATTTTCCTCTTCTTTCTTAGTGATGGGAACGACAGCATTTTTCCCATTTCAAGCTTATTATACCAAACATCAGTGCGTTATGCAAACACTTACATTTTTTACCAATAAAAAAAGTAGAGTACAACTCTACTAAATTAAAATCCCTTCAAAATGATCCATTTCATGTTGAATAATTTGCGCCGTTAAATCTCTAAAACGTTTAATTTTCTTATTGAAGTTAAGATCATAATATTCAACTACAATCACGCGATAACGACTAGTTTCAATTCCTTCTTGATCTTCATCAAGATAACATAAACAACATTCTTTAGTTTTATATGGTTGTCCTTTAGTTTCCACAATAACCGGATTAATCAATACTTCATTTTTACCACTAACCATATCACGATATACTAACATACGTTTATGATATCCAATCATATTAGCTGCTAATCCTCCACAGTATTTACGATGAAATTCTAAAGTATCAATTAACTCTTGAGCAATATATAAATCTTCTTTACTACATTCACTAGCTTTATTCGCTAGAAACATTTTATCTTTCACAATATCTTTAACCATTTTTTATTCTCCTTTTTTATCAATTTGATAGCGTACAACCCACGCTTCCATTTTCTCTTTAGTTAAACCTTCTTCTCCTGATTCAAGTTCATCAACTTCTTTACCATTTTCGACATAATATAAGGCTGGGGTATAATCCATCGATGGAAAATATTTACGAATAGTATCTAATACATCACTACGTTCACCATTATCTTCATTAGATAAATCAACATAATAAATTTCCACATGATGATTAGGTAAATATAATTCCATTTCATTTTTGAATTCAATACATCCTTTACATCCATATTGTTTCACTAAAAAGACAAATGTATCATTATTATTCATCTTCGTTTCTAATTCATCAATCATGATTTCTTGCATAAAACCTTCACTAAAATCACGTTCATAGTCATTACTACAACCAAATAACATCAAAGTCATTAATAATACAATAAATATCTTCTTCATATTAACTCCTTTCATTTTTCTAAATTATAATTCTTACCATAACAAAATACAAGTATAAAAAAAGCTTAATTACCATTTACTATATATGTTAATTAAGCTTTTTAATTTACTATAAGCTATCAATTGTTTCTTGATCTAACGCTTCAATTAATGCCATAGCTAATTCAATTGCACTTTCATAATCTTCCATCGCACAATATCCACATGTACTATGAGCATATCTAGTTGGAATTCCTAAGATAATTGATGGAATTCCATGATGAGCATTATGCACTACTCCTCCATTAGTTCCACCACCACTTCTAACTGCTTCTTGAATTTTAATTCCTTTTTCATTAGCTAATTTAATAGCTAAAGCCATTAAACGAGGTGAGGTAATCATTGAACGATCAAAGTGTCTAATCATTACTCCACGTTTTAAACCACTTTGAACCATACGACCACTTTCATATGTATCATCAGCTGGACATCCTTCAAAAGCAATCATAACTTTTGGTGCAATTTGATTCATAGCACAAATCATTCCACGTTCGCCAACTTCTTCTTGTGAAGTTAAGGTAGCACTAACTTTAACTTGTTTATGATTTAAACGTTTCATTGTTTCAACTAATGCTGCTACACCAATACGGCAATCAAAAGCTTTACCGGTAAAGATACCTCTTTGTTCATCATAGCTACAAGTAACTTTTGGTGCCACAAAACATCCAACCCCAATATGTAAGTCATTAACTACTTCATCATAACTACATGCTCCTACATCAATAACTAAGGCATCAAAACTTAATGGAGCATTTTTTTGAGCTTCGCTCATAAAGTGAACTGGTTTACTAGCAACAATCCCGCTAATTTTTTCATTGTTACGATTTAAAACTTCTACACATGCTCCTACAATATTTTTCGCATCCCATCCCCCAACAGGTAAGAAACGTATCATTCCATTATCTAAAATAGCTTGAACAATGAATCCAACTTCATCACTATGTGCATCTAATAAAACATCACAATCACTTTGTTCATTAATAAATAAATTACGCATTTTATCTTCACGTAAACTAAATTCACTACATACTTTTCTAGCACATGCTACAACTTCATCTTCATGTCCACTAACCCCAAAGGCATCAGAAAACATTTTAATTCTTTCAACTTGATTCATATTAACCCTCCTATAATAAATACACTTAAACAAGCTAATAAAGCTACAACAATTAAATCACAACCTAAATAAGTACTAACTAAAGCTACCCCACAAGCAACAATCGCTGCTAACATATTATCACAAGCATAGAAAATAGCTGGTATCGTCATTGCTGTTAAAACCGCATAAGGAATATAATATAAGAATGATTTAATCCATGGATGATTTAATTTCTTTCGAAAAAAAGTAATGGGAATCATTCTTATTAAATAAGTTGTAATTGCCATTAATAAGATATATCCTAAATAACCATTCATACATTACTCCTTTCTAGGAAACAATGTTGCGCAAATCGCACTAGCGATTAAAGCAACAATAATAATTGCGAATCCTGATGATATTTCCATCATCTTACATAATAATGATAAAATAATTGAAATAATAATTACAACCCATAACGTTTTATCTTTTTTAGTTGGTGGAATAACAATTGCAATAAACATTGCATAAATCGCTACTCCTAAACAATCACGAATACTATTAGGTAATAAAGACATCAAACAGGCTCCTAATAAAGTACCTACGCACCATCCAATAACTGGTGTAGTAATTAAACCATACATATAACTAGCTTGTAGATCTCCTTCTTTCATGCTAGCTAAAGCAAAGATTTCATCCGTTATTCCATAAGCAATCAACATTCGCTCTTTGCTTTGGATATCATCACCACATTTTTGTGATAAAGATAAAGACATTAAAGCATAACGAATGTTGATTACTAATTGTGATAATACTAGTTCTAAATAAGAACCATGTGCTAACATAATCGATAATCCACTAAATTGTCCCGCACTAGTTAAATTAAGTAATGATATTAAAACAGCATCTAAAATACTAACATTTGAGGCAACACATAAAGTTCCAAAAGTAAAAGATACACTTAGATAACCTAAAGCAATTCCTATACCATCTTTACATCCTTGTTTATATAACTTTAAATCCACTTTCGCTCACCTCACAGCTTTACCATTATAACAAAAAAATAAGCAGATTTAAATCTGCTTATAAAACATTTTTCACATTCGCAATACTTTGTAGTGGTTTAATTTTACATAAAGCTTTATATACTATTTGCGTAATAACAAAATCTACACTACTGTGGATTATTGTTCCAATACCAACTAAACCAAAAATAACATATAAGAAATCAATATCAGTTCCTACATATAATGGTAAAACAATAACTACTTCACATACAGCATGTAATAAAGCAATTAAAATTACAAATAAAGCATTACTTGACCATTTAGATAATGTTTGTGGATGTTTTTTCAACCATAATGAACCAACTAAAGCCCATATTACATGCGATAAAGCTCTTAAAACAACCGCTAAAGGAAAACCACTTAAGAAAAAACCAAAAGTAGTACCTAAAGCTGTAGCTAAAGCTACACTTGGTGAAATAAGCATTGCTAACATGATAGCAACATGACTAGCTAAAGTAAATGACATTGGTTCCATAACCACTTTAATTGGCATATACATTGGAATAATAATTCCAATAGCAACTAATAAGGCACTTATCACTAATGAATAAATACGTTCATTAACTTTCATATTTGTTCCTCCTACACTGTCTTGACACATGTATTGATTATTATACACTTTTATTTCATTGTGTCAAGACACCTGTTATATCATCCAGAGAATTTCATAATCATAACCAAAATAATCATCTAAACTTAATTTATCATTAAGCATTCCTAACTCTGGATGATATAAATGTTGCACGTTAGACAAATAAGGATAGCGTTCTTGTAACAATTGTCTAATCATCCCAATTTTAATCTTTTTATTTACTTTAATTTCTACTTCTTCATTAATTGCAACTAACTTAATCAAAATAATCATTATTATCACCTACTAACTGAAATTCACATAAATCATCAAGCATCATATAACCTCTTCCATCAATATCTTCTAAATAATCTAATTTAAAAGGATGATATAGTAAATGATATTCACTACTATCTTCCATATAAAAACATATTTTATGTTTAATTCCTTGTAACATATCAAAAGGAATACTTGCAGAATTGCGACAAGCAATAATCACAAAACAGCCAAATTCTTCCCCATAATTGATTAAATACATTAAATAATCATAAGCTAAAGGATAACTTTCTTTAAATAATGCATAATCACTAATAATCAAATATTGTTCTTGATATTTACGTTCGTATTTTACTTCATTAACTAAATCCATTAAAACTTTCATTATTACTTCTTCACTACTATAACTATCATAATAATTATCTTTAGTTTTAAAATGATGATAAGCATCAAACAAAATAACTTTAGCTTTTAATTTTAAAACTAAATTTATAAACCATTCACAACTACTACTTTTACCTAATATACAATAATTACCTTTAGTAAAATCAAGACGATATTGTTGTTGATGACTAATATCATCAACCAAATAAAATTCATTATGTATTTGTTTAATATTTTTAGCTAAAGGAGGTAAAAAGACTTGTCTTACTTCATCTTCGATTAATAAAGCTTTTAAGACTTGTTTTTGTTCACTTAACAATTGATTATTTAACTTTATTTGATCATAAATAATTCCTTGTTCATTTATTAAACTTAATTGGGTTAAATTAGCTTCTTGATTACTTTGCATATAAGCACTTTGTCCTTTTATTAAACGTTGACCACTTTTTAAAATAAATTGTCCTGCATTAACTAATTTAGCCCCATCTTTACTTTTAAGCATATCCATACTATCTTCTTCACTAGCTACTTTTAAACATATTCGAAAATTAAGATTACTATCCATTTGTTGACTAACTATTCCATGTGGTTTTTGCGTACATAAGATTAAATGTAAACCTAAACTACGTCCAATACGAGCAATACTTACTAATTGGGTTAAATATTCTTCATAATCTTCTTTAAGCTGTGCAAATTCATCTACCACAATAATTAAATGTGGTAAAGCTTCTTTCACTATTCCTTGTAAGTAATACTTTTGATAAGTATCAATATCGATATTGCTATCCCCACTATTTAAACGTAAATCTTCAAACAAAAGTTGACGATATTCTAGTTCACTTTGTAATGCTAATAAACTACGATGTAAATCTTTTTTGCCTAAATTACTTACACTACCACGTAAATGAGGAATAGCCTGTTGTTTATCTTTAAAGGCATCAACTAAACTACCACCTTTATAATCAATAAGACAAAAACTAACATGATCATAATGATAATTAAGACATAATGAATATAAATAGGTTATTAATAACTGTGATTTACCACTACCAGTTGTACCAGCAATTAAACCATGTGCGCCATCTTCACGCTCATGAATATCTAAATTAATTAATTGACCATGTTCATCTAAACCAATTGGACAAGCTAAACTATTACTTAAACGATTTCTTTCTTGTCTTGAGGCTATTTCTAATCCTTCCACCCCATTAACTCCATACATCGTAAATAAAGATAATTGTTCATTTAAATTTAAACTTTGTTTAAATTTAAAACGACTTAACCCTTTAAATAAAGCATCATCATAAGTATATATCTTATTTAAGGCATGCACTTGCTTTAAACGTTCATGCATTAAATAAGTTTCATTAGCTTCAATTACCCATTCACAATCACTACTTAATAATGATAATTCACGATTACTTTCTATTTTAATAAAGTTTTTAGCTTTAATAAAAGCTTCAAAACTTTCATCATCAAAATAAGTTGTATCATCAACAATGATAATAACTTGTTCATATTTACTTAATTCATCCATTGCTTTATTTAACTTATCAATACCAGTATATAATAAACGTTGATCACGCATAATATGGGGTAAATAACGTAAGTATGGTCTTTGATTTAAATGAGCTAAATTAATAAATAAAGCAATTACTAATTCACTTGGACGATGATATAAAGCTAAATCTAATAAACATTTAGTTAATGCTTCTTGGTAATATTTACCACATATTCCTATCTTATGATATTTTTTTAGATCTATTATTTGTAACATATCTTCACTTTGATTTAAATTTTCTAATTCTTCAATCATATCTTCATACATTAAAGGTGGTTTTTTTAGTTTACTAAGTTTAGGATAGTTAATATCCACAACATGTTTACTAATTCCTTCACCTAAACAAAGATATAAATAATCTTCATGAAATTCTTGTTTAGCCATTAATAAATCTTGTTTAAAAACATCTTCATGTTCAATAAAGAAACGCTTTTTTAATAACTGATTAGCTTGTTTAATCATCATTACTAATTCATCTTTAACTTCTTGCATATAAGCTAAATATTGTTTTTGTTGTTTATGAATTTGTTTTTGATAACGATATTGTTCATAATAACGATTAATAATAGGCATCATTAAACTAACTAATAACATACTTCCTCCACTAATCATCATCACTTTACTTGGATTAAGTAACATCATTGTAAGTGAAGAAATACTCATCATTAAACTAAGTAATAATTGATAAACTATCGAAACTTTTTCTTCCTCATTTTCTTCATAAGCTTCAATCTCAATTGGTTTAAGTACTTTAGGCATTGAAGCTAAAAAATGATGTTGAAGATAATAAGCATCAAGATATTCTTCTTTATTAATTAATGGTTGTAAACCATTAATTTCAATACAATCATTAACTAAAAAATAATCTTTAAATAAAATTATTTTAATTCCTAAAACTTCAATAATTGCTTCTTGATATTTTCTTTGTTTAATCAATCGTTTTCCATTCACAAAAGTATAATTTAAACTATGACAATCTTCGATTACAAATCCATTATCATATTTAAACTTAAAATGATAATTAGAAATAAAATCACGTTGATCAATTAATTGATTATGCTTATTTCGACCATAATGATATTCACATCCTGCTACTAATTGATAAGCTTTCATAAGTGAAAGCTTATCGTAAGGAGTAATAAATAACTTACCATTAATATTTAAATAGCGATAATCATACAAACCTTCTTTAAATTCATCACAAGTAGTTTCATAACCATAATTTGTTAATAACTCATACCGATTCCATTTAGCTTTAATCGCTAATAAGATTTGTTTATCATCATCAATAATATAGAAGATACCTTCTTTATTAACTAAATTAAGTGAATATAAACTATCTTGATATATTAGATATACTATCATCCTATCACCTCATCTTATTATTCGTGAGTCAACAAACTTTTTTAAAAATTTTTTTATGATATAATTTATTTAGAAAGATGGTGTTATTTATGGACGATATTTTTAGTTATCTTAAATGGCGTGGTGATTTAACCTTTGAAGAAGTTGCTTTTAATGAAGTGGATGCTTTAGTATTTGCCGCTTTAATTTATGAAGAATTTGATGAAGTATATAATCCTTTACAAAATTATAATCTCAAACAATTATCCACCATATTTTTCAACAAATATTCTCTTGATTATTTAGATAAGCGTGTTAGTTTTAATAAAGATAGTTATCGTTTATTACAAGCATGTGCTAATAGCAAAAGATATCAAGATTGTCTTTTAATTAATTATGTTAATGAAATAGATCGAAATAATAATCTTCAATTTTGTGCTGGTATTTTTTCTTATAAGAACTTATTTTCTTATATTGCTTTTCGTGGTACTGATTCAACTATTGTCGGTTGGAAAGAAGATTTTATGATGTTTTATTGTGATGAAACCGAAAGTGAGAAAAAAGCTTGTATATATCTAAATAATGTTTTAAATAATTCTCAGCTATTACATCTTTTTAAAGACCAAGATTATTATGTGGGAGGACATTCTAAAGGTGGACATTTAGCTATTTATGCCAGTAGTAAATTAACTAATAAAAAGCTAAAAAACCTAAAACGTATTTATAACTTTGATGGTCCAGGTTTAAATAAATGGGATAATCCTTTAATTGTGAATAAGATTTCATCTTATGGGGTTGAAGCTAGTATCTTTGGTCGTTTATTTACCCATTTAGAACCAATTAAAATTATTAAATCAAACGATAATGGTCTCTTCCAACATGCTTTATATACATGGCATATTAACCCTCATGGTTTAGATGAAGGAATTGCTTTTAATCAAGCTTCTAATGAATGTAAAGAACAAATTGATAGCATTCAAAACGCTCATAACTATGAAGAATTAGAACAAATAGTTATTTCAATCTTTGCTGTATTTGAAAAGCTAAATATTAATACCTTAACTGATTTAAGACATTTAAACTTAAATTCATTAATTAAAGGTATTCAAGAAATTAAAAACTTAGATAGTAAAACTAAAAAAGTATGTGCAAATATCATTATGATGATTATCAATCTTAGTATTAAACATTAACGAGTATAATCACTTACTTTTCCATGTACTACTTGCATAATAATTGGTAAATACATTTCATCATCTAATAAATTATTACCATATTTTATGCCCCCAAACAAAAAAAGTAGTCTATCATAAAATCAAGTTATTATGTTGCAATAATAACTTTTAGTGCAAAAGACAATATAAAAAAGTAGGTTTAAAGAAACACCCGACAAGATGGTGGTTTTTGAAATACAAAAAATCACGAAATCATGAAAGTGTATCACAAAATGGATATAACTCTAATAAAGCTCTTCTAACCTATCCACCTTCTAAGGAGGCGCTTATACAACATTATGGGGTGAAATTTTTGAGAAGCTAGAAATTTTTGCCAATTTATGGAGTTTTTAGGTATATAACCATAAAAAAAACATCCAACCATTTAAGTTGAATGCTTTCACACAATTAATATTCAGTTTTATTTCAGTAGATCGGCTAGATAAAGTTCGTCCTTCTGGTGTTTTCCTTTCAATTGCTTATAACGCTTAATTGTATTTACCAGCAAGTCAATTCGTTCTCCATAATAATCACGATAAAATGACGTGCTGTTGTCATAGCGTACTCTGTTATAAACCACATATTCTTTACTAAATGCTTTTGGAGACGTTTTTGATTTTACTTTTTCAAATTCTGAATCCTTATTCTCAGAAATAATCAGTAGCATTTCTAATTCTGGTTTTGTACAATATTTTTTGACAGCTTTGATTTTTCCTTTATATTCTCTTGGAATCTTCATTTCATCATTCAACTTATCACCAATTCTAAGAACTTCTACATCACCATAATACAAATTTAACGCGGTCTTTACTGCTGCATTGTTTCCAATCTG
This sequence comes from uncultured Erysipelotrichaceae bacterium, assembly GCA_964593515.1. Classification (GTDB taxonomy): domain Bacteria; phylum Bacillota_I; class Bacilli_A; order Erysipelotrichales; family Erysipelotrichaceae; genus JAXJYR01. The sequence continues at coordinate 13,642 of CAZQJH010000018.1, forward strand.
TCTCGCATGATAAGGAACCAAGTTCAGCAAATCATCTTCTGTGAAAACCAATTTGTTATGTTCCAACAATATTCGGATAATTTCTAGTTCATTTGGACCTTCACACATAATCAGATACTTCATCTCATTAGCTCCTTCTTCAACACCATGAGATCTTCGTAATTAACCGAAGTATCAAAAGCATTATTATAAAACTGACGGCTCTTTAAAAGCTCCGGTCTAATATTGTAGGTTTCATACATATTATCCAAACGAATCTTATCATCCGATTTAGCAACCCAAATATTATCCTGACGATTGAACAAATCTAAAACTTCACAGTAATGAGTTGTAAATACAAGGGTTGCTGATTTCTTATTCACCGTCTTATCTTTAAACAAGCTAATCATGTTCTCAACCAATGTTTTGTGGAAATGATTTTCCACTTCATCAATCAATAAATCAAATCCATTTTCCAACGCTGCAACCACAAAAATATAAAGCAATACACCTTTTGTTGTACCGCTAGAGAGCATACAAATCAATTCAGAATCAGACAGTTCTCTTTCATGATCTTGATAAGTGAGTTTATAATGTTTTTCATCCAACATATCCAAGTTCTTAATATTATCGTCGAAAATTTTAATAACTTTTGTTAAAACTTCTTTTGATAGCTTATAAGTTTTCATTGCTCTAAACAACAGACGATATGTGTCTGTACCTTCACCATCACAATTAAAGTAAACAGCACGAGTCACTTTCTTTTTCAGTACAAAAAACACAATCGAAGTGTCTTCTGGAAGTTCACCTAAATCTTCAATTTCTTCAAATCCATCATCAAAATAAATTTCTTTTACTTTGGATTTGTAATATTTTTTTTGATAAACATGTTGTTCCATAAAATTGGCCTTGCTGCCTAAATTTTGATCAGCTTTTAAAACAGTATTGTATTTGTAGATATAATCTTCATGATAGAAAATGATTTCTAATTTTACATTATCATAATTGTAATGTTTGTCTTCTAAACGAAATTCGCTAAGAATGGAATAGCAACACTCCATCAACTCAATTGCAGATGTTTTTCCTGATGCGTTCTTTCCTACAAATGCCGCTGTATTAAAAACATATAAACCTTCTGCAACCTCTTGTAATTCATATTCCTTATCTTCGCTTGTTTTCTTAGACTTTGCCACGAGATCGATTGTAAAATCATCACAGCAATTTTTATAGTTTGATGCACGAACCCTTAATAGTTTCATAACATATACCTTCCTTTGCTTCTATCTATTAATAGTATATCACAGAAACAGATTAAAACAATCTTTTTGTTCTAATTCGTTTTAAAACCTACAATTAAGGCTTGTTGCAATACTATGGCATATTTAAAGCACCAATTGATACTCCTTCACAACTATAAAGAACTAGAATAAATAAACATTTCATTCTTTGCTATATTTAAATAACTAAAAAATATGTGCAGTATTAAACATTAACGAGTATAATCACTTACTTTTCCATGTACTACTTGCATAATAATTGGTAAATACATTTCATCATCTAATAAATTATTACCTAAAGCACTAACTACTTCAGCTTGAATATTAATCTTTAAATCAATTTTAATTAAGGCAGCATTATTACCATATGGTTTAACTTCATAAACAATATCCCCATTAACATCACTTAACATCCTTAAACGAATATTAAGTTTAAAGCCTTTATCATAAAGATAAGGAATACCTAACAAATCAAATATAGGATAACGATAAATAATTCCTTGTTCATAATAACAAATATTGGTATTAGGATCTAAACTTCCTTGTTGTAAAGCATTAAATGAATTATCTAAAGCAGTTAATGCTTTAGATAATAAATCATTAATTGCTTTAGTATTAAAATCAATCGTATTAATATCTTTATCTTGATTATAGTTAATTTGATATAAGTTATAACTATCATATGCTAAACTAGCTATTACTTCATTAGCTATTTTACCTAAAGCACTATGCACTTGATTATTCGCTATTGCTTTTAAAGTTGGTTGAACTTGTTGATGAATATAAGTTAAACCAACAACAATAACTACCCCCATAATTATTAATTTAAGTTTTATTTTCCTTTTTCTAATTAGTTTCATATAACATTATATGTTAATAACTTTCTAAAATAACTAAAGGTTCACCTCACTTAATCGAGGTGAACCTTTTAATTAATTAATTTATCAACATTTTTTATATCGGTAATAATAACTAAGCGATCTTGAGGAGTTAATACTTTACTAGGATCAATAATTAAATCTAATTTAGCTTGATTATCATAACGAATCCCAATTACATTTATACCATGTTTACGTAATTGTAATTGCGCTAAAGTTTTATTTAACCATTTTTGTGGTGTATTAATTTCCATAATACTATAATCATCATCAAGATCAATTAAATCTACAATATTTTTACCTAAAGCACTACGTGCTACTTGTTCACCCATTTCTTTTTCTGGACGTACAATTTTACTTACACCTAATGATTCATAAATTTGTTTATAACGCTTATTCTTAGCTTTCGCAATAATTGTTTCAACCCCTAATTCTTTAAGATTAATAATAGCCATAATACTTTCTTCTAAGTGTTCACCACTACAAACAAAAACAACATCACAATCACTAATTCCTGTCATCTTTAATGAAGTTAAATCACTAAAATCACAAACAACCGCATCACTTACATATTCACTAATCCGATTAACACATTTTTCATCTTTATCAATAGCTAAAACCTCACAATCATAACTGCTTAATGTTTTAGCAACACTACTACCAAAAATACCTAAACCTAAAACGGCATACTGTAATTGATTTTTTCTCATCTTATTACCTCCTATACTAAAATATTACTGTCTGGATATGTTAGAATATCTTGTTTATTCTTTTTACTAACTGACATTAATAAGGTTATAATTCCAATTCGACCAATAAACATTATTAAGATAATAACTAATTTTGATACTACTTGTAATGAAGAAGTAATGCCTCGAGTTGAACCTACGGTAGCTAAAGCACTACATACTTCAAATATAATATCTAATAATGAATAATCTTCAAATAAAGTTAAGATGAATGTACCTATTATTAATAAGGAACAATTCATATAAAAGATATTTAAAGCTTTAATAATCGTATCTTTATTAATACTACGTTTCCATAAAACAACTTTTTCATTTTGTCTAACACTAGCAATTACATGGGCCATAATCACAATAAACGTTGTGGTTTTAATACCTCCAGCGGTTCCTCCAACACTACCTCCAATAAACATTAAAACCATCATCACTAAGGAAGTAGAGGTTAATAAACCACTATAATCAATACTAGTAAATCCTGCTGTTCTTAAAGCAATTGATTCAAATAAAATTGCTGTAATCTTTTTAGGAATACTAAAAGTCGCAATAGTATTAGGATTATTCCATTCCAAGATAAGCATTATAATAGCAGGAATAAAGATTAAACCTAAGCTAGTTATCATCACTACTTTGCTATGAAAACTAAAACCTTGACGAAACTTTTTAAAACTTATTTGTTTTTTTAATAATAAAACTAAACGTTCTTTAACTTCAAACCAAATGGCAAATCCTAATCCCCCACAAATAATTAGTAACATAATTACTATCATTAAAAAAGGTTCATCTAAATATCCTTGTAAGGAAGTAGCACCTAATGGATCAAATCCAGCATTACAGAAAGCCGATATTGATAAGTATAATGAATAAAAAAGACCTTTTCCTAAATCATATTTTGGAACTAAAACTAATGCAATTAATAAAGCTCCAACTAATTCAAAACCAAAAGTATATTTCACTACTTTAAAAATAAAACCACCCATATCATCTAAATTATTATTAGATAATAACTGAGCTAAAGTCATTTTATTTTCCATCTTAAATTTAGTTTTACTAACTTTCATAACAAAACCCATTAAGGTGATTAAACCTAAACCACCAATTTGAATTAAGATTATCATAATGATTTGGCCAAATAAATTAAAAGTATCACTTACAACAAGGGTTGATAGTCCAGTAACACAAGTACAAGATACAGCTGTAAATAAAGCATCAATATATGGTAAGAATTCATTATTTTTATTCGCAATCGGTAAGCTTAATAAAATACTACCAATTATTATAACTAATAGAAAACTTAAAACGATGCGTTGGGTACTAGATAATTTCATG
>CAZQJH010000019.1:0-17735 GCA_964593515.1 uncultured Erysipelotrichaceae bacterium
AGCTTCTTCAATAGCTTTAACTAAAGCATCTTTATTAGCTAAATCACTAGCACTAGCACTAACTTTTAAATCACCACTAACTTTTTCCACAACAAATTCACCACTTGCTTGATCAACAGCAACACTATTTGTTGTATCGTTCATCGTAACATTAACACTAGTTGGTAAACCTTTACCTTCTACTGCACTTAATTTAGCTTTGTAATCTTCACCTTTATAAGCTTTAACACTACCATCACAAGTTAAGTCAGTTAAATCATATTCAACATTAAAGTATTGTTTTACTTGTACTTTACTAGCTTTATATTTAACTTCAAAATTAAGTACATCTTCATCACTAGTTACTTTCACATCATGTTCATCAACACTTAACCATAAGTGTAAGTTTTCATCTTCTGGATGATTAGCACTTACTTTAAAGTCTTTTCCATCAACAACTACCGCTTGCACATCACTTGCAGGAACTAAGACTTCTTTTACTTCATCATAATCATCATTAACAATTGAAGTGAATGGTAAGTTATTAGCTTTGAATGAACCACCACTAATCATTAATGAACCATTTCCACCTTGAGGATAAATACCTGCTCCTACAGCATTAATGTCTTCACGAGCACTAATCGCCGTTACGGTTCCACCATTAATATATGTTGTCGTTCCATTAGTACCAGCTCCACCACCTAAAGCAGCAGCTGCTGTTTCACTATAAGCAATGATTTCTCCACCATTAATTGTTAAGCTTCCTAAAGCTTGAGATTGATCTCCTGTACCAATACAAGCTCCACCTACGGTTGTATCAGTTGCTCCTTTATATACTAATGATTTAAGATCTAATTTACCACCGTTAATTGTTACATTAACTTTAGTTGTACTCTTATGTCCTGTACCAATTACAGCAGCTTGCACTTCGCTATATCCACTAATTGTACCACCGTTAATAACAATCGTACCACTAGCTGTTTTATATGAACAGTTTCCATCTCCAATAGCAGCTCCACATGTACTTAAGTTTCCACCATATCCTGCTTCAGAGAATGGTACAGCTACATCTAATTTACCTGATTCAATCGTAATTTTTCCAAATCCATATCCACTACCACCGATAATTGAACCTGAACCAATTGTTGTACCAGTTAAAGTAGGTCCATCAAAAGTAATATTACCAGCTGCTTTACCAGCATCTGCTCCAATACCAGCTGCATAAGTAGAACTTCCAATCGTAATATCTACCTTACCATTACCAATAACATTTAAACTTACTCCATCATTTACACTAAATAAACCTTTAGAAGTATATTTATCCGCAACAAAGCTATTTGATCCTTTGAATTTTAAAGTATTTTCATTTCCTTTGAAAACTACAACACTCTTACCAGTTTTAATATTTACATCTTGTAATGTTAAGTTTAAGTTTTCAATTTGGTTATCAATAGCTAAGTTCACATAAGGATTTTCACTTGTATTTTCACTATGTCCTACTAATGTAACATACTTAGCTGCATCAGTAATAGTAATTGTTCCACTTAAATCTTTAGGTAATTTATAAGTACCATCTTTCACAATTTTTAAATCAGTTGGTAAGTCTTTAGAAGAATCAACAATTGTTAGAATTGAAGTACCATATACCCCATTATTAGCTGTCGCACGAATTTCACTTTCTCCAGGTCCTTGAATTGTAATTAATCCTGAAACAGCATCAATTGTTGCTACTTTTTCATTTGAAGATGACCATGTTACTGTTTTATCAATTGCTGTTTCTGGGTAACAAGTTGCACTATATTGAATTGGTTTAATTGAGTCAATACTTGCTGTTACTTGTTGTTGGTTTACTTTTACTAATGAAACTTCCATATCTTGACTAGTTAAACTAAATACTTCTGATAATGTTTCATTTAAAGCGTAGTCCATCATATATAATGTTCCTACTGTATATCCAGCATTAAGGGCAGCAGTTAAATCAAAGAGAAGTTTAACTTCACTACCTGCTTCATCATAACTAAAGGCAACTGGTTCACTTAAACTTCCTTCTCCAGTTTCATCAGCTAATTGAGCTCCCATTAAGTAATGGTTATCACTTAATGTAAATTCTAAGTATTTAACCCCATTTTCTTCATAGAAACGACGTTCTTTAATGACTGGTTTTTCATTATCAACATAAATTGGGAAAGTTATAGAATCACTAACCCCTTTTTCACCATCAATTGTTCCATTTACAGTAAAGTAGTATTGTCCATCTGGTAAATATGAATAGTATCCATCTTCATCAAATACAATTGGTGCCCATCCTTCTTCAGGCATTGCATAAGTAAAGAATCCTCCAGATGAATAGTAGAATGATTTAGCTTGATTATAAGCTACATTTTCATAAACTACTTCATTTTTATCATTAGTAACTACATATTGAGTTGTTTTAGAAGCACGATGCATTCCTAATACCGGGAATACACGATCATATTCTAATGAACGAGAAGCAACAGCAATCTTGTTTTCATCAACTTCTCCATTAACATAGTTAAATCCATAAGGAACACCATCTCCAGTTAAAATGTTGAATTGGTATAATCCACTTGCTTCAAATGTTGAATATTGTTCATCATCATATAAAGTGTAATCGAAAATTGGCGCTTTAGCCCAATCACCATAGTATCCTAAGAATGGTAATGATAAAGTAACTTCATTTTCATCAGTTGGTGTTACATATAAGAATCCATCAATAAATGTACCATTAGTGAAATCTTTTAAGTTTTCTTTAGCTTTATCACTTAAAGTTAAAGTTACATCAACCTTAGTTTCACCATTAGCACTAACTTTAACTTGTTCTTGACTGTATTCAACTGTAATTTCATCATTTCCTAATACTCTTGAACTTTCAGATACAAATTGTGTATCTTCGATAATTTCTTCCTTAGCTGTTAATGCTACGGTTGATAAATCAAAAGTTAATTCTTTATCACTTGTGTTGTGAATAGTGAATGTAAAGTTGAATTTACCTTCTTCATTATCTCCTAATTGAGCTTTAGGACGATCCCCATTTACAGTTAAGTAAGCATTAGTATGAATTGCATTATAGATTTGGGCTAATCCTGAACCTTGTTTTCTTGGTGTATATAAAACTCCATCAGGATCACTTACGGGATTAGCTGTACTCATTAATAAGTTATTAACTAAGGCTTGTTTTTGTACACTTGTATAAGTTGGGTATTTTTCATTTACATATTGGCGCATTAATGCAGCTGCTCCAGCCATATGTGGAGATGCCATTGATGTACCACTCATGTTTCCAAATTTATCTCCAACAGTTGTTGAATAAACATTTCCTCCAGGTGCAGTAATTTCTGGTTTTAAGCTCATATCTGGTGCTACCCCTAAGTTAGAGAAGTCTGACATTTCTCCTCCAACTACACTTTCAGTATCTTGAGCAAATTCTTTTGATACAACGATTTCTTTAACTTCAGCTTCACGCATAATTTTTCCATCAGCTTTTGTAATTGAAATCATTGGTAATAAACCACCTGATTGCATATTAACGGCTTCACCATCAACATTATTGAAACAAATTAAAGCAATAGCTCCAGCTGCTTTGGCATTTGCTTCTTTTTCAGTGAAGGCAATACTTCCACGAGCTACTAAAGCAATTTTACCTTTAACATCAACACTTTCAAAATCACTTTCAACCCCAAATCCAGGAATTACTACATATTCAATTGTTTGTCCATCGAATGTTGGAATAAATAATTTATCATCACTTGCTGCATCATTAAATGAAATTTTGTTTTCTCCTACTTTAAAATATTCGTTATAAACAATTTCTTCATTAATACTAGCAACTGACATCGCTGCATTATAAGTAGAAGGTGAACCTACTACCCCATTATCTGGGTTAGTTACTAAGTTCATATCATATCCATAAGCATTACCATATGCTGAACTTGTATCATTACCTGCAGCTGCCATTAAGTTAATACCTTGAGCTTTTACACGGTCATATACATCATTAGTATATTCATCTGCTTCACGAGTAAATCCAGCTCCAACTCCTAATGACATGTTAATAGCATCAACATCTAATAAAACACAATCTTCTAAGGCAGCTAAAATCCAACTATCATCAGCTCCTGCTTGAGTATCTGAGAAGACTTTCATTGATACAATTTGAGTATCAGGTGCTACCCCACTAAATTCACTACAATCAGCTCCTACTGAACCAGATACGTGTGTACCATGTCCTTGTGAATCAGCTACATTATTATCTTTATCAGCATAATCATAAGCAAATGGAATTTTAGCACTAACATATAAATCACTAGCACTTTCTCCTTTAGCTTTTAATTTACCACTTGCAATCGCATTTTCAACACTTTCTGGTGTAAAACGTGGACTTTCTGGATCGTTAGCAAATCCACGGTGGTTTACATCTAAACCAGTATCTAAAACCGCTGTAACCGTTCCTTTACCAGTATATCCTTCTTCATTAGCACGATCACTATCCATCATATTTCCACTTGTTCTTGTCGCACTAACATAACCATTAACTGGTTCAACATAATCATAAGTTTGCGCTACATATACCGCTTTAACTCCTTCAATACTAGCTAAATTTTCTTTTTCTTTATATTGAGCACTAACTGCAAAACCATTTAATACATATTTATATGTATATTCAACTTTAAGTCCTTTAGCTCTAGTACTTAAAATATCTTGTTTTACACTAGCTTGTTGTTTCTCTAATGCTTTTAAAGCTTGACTTCCTTTACTAGTAACTAAGTAATCTTTTAATGAAATACTATTAGCTTTACGATCTAATAAAGGTTCATCTTCTAAAACAACGATAAAGTTAACTACATCATCTTCTTTATAATTATCTAATGTTGTTTTAACTTCCTCCTTGTTCTTTTCCACAACATCTTTTAATGATTCATATGATAATGTTTGTTTCGCATATAAACTACTTGAAACATTAGGAACCACTAATAGTGCTGCTAATAAAGCACAAAGTGTGCGTTTAAATAATTTACCTGTCATATTATTCCTCCTTCTAGCATCATCGTTAATGAAAATGATGGATTTTTTCATTAACTATGAAACACACATGAGTCAATTATACTACTTTTTCACATTATTTCAACTCGTTTTTACATTTTTGTTACATTTTGTTACAAAAAAATATTGGCAAATAAATCATCAATTATTTCTTTTGCCAATATTTCTCATATATTTGAAGTGAATTTCGATAATCTTTCATCGTTTCAATCCGCATAATACTATTTGAAGACATCTTACAAACTTTAAGCTCCATTTGTTTCAAGATATCAATCACTTGTCCTTGTTTCTTCTTTTCTAACAATCCTACAAAAGTAAAGCAATCTTTTTCATCAAGATAACATACTCCACTATAAGTACAAGCAATTCCTTGATTAGTTAATTTTACTTCTTTTAATACCTGTTCTTCATCAACTACCATTGAACTTAATGTACGTCCATTACAAGCTTGTTCATAGGTATATATTGTTGATGAAGTAGCTTTATTTAACCTAAAGATAACACTATTACCATCAATAATATAACTATTATCTAAATATTCTTTGACTAAAGTTAAAGCTTGTAATTCACTTCCTAAAGCATAATCTGGATATGTAATTAATTTAATATTATATTTAGTTATTAATTCATTAAACATTTCTTGACGATAACCAACAATAATATAAATATCTTTAATATCATTTTTTAATAATTGTTGAAGCTGTAATTCAATTAATGCGGTTGTTTTAAACTTAAGAAATGATTGATTAATTACTTGAGTTAATGGTGATAAACAATACCCTACTTTATAACCTAAAATAATAGCTTTCATATAATAAACAAAAAGGGGCACTTGTGCCCCTTTAATTATTATTTTTTAGTTGTTTCTAAGAAATGCCAAGCATCTTTACACATTTCTTCTAGTCCTTTTTCTGCTTTCCATCCTAAGCATTCATATGCTTTATCTGTACTTGCATAACATTGGGCAATATCACCAGGGCGACGTTCAGCAATTTTATATGGTACTTCAATATTGTTAACTCTTGCGAAGGTATTCACAACATCTAATACACTATATCCGTTTCCAGTTCCTAAGTTATAAGCATCAATTCCAATACTACTACTTACTTTTTGAATCGCATTTACATGTCCTTTAGCTAAGTCAACTACGTGGATGTAGTCACGAACTCCTGTTCCATCAGGTGTATCGTAATCATTTCCATAAACACTTAACATTGGTAATTCTTTATTAGCTACTTTCACAATGTAAGGCATTAAGTTGTTTGGAATATCATTAGGATTTTCCCCAATTAATCCACTCTTATGTGCCCCAATTGGATTAAAGTAACGAAGTAAAGCAATACTCCAAGTTGGATCAGATATACATAAATCACGTAAGATTTGTTCAATATATAATTTTGTTGTTCCATAAGGGTTAGTTGTTGGTCCTAATGGGAAATCTTCATTGATTGGAACACTCTTAGGGTTTCCATATACCGTAGCACTACTAGAGAATACTAATTTCTTACAATCATGTTTAGCCATTACTTTACATAATGCTAAAGTAGACATAATGTTGTTTTCATAGTACATAATTGGTTTTTTAACTGATTCTCCTACTGCTTTATATCCAGCAAAGTGAATAACTCCATCAATTTGATGTTCGCTGAAGATTTTTTCTAAAGCAGCTTCATCACAACAATCAGCTTCATAGAAAGCTACTTCTTTACCTGTAATTGTTTCAATTTTCCCAACTACATCTTTTTGTGAATTATATAGGTTATCAATGATTACTACTTCATAACCTGCATCTAATAATTCAACGCATGTGTGTGAACCGATAAATCCAGTTCCCCCTGTTACTAAAATTTTCATGTTTATTTATCTCCTTTTTCTAAACTATCCCATAAACCATCTGGATAAACAGCTGCATCCATTAATGCTTGAATACCAGCTCTTACACTTGGTTTATCTTCACTATATGTAACTCCATACCATTTTTCATCAGATTTAAGCATCTTACAACTAAATTTATTTGCTTTAATTCCATTATCTACCACGGTAGGAATATAGCATTCACTCTTAAGTGGGTTATCCTTAACTTCATTATTTAAGAATAAGTTAAATTGTTCTTCACAATAAGTAAAGAAACTAGGATTAAATCCCCACATATTCATACTAGCTAATGCATCATCAGCTACTGGATACCAAGTATCATCTAAACAATACTTAACTACCCCATCAATACGTTCAATATTTTTACGTTCCACAACATCTTTTAATAAACCATTTTCCACTTCACAAATACCACGTGAAACACTTCCATTTTCACTTAAAGTATTACTTAAAGTGAAACCAACCATTGCCATAGTTGTTTCATCACTTTCCACTAAGAAATCATGTAAAGTTTTAAATGATTGTACTCCATAATAATCATCTGCATTAATAATTCCAAATGGTTCCTTAATCACATCTTTACAGCATAATAAAGCATGAGCAGTTCCCCATGGTTTTTCACGTCCTTGTGGAATTTCAAAACCTTGTGGTAAATAAGCTTCTAATTGTTGATATACATATTCTACTTCAATATATTGTGATAATTTATTACCAATTGCTTCTTTAAATTCTTTTTCAATTGATTTTTTAATTACAAAGACCACTTTATTGAAACCAGCACGAATTGCATCAAATACTGATAATTCTAAGATGATTTCACCCTTAGGTCCAATTGGATCAATTTGTTTTAATCCCCCATAACGAGAACCCATTCCAGCCGCTAATACTACTAGGGTTGTTTTTTTCATTTTATCACTTCCTTCATTACTATCATACCATAATTCAGGCAATTATGTTATAAAAAAATCACATTATCCTGGATGATTATGGTAAAATTAATAATGTTAAAGAAAGGATTTTATTTATGAAACAATATACAACAATTATTTTTGATATGGATGGTACTTTATTTGATACAGAAACCATTTCTAAATACGCTTGGTATGAGATTGGTAAAGTATATGACTTACCTATTAGTGATGAATATATTTTAAATTTAATTGGCAAAACAAGACTAAGTGCCCAATGGGTCTATAAAAAATATATGCCTGAACACTTTGATGAAGATGCTTGTTATAAGTTAAGAAGTGAATTAATGAATAAGTATAAAGAAGAACATGGTCCACTTCCTAAAACTGATTTAAATGCCCTATTAAAACAATTAAAAGATAAAGGATATCGTATTGCTTTATGTAGTGGTTCTTCGATGAAATCTTGTTTATTTAACTTAGATTATGTTGGTATTACTGATTATTTTGAAGTTATTGTCGATGCAACAATGGTTCCTAATGGTAAACCTAATCCTGATCCTTATTTAAAAACAGCTGAATTATTAAAAGTTAATCCTGAAGAATGTTTAGTTATTGAAGATTCTAAAAGTGGTATTGTTTCAGCTCATCGTGCTGGTATGGATAGTATTATGGTTATTGATTTAATTCAACCTGATGATGAAGTTAAACAATTAGCTAAACATATCTTTACTAAACTAGATGATATCTTAACCCTTTTATAAGCAATAAATAAACTCCCATTTTTATGAAAACGCTTAACTTTTTATTGAGAAAGTTTATAAAAGGTTGTAAAATTAAAATATAACCTAGCATAATTTCATATATTTTGAAGGGAGGTTTTTTATTATGGCCATTTATGAAATTTTATCATCGATAAGTGATTTGCGTAATGATAGCCAGGCTTTATCATCATTTAATGGTTATCTAGAAGATTATTTAGCATATCTTGAACTTAATAAACAAACAGATAATTATGCTTTATTAGAAACAATTTTTAATTATGATTCTAGTTTAAAAATTATTACGAATTTACATCTTAATGTAAATCAAAAAGCAATTGCTAATCAAATCATTCGTTATCGTGATTGCTTAAAACTACCACCAAATTCGATTTGTATTCCGTATATTATTTATCATGAACATGAGGGTAAACAACGCGCTTGTATTATTACTTTTGGTAATCAAGAAGCTTATATCCTAGCTAAAGCTTATTATTATATTATTAGTGAACCAGATAATGAATTTGAGGGTACACGTAATGAAATTATGACAACTTGTTTTAATGAAGAATATCAAACTACGATCCTAGAACATATCCATAATTTCTTTACTAAAAATGTTAAAGCTGGTAATGTGCAACGTGAATTAGATCATCTTTTCTTTAATTCATATCAAGAGATGTATGATTTAAGTTTATCTTTAGCTCAACAACGTATTGATAATATTAATGAATATATAAGTGATCCTAATGAAGTTAAAGATAATATTTATCAATGTATTAGTTATTGGTTCTTATTAAAGAAATTCATCTATGTTCAATATATGATGGATAAAAGTACTATTAATACCATTCATGAAGGTAGTAGCAAAAAACAACGTAGTAAAGCTAAACAACTAGCTGATCAAATCAATTACTTACCATTCAGTGAATTATGGCGTCGTCATATGCAACTTATCAACAATCAAAAAGCAGCCTAAGCTGCTTTTTTTAATCTTCTTCAATAACTTGATTCATTTTCACATCAATAATTTCCTCATCAATGAAAACTACTTCACAACTACCATTACTTAAAGATGCCATATCTTCACTAGGATCATCTTTACATAAAATAGTATAACTAACTTTATTTTCATATTCTTTATCAATTACTTCAATTTCATTACTACGTAAGTAATAATCAATTTTCCCAATTAAATCATAAGCAAAAGTAATTTGATAAATCTTCATTAATTCTTTTTTGGTAATTGTTGCATAATTTAAGGCATTAGAAACACTTTTCGCATAAGCTCTAATTAAACCTCCTGCCCCTAATTTAATCCCCCCAAAATATCTAACTACTACTGCAACAATATCTTGCATATTACGATTCATTAAGCATTCTAAGATTGGTACACCTGCTGTTCCAGCTGGTTCTCCATCATCATTACTTCTTTGGATTTCATTATGTTCACCAATGACAAAAGCATAACAATGATGACGAGCATTAGGATGCAATTTTTTTACTTTTAAAACAAAAGCTTTAGCTTCTTCTTCACTATCAACTCGTTCTAAATAACAAATAAAACGACTTTTTTTAATTTCTATTTCTTCTATACATTCTTCATATAATCGATACATCATACCACTCATTTCTTTGAGATAATTAAACCATAGGTTATATCCTAAATGCAAGTATTAAAAAAGAAGAGTTTACACTCTTCTTAATGATCAAATAAAATATCTTTCATCGTATAAGAACCATTTTCTTGTTTATGAGCAAATAATAATGCTTTAATTGCTCCATTGACGAAGATTTGTTTACTAGTTGCACTATGTTTAATTTCAATTGCTTCATCTTCACCTAAGTATAAGACACTGTGCTCTCCAGCAACACTTCCCCCACGAATAGCATGAACTCCAATTTCTTTTCCACGTTTACCAACAAAACCATTACGTCCATGAACTTCATCATATTTATGTTGGGCATTAATTACTTCTAATAACATTTTAGCCGTTCCACTTGGAGCATCTTGTTTTTGATTATGATGAGTTTCCACCACTTCCATATCATAACTATCTTCAAGCATAGGGGTAATTAAACGTAATACTTCTTGCATTACGGCAATACCTAAAGAGAAATTAGCTTGATATACAATTGGCGCATAATTTTGTAAATCTAAAATTGCTGCTCGTTGTTCATCATCACAACCAGTTGTTCCACATACATAAGCACAGTGATTTTCTTTTACAAATGGAATAACCCAACTTAAGTTATTAGGGTGTGAGAAATCAATAATTCCATCCACTTTAACATCTAATTTACTTAAGTCAGGAGTATCAAAACCATCAGCAATAAAGACTACTTGCATATCATCACGTTTACTAATCGTATCAACAACTAATTTCCCAACTTTACCAAAACCAACAACCATTACATTTAACATAATTCTACCTCTTGCATTGCTTTAAGTAAGACTTCTTTATGCTCATCACTCATTTCATATAATGGTAAACGATATCCACCTACATTAAAGTTCATATTTCTTAAAGCTTGTTTAACTGGAATTGGATTTACTTCAATAAATAAAGCATGAACTAAATCTAAATATTTTAATTGTTTAGCTAATGAAGCTTGAACATCTCCATTTAAGTAATCCATAACCATATCATGAGTTTCTTTAGGGGCTACGTTAGCTAATACTGAAATAACTCCTTTAGCTCCTAAAGCCATCATTGTCGTAATCATATCATCATTTCCTGAATACATAACAAATTCATCATTTAAATAACGCGCAATATTTGTCGCATAACTAATATTACCACTAGCTTCTTTAATACCACAAATATGTGGATGTTTAGATAAAACTTCAACTGCATGTTCACTTAATCCACATCCCGTACGACCAGGTACATTATACATAATCATTGGAATCGAAATTGCATCCGCAATCGTTGTAAAATGTCTAATCATTCCTTCTTCATTACTTTTGTTGTAATATGGGGTAATAACTAATAAAGCATCAGCTCCCATTTCTTGATATTCAACACTTTTCTTAAGCGCTACTGCAGTATTGTTACTTCCACTACCAACAATTACTGGTACACGTTTATTAACTGTTTTAATCGTAAAAGCTACAACTTCATCATCTTCTTCATGTGTCATAGTTGAAGATTCACCAGTTGTTCCTAATACTAAAATACCATCTGTACTATTCGCAATATGATATTCTAATAATTCTTTTAATACATCAAAATTTACCTTACCATCTTCGTTAAATGGCGTAATTAACGCCACAATAGATCCTTTAATATCAAGTTTCATAAAACTTACTCCTTTCTTATAAATCAAATACTTCTCCTAAACACTTAATTGCTCTTTCTTTATCTTCTTGGGCAATCGTTAAGGAAATTGAAATCTCACTTGAAGTAATCATATAATAGCATATTCCATTAGCACTTAAAGTGTTCAATACTTTAGCAGCAATTCCACTATGAGTCGAAATTCCAATACCTACAACAGAAATTTTCACATATCCTAATAATCTAGTTATTTCATGTTCATGTGATAATTGATCAACATTTTCTAAGATTTTATCTGATTGTTGTTTTGTACAATAGAAAGAAAAATCTACTGTTCCATCTTTTTTTAATTGTTGGGAAATAGTATCTAAGTTAATATCTAATTTCGCAATTAAAGCAAATAATTCCCCTAAATATTTACCATCTTGTGGTAATGAGTGTACTTGCATAATAACATAATCATCTTTAACACTAATTCCACTAATTGGCATATCTTCTAACTTCTTTGTTTTTTCCACTATTCTAGTCCCTCTCATTTCTGTTTCTAATGCTTTAGCTAAGTATAAAGGTACTTGATACTTACTAGCTAATTCAACACTTCTAGTTTCTAAGACTCCACTTCCTAAGCAAGCCATTTCCATCATTTCTTGATAAGTAATTTCTTCAATACGTTTAGCTCTAGGAAATAAACGTGGGTCACAAGTATATACTCCATCAACATCAGTATAAATATGACATTCCCAACCTAATTTAGCAGCTAAAGCTACCGCTGTTGTATCGGAACCACCACGACCTAATGTGGTAATTTCTCCTTGTTTACTAGCTCCTTGAAATCCAGCTACCACTACTACTTTACCATCATCTAAATGTTTTTGTAGATTAGTAATATCCACATCCACAATACGAGCATGAGCATGATGATCATTAGTAATAAATCCACATTGATATCCAGTTAAAGAAATAGCTGGAACACCTAAAGCATCAATCGCCATTGCTAAAAGGGTTACTGTTCTTTGTTCTCCAGTTGAAAGTAGTGAATCCATTTCACGATCATTTTTAAGACCACCTACTTCACTAGCCATTTCAATTAGTTTATTAGTTGTTTTACCCATAGCACTAGCTACAACTACTACTTTATCACCATTATCTACCCTTTGTTTAACATGTGCCGCAATTGCTTTAATCTTATCGAGAGTTGCAACACTACTACCCCCATATTTTTCTACTACATTCATTCAATAACCTCATTACATTCTAAACTTAATAAATCTTCATAACTTTCACGTTTAATTACTAAACGTGTTGTTCCATCTTTCACAAATACTACAGCTGGACGGGCAATTCGATTATAGTTACTTGCCATACTATATCCATATGCTCCAGTTGTATATACCATTAATAAATCACCACTAGTAGTTTGCGGTAAACAAGCATCTTTGATTAAAATATCCCCTGATTCACAACATTTACCCGCAATCGTTACAACTTGAGTTTTTTCCTCATCCATTTTATTTACTACATCACATGCATATTTAGCTTGATATAAAGCTGGACGAATATTATCCCCCATACCTCCATCAATAAATATATAATGTTTATTAGCCGTTTGTTTTTGATATCCAATTGTATATAAAGTACTACCAGCTTCCGCCACAATACTTCTTCCTGGTTCAATTAATAAAGTATCAACTTTAACTCCATATTTAGCTTTAGCTTCTTTAGCACTTTCGATAATAAAGCTACATACTTCTTTTAAAGGAATTGGTTGATCTTCTTGCGTATAATAAGCAGCAAATCCTCCACCTAAATTTAAAGTTGTCGCTTCAATATCATAAGCTTGCATATCTTTAATAAATTCCATCATCTTTTCAATTTCGGCTTTAAATGCTTGTTTATCAAAGATTTGACTTCCAATATGTGCATGAAAACCTTCAAAGTGTAAATACTTACTTTCATTTAAAGTTTTAATCATTTGGGCAATTTCATCTTTTAAGGTAATTGATGTTCCAAATTTACTATCTAAATGTGCAGTTACGATATATTCATGAGTATGAGCATCAACTCCTGGATTAACTCTCAACAAGATATGCATATCTTGTTGTTTTTCATTCGCAATATCTACTAAAGCTGCACATTCCATCGCATTATCCGCAACAATACATCCAACTTGATAATCAAAAGCCATTTCTAATTCAGCTCTAGTTTTATTATTTCCGTGGAAATAAACTTTGTGCATTGGAAAATCAGCTTGTTTAGCTGTATATAATTCTCCACCAGAAACAACATCAATACTCATATCATTAGCTTTAGCTAATTCATAAATTGCTTTACAAGCAAAAGCTTTAGAAGCATATAAGACATCCGTTTTAAAATCTTCACTCACAAAGTTAGTTTTAAAACCTTGCATCTTTGCTACAATTTTATCTTCATCATAAATCATCAATGGGGTTTTTAACTTATTAGCTAAATCAACCACTGATACTCCACCTATTTTCATTACTTTTTCCATATTTGTACCTCATAAAAAAATGTCAGTAAGGATACCTTACTGACATGCATAAGCATCTCATTTGATAGCACCCCTACAGAAGTTGTAGACAGTGACATAAGTATTCCTTATGACACCACCATTGAAATTTGCCAATTTCAACAGTTCGGCAAACTTGCTGCTGTGAACTTCATTGCTTGCCAGCTCCCTTCACATAGTCGCATTTGCGCCTCTATCTAATGATTGTATATTACACCAATTCTAGTTAAAAAACAATAACTTTTAGTTAATTAACTATGATTTTCGATATATTTTTTAATCATCTCTACTGCATCATCAATATCCATCATTGAAGTATTAATCATTAAGGCATAATTTTGTTTATTACCCCATTTAACTTCACCATAGAAATCATGATATTGTTGACGATTTTCATCGATATTTAAGATATATTTTGGATAATCATCACATTCAATATGATACGATTCTTTTACCCGTTTAATTCGATCATTTAATGAAGCATATACAAAAATATGCAATACATCTTCACGATTCTTTAAAATTGAATCAGCACCACGACCTAAAATAACACATGGTTGTTGGCTAACTTTTTCAATCGTTGCTTTAGTATAAGCATTCATTTCTCCATGCAAACTTAACGTTTTAATTTGATGAAGGGGATGAAAACCTAAACGATAAGTCTTCAAAGCTTCTTGTTCATTGAATAAAGAAACATCAATTCCACTTTCTTTAGCCGCAATTTCAAATATTTCTTTATCATAATAAGGAACATCTAATGCTTTAGCTAATTTACTAGCTAACTCTTTACCACCACTACCATACATTCGTGAAACTGTGATAACTTGTTTTTTCATCTTTTATCCTTTCGTTTTTAAATACATTGCAAGTACCGAAATATCAGCTGGATTAACTCCTGAAATACGTGAAGCTTGACCTAAAGTACGCGGTTGAATTGCACTTAATTTTTGTTTAGCTTCTAATGATAAATGTTCAATTTCATTATAGTTAATATCTTCATTAATTAACTTCGCATCCATATCTTTTAAGTGTTTCGCATCACGTTTAGCTTTTTCAATATATCCCGCATATTTAACTTCTACTTCTAATTGATCAGCTAATTCATCATCAATTTCTAAATCTAAATATGTTTTTAAACGATTTAATTTCACATTAGGTCGTTTAAGTAATTCTAAAGCTCTAATTCCATCTTTTAATGATTCATAACCAATTTCATTTAAGTATTCATTTACCATTGATTTAGGGGAAAACTTAGCTTCTTGTAAGAATTGTGTTGTTTCAGCAATCTTAGCTTGTTTAGCTAAATATTTATCATAAGTAGCTTGTGGTAATAAACCTACTTGATATCCATAATCACTTAAACGAACTTGAGCATTATCATGTCTTAATAATAAACGATATTCAGCTCTTGAAGTTAATAATCGATAAGGTTCTTGCGTACCTTTAGTTACTAAATCATCAATCATAACCCCAATATAAGCTTCATCTCTTCTTAAGATTAATGGTTCTTTACCATCTAATTTTAAACTAGCATTAATTCCTGCCATTAATCCTTGTGCAGCCGCTTCTTCATAACCACTAGTACCATTAATTTGTCCAGCAGTATATAATCCTTCAACTAATTTATTTTCTAAAGTAGGTTTACATTGTAATGGATCAATTGCATCATATTCAATCGCATAAGCATATTTTTGAATACGACAATTTTCTAATCCTGGTAAACTTCTTAACATTTCTTCTTGAACATCATGAGGCATTGAAGTTGAGAATCCTTGAATATATGTTGTATCTAAACTTTCACTTTCAGGTTCTAAGAAAATTTGATGTCTTTCTTTATCCGCAAAACGAACTAATTTATCTTCAATACTTGGACAGTAACGAGGTCCAACCCCTTTTACTAATCCTGAATACATTGCACTATCTTGAAGGTGAGAATTAATAATTTCATGAGTCTTACTATTAGTATATGTTAAATAACAATCTTTTTGTTCACTAAATGGTCGTAAGTTTTCACTATCATGAGAAAAACTTATTTTCGCATCAGTTCCAGGTTGAACTGTAGTTTTTGAAAAATCAATACTATCAGTATAAATACGTGCAGGGGTTCCGGTTTTTAATCTAAAAGTTTTAATTCCTAAATCACGTAAACTTTCACTAATTGTATAACAAGTTGGCTCATCATCTGGTCCACTAGGTGTTGAAGTATGTCCAACTAAAATATTACTACTCATAAAAGTACCGGTTGTTAGAATTAATGCCTGACACTTTTGTAATAATCCATCATGTTGCATAACCCCAACAATCTTACCATTTTCACTAACCACACGATCAACACACATTTCACGTAATTCTAAATTAGGTTGTTTCTTTAATACATCTTGCATATATTGCTTATAAGCAATTTTATCTGATTGAACCCTTAAACATTGTACCCCAGGACCTTTAGTTGTATTCAACATTTTGAATTGTAAAGCTGTTGCATCAGCTGCTTTTCCCATTTCTCCACCTAATGCATCAATTTCTCTAACTACAATCCCTTTAGCTGGTCCTCCTACACTAGGATTACAAGGCATTGTCGCAATCATATCAATATGCATTGAATATAAGATTGTTTTTTTATTCATACGAGCACAAGCTAAAGCAGCTTCAACTCCAGCATGTCCTCCACCGACAACAATTACATCTACCATATTCTCAACCTCCATATTTTCGTACCTATTTTATCATACTTTTACTTAACATTACATATCTTTTTGTTTAAAACCTACTCACCCTTCCCATAATAAAAGTGGTGATAAAATGAAAAGTATTAAAACAATTCGTAAAATTGACCAATTAGGTCGAATTGTTATTCCTAAGGAAATTAGACATCAATTACAAATTCTTGATAATGATACCTTAGAAATTAATTGTGATGATCAACAAATTATTATTAAGAAAAGTCACAACCAAAACTTTAAAAAGGAAATAAAGTTTATTAAGAAAATATGTGAACAAGTTTATCATAAAGAAATCTTTATTATTGATAATGATAAAGGTATTAATTCGAACTTTCGTAAACTTTGTATGTCATATCACAAGCGTTCATTTAATGCTCATATCTTTCCCGATGATTTAAATAAATATCAAGGTATCTTAATTCCATTATGGATTAATGATTTATGGATTGTAACCTTTGTTATTATTGATGTGAAAGAAGATTTTGATACTAGTTATCTAGAAAATTTAGTTCAACTTTTAAAACTTAGGTTTTAACAATATAAAAAAGCGCTGGATTTCCAGCGCTAATTTAATTATTTCTTGATTAAGTTAGATAATTGTACAAACATCTTCGCAGCTTCAG
>CAZQJH010000020.1:0-16968 GCA_964593515.1 uncultured Erysipelotrichaceae bacterium
AAAATCTTGCAGGGTGTTTTACTGTCAAAATGTATGTAATCCCGCAAGGCAGGGAAACTACCCTGGGTGTTGTTTTCAGGGTTAAAGCTATATATGTCAATATAAGAATGCACATTTATGATCATATAAGAATGTACAATTTTATGAATCTGTATCTTCACAATAGTCTTTAAGTCTGTAAGATTTTCCTGGAATATTGACTACATAGGCATGATGCAATACGCTATCTAATATTGCTTTATCTATAATTAACAGTATATAACTTGTGAAGTGTTTTAACCTTGTTCCAGTCTATTCTTTAATTGTGATATTAAATTATGACATTTAATGAAGGATGTGGACATTCTTTTTTTAGCGACTGATAATCCTATAGAGGTAGTTAGATGTGTTTTACCTACGCCACTATTTCCTTATGATGTGGAAAGGCATATGTTTTTACCATTGGCCTTATCATTTTTTGTTATAAAATCTACAGTATCATTAAGATTGTTTATTACTTCCATTAAGTTCAGCTATTTTCTTGATTTTGTCTGAATCATACGCTAAAGTTTGTGAAATATATTTGATTGTCATAAGCTTGTAACTGTAAAGTCCGTCCTATGTATTCTGGTGGTACAGAGTACACATTTGATTTATAACTGATCATTGATGATTTATTTACTTTTACATCTATGCAATCTACTTGATAAGACTTTCTTATGGAAATGGGTGGTAACTTTCCTAAGAAAGTCTTTTCATTTTCTAAATCCATTACTGGTATTCCTTGATAACCTGTATGGAATGCTGCATTTTATCTTTCATTGATTTTTTTAACCTTTTTATGTGAATTCATCGTAATTAAGATGCTAATATTTCATCAAGTATCCTCATAGGTGATTCTACTTTTTGCCTTTGTATTAGGTCGATTGGCTATACAAGGATGAACATCAATATTATAATCCTGTGAAAACTGATAAAATCTATTATTTATTTTTTTTTTTATATTCTGTTTGTGCTTTATCTATGAACGTTTTCATAATGAAAGATAATATCCTGTGATTTTGATAGTTAAACTCGATATATTCTAAATATTGAGTAAGATATACTTAAAAAGGAAACGTATTATGAACAAGAAAACAGTTATGAGAGGATTAAAGTAAAATTAAAAAGATTGTCACTTGTGAATTACAGGTGACAATCCTTTAATTAGAAACTATATAAATTGTACAACTATTAAGGTTGAGTTTACAATAATTTAAAGCTCTTTATTGTTTAGATTTAATTATTGATTTTCAACTGGTGGAATTGGTTCTGGAGCGGGAACATCTGGTATTGAAGGAATTTGAATTGTTGAATCTAAGCATGCTTGAATAGCAGCTTTTAATTTTTTAATTGCTTCATCAATTTGATTGTTAGTAACATTTTCTATATTAGCTACATTCTTAGCATTCTCAATTTCGATTAATAAGTTATTAACAGCATCGCTATTATAGATATTAACATTTGTATATTGGGAAGCGTTATTAATTTCATTCCATAATGATTGTAATTGATTGTTATCAGCAATAGATACTAAGTTATCTTTAGCTACATTTAAACGATTTAATACATCTTTAACATCTTCATCAGAAGTATAATCACTAATTAAATCTTCAGCTTCTTTAAGGATTGCTTGTAAGTTTTTGAATGATTCAGCATCATAATTACTTGGATCTAATTTTGATAATTGTTCAATTAAATCTTGTAAAGCTTCCAAGTCTTTAGACATATTAACTAATGTTTCTGGGTTATTCTTTGCCGCATCAGCTAAGAATTCAGTTTTGATATAACCACCACCATATTCACTAACACCATTAGGTTTCGCAATTTTATGTGGTTGATATGAAATAGTATCAAATAAATAACGGTTAATTCGACCAGGAATATTCATGTTTTGAACATTGCTTGAAATATATGAATATCCATCAACACGAGCATCAAATCCTGTCCATGTTGCAATTGTATATTCACTAGTATAGTTTACCATCCAAATATCTTGAATGCTTCCTCCAACTTGTTGAGAGAAATCACCCCAGTCACTCGTACCAGTTTTACCATATACTGGATATCCACATCCAGCAAATGAACTAGCCATAAAGTTATATCCACTCCATTCACCAACAACTGCTTTATTTAATAAGTCAGAAATCATAAAGGCAGCTTGTGAAGAAATAACTTGCGTTGTAGTAGCACTTGGTGTAAATGTTTTACTATTATCTTTATATTCAATTTTTTGAATCATTGTTGCTTCTTTATATTGACCTTCATTAGCAAAGATACTAAAGGCATTAGCCATTTGCGTAGGTGATGCTAAGAAGTTAGCTCCACCAATTGCAAATAATAAGTCAAATTTTTCGCATACAGATTCATCAAAACCTAACTTACGCATATAATCACGCATATAATCGTAACCTTTTTCATCAACTAATGCTTGTAATGTTTTAAAAGCTGGAATATTTAATGACTGTGATAATGCACGTTCAATCGTTACTTTACCATGGAATTGATTATCATAATTTTTCTTAGGTTGACCATAAATTTCTAATTTAGAATCATCTAGTACTCTTTGTGTACACCATCCTAATTCATCAAAAGCTAAAGCATAATCAATTAATGGTTTAACAGTTGAACCAGGTTGATGACGTTCATTATTAGCACGATCACGATAAGTAGTTGTATAAGGATTATCAAATCCAGCTCCAATAGCTACAATTTCACCAGTTGCATTATCAATAATTGAAGTAGCAACTTGATAATATTCATTGTCAGGCATATTAATAACTTCATTATTTAATACCTTATTGATAGCATCTTGAGCATTAGTATCTAAAGCTGTATAAATCTTCATTGGGGTAGTAACAGGATCTTCTCCAGTTATTTCACGAGCTTCATGAAGCGCAGCATTAATATAAGCTTGATATGGGTTAGAAGTTTCACTTCCTGAACCGTTTAATTGGAAAGCTAATTCACAAGAAGTGGCTAAATCATGTTCTTCTTTAGTAATATAACCATGATTCAACATTTGATTTAAAGTATCATTACGACGATTAATAGCTTGTTGGTAGTAATTAATATCGTTAGTACTATCAAAACCATAATATGGATTATAACTGTTAGGGGCATTAATTACTCCGGCTAAAAAAGCACTTTCGCTTAGGTTTAATTCTTCAACGTTTTTACCGAAATAATATTGGGCACCACGTTGAATTCCTCGAGTAGTATATCCAAAGTTGATTTTATTTAAATAAGCAGTAATAATTTCTTCTTTACTCATTAATGATTCTAGACGAATACTTAAATAAATTTCTTGGATTTTGCTTTCAATTTTTTGAAAAGCATTATAAGTAATTCCTTCTTTAGCATCTTTTTCTTCTTTAGGTTTAATAATAAAGTTATCAATTGTTTGCATTGTTAAGGTTGAACCACCTTGAGCAAAAGATGATGAACGAATATTATTAACCGCACTTGATAAGAAACGAGGTAAGTCAAAACCATTATGTTTGAAATAACGTGAATCTTCAATTGCTAAAAAGGCATCGATGGTAACTTGTGGGATTTGTTCATAAGTAATAATTTCCCGACTTTCAGCTCCAATTTCCGCAATAACTTTACCATTTCGATCATAAACTGTCGTGGGTTCAAGATTGAAGATTTTATCTTTTAAAGTCATTTCTTGTTCATTTACCTTACCAATAATATGACTTAGTAAGAAAAAACCAGTAGTACCACCGATTAAAATTGAACATAAGAAGATAATTACAATACTTTGTAATATTTTTTTACTTTCTTTTTTCTTTCGTGCCATTTGTTAATCCTCCTTAAAATACAACTCGTCAATAATATCTAAGTATTTTAGACGAGGTTGGTATCCTTCTTCAATTAAAAATCCAACTTTTTTTATTTCTTGATAGGTTAAAGATTTTTTATCTGGATTTTCATATTGCTTAATGACATAACTTGCTTCAATAAGATATGTTTCATTGTATAGTGAAAAACGAATAATTAGAAAACCAATTCCTTGATGGTATAAAACCTTTTTTAAGTGTTCAATCTGATGAGGATGAATACTAGTAAAGGGAAATAAGGTTTTTAAACGAGTTTCTTTTGCTTCAAAATCAATTGCTTTACCTCGATAAATCCCATTGTAATCAGTTGTACTAGGTGTTTTATAGTATGCTTCCACAATCTTAGCTTTATTACGAGCTGGATAATCAACGCGTACAACTTGAACTGGGGTAGGCTTTTTATAAATTAAAGCACGATCACTAATACGATAATATTCATTTGATTCATTTAATTCGCTTTCTAATGACATTCCACGTGGACTGTGTCCATATAAAGTATCATTGGAAACTCTTTTTTGTTGTTTATTCGGATATCCAATCAATTTAATCACCATTTCTATTATATACAATTTTAGATTATTTTTCTATACTTGCCTTTAAAACGATATAAAATTGTTAGAATTTAAGTGATAATTAAAAAAAACACTTGCTTTTTAAAGGAATATTTGAGAAACTATTAAAAGGTAGGTGATTACTTTGGAAAAACGATTTCAATTAACTTTACAAGAAATTTATGATAAGAAATTTAATGTAGATTTTAAAGGTTATGACCCTTTAGAAGTAGATCATTTTTTAGATTTAATTATTCAAGATTATGAACAATATGAAAAAATGATTAAAACTTTAGGAGATACGATTCATACTTATGAAAAACAAAGTCAAGAATTGATTGGACGTATTCATGAGTTAGAAGCTAAATTGAATCAAGAGAAGCAAAAACCTGCTGGCATTGATAATGTAGATCTTATTAAAAGAATTACACGTTTAGAAAATGCGGTTTTTTCAAATATGGAAAAATAATAACATTGCGGCAGTTGCTGGCTATTAATTAGTTAGAGGAAAGTCCATGCTCGCACAATCTGTGATGATTGTAGTGTTTGTGCTAGATTAATAAATAAGTCTAGGCACGTAAGTGACGGCTGATGACTTACCTAAGGTTTTGCTATGGTAAGTCACTTTAAAAGTGCCACAGAGACGAGCTCTTAAAGAAATTTAAGAGGTGGAACGGGTAAACCCCACAAGCGAGAAACCCAAATTTGGTAGGGGAACTTCAAGAGGTGAATCGAAACTATCGCGAAGGTGTAGTAATACACAGATAAATAACTGCCACTTCCATTAGGAAGTACAGAACATGGCTTATGCAATGTTGTTTTCAAAGTGATTATTTTAGTAAATAATCACTTTTTTTGTGATTTTAATGTCAAATTGTGTTATATTTTGAAAACGCACATAATAAAATTTACTTTTCATAAAAACATTGATATAATATGATAGAGTAAAAGAGTAATGAGGTAGGAAAATGGAGAAAATTGCTGAAATATTGAAGGAAAGACGTAAAGCATTAAATCTTAGTATTGAAGAAATATCTAAAAGAACTCGTTTAACGCTTAAACATATTAAAGCTATTGAAAGTGGGGACTTATCTTTTTTTAATGATGATTTAGCTTATTTACGTTATTTTGTTAAAGCATATTGTGATGCAGTTAATATAGATTTTGATGAATTGAAAGATGATTTAAGAAAAAGTGTTGATGATTTCACTACTAGCACTTTAAAAATAGAAGAAGTAAAACATGAAGAAATAAAGAAAAATATTGATAAACATAAACCTTTAACGATTGTTGGTAATAATAAATATGTATCAAGAGGAGATCGTTTTCTTAATAAAACTAAAAAGATTGATACTTCATTAATTACTCTTGTTATTGTTGGAGTGGTGGTTATTTGTGTTGTTGTTGGTTCAATTATCTTTTTAACTAAAGATAATCGTCCAATTAAAAATGATGAAGCTACTGCTGAAAAAATTCCTGTAGCATCAGTTGATGATGAAAAGATTGATGTAGATAATAATTCTGATAATAATGAAGTTATCAAAGATAATGAAGAAGTTAAAGAAATGGAAATTGTGAAAGATGGTATTACTACATATACTATTAATAATTTAAAGAAAGGTGATACTTTAGTAATTGAATCTACTTTTAATGGTTCTAATTGTGGTTATAGTGCAACCATTAATGGTAATAATACTATTGATTCACAAACTTATAAAATTGGAACTAAAGCTAGAAATGAAGTGGTTATTGATGATAATACCACTATTTCATTATGGTATGGATGTATGGTTGAAGTACATATTGAAGTTAATGGTCAAGTTTTAAAAACTGATGATTCAATTAATCCTTCATTATGGCCAGGAGTTTGTCCAACTGAAACTTTAACATTAAAGATAGGAGAGTTATATGAATACACCGAATAAATTGTCATTATTTAGAATAGCATTAGTACCAATTATTGCTATTGTATATATTTGGTTAAAATTACCTGAATGTTTTGTTTTTCGAATTGCAAGTGGATATGTAACGATTACTTTTAGTGATCTTATTATTTTATTATTATTTGCTGTTGCATCAATTACTGATTTTTTAGATGGATTTATTGCACGTAAATATAATTTAATTACTTCTTTTGGAAAATTTATTGATCCAATTGCTGATAAATTATTAGTCAATACTTTATTAATTTTATTTGCATGGAGTGGAGATATTTCTGTAGTAGCGGTTTTATTAATGATTGGTCGTGATACAATTGTTGATGGATTAAGAATGAGTGCTAGTAATAAAGGTAAAGTAGTAGCAGCTGGTTTATTAGGTAAATTAAAAACAGTATTACAAATGTTTGCGATTATTGTTATTATTTTAAATAATGTACCATTTGTATTTATTGGTTTATCAATGGATAAAATCTTATTATGGGCTGCTTGTTTAGTATCTTTAATTAGCGGAGTACAATATTTTATTAAATTAAAAGATGTAGTTTTAGAAAGTATGTAAAACTAGAGAGGATAGATTATGGAAGATAATAGAGAAACCTTATTAAAAGATGCCATTAAAGCGATTGAAAAGCAATATGGTAAAGGTAGTATTATGAAATTAGGTGATCGTGCAGCTGTTGAAGTTGACGCGATTCCTTCAGGTTCAATTAAAATTGATGAATGTCTTGGGATTGGTGGATATCCTAAGGGAAGAATTATCGAAATTTATGGGCCAGAATCAAGTGGTAAAACAACATTAGCCCTTCATGCAATTGCCCAAGTACAAAAAAGAGGAGGTCGTGCTGCTTTTATTGATGCCGAAAATGCGATTGATCCAATTTATGCACGTAATTTAGGGGTTGATATTGATGAACTTATTTTGTCACAACCAGATAGTGGGGAACAAGCATTAGATATTACAGAAATGTTAGTGCGCTCTCAAGCAATTGATTTAGTGGTAGTAGATAGTGTAGCTGCTTTAGTACCACAAGCTGAATTAGATGGAGAAATGGGTGATTCTCAAGTAGGATTACAAGCTCGTTTGATGTCTAAAGCAATGCGTAAATTAAGTGGGGTAATGAATAAGAGCGAATGTACAGCTATTTTCATTAACCAATTACGTGAAAAAGTTGGAGTCTTTTATGGAAATCCAGAAACAACTCCTGGAGGTCGTGCTTTAAAATTCTATTCAAGTGTTCGTATTGAAATTCGTCGTAGTGAAGCAATTAAAAATGGTAGTGATATTATTGGTAATAAAGTTAATGTTAAAGTTGTGAAAAATAAAGTTGCACCACCATTTAAATCAACTAGTATTGATATTATGTATGGAGAAGGTATCAGTTATGTAAGTGAATTATTAGACTTATGTGTTGATTATGAAATTGTTAATAAAAGTGGAGCTTGGTTCTCTTATGAAGGTGAGAAACTTGGTCAAGGGAAAGAAGCTGTCAAAAATTTATTACGAAATTCACCGGAATTATTTGCTCAATTAGATGAAAAACTAAAAAAAGCAATGGCCGAAAAAAGAGGAGAATAATTGAATAAAAACAATTCAATTAGAGTTATTCTATTTGAGTTGTTTTTTTTAGGTAGTGATGATAACGTTTACAGAATAATTAAAAAAAGTACAAAAATTACAGATAATAGTTGAGAAATCACACAATTTTAGGTAAAATAATACATGGGGATTTTTTGGTCTCGTTGATAAAGGAGGAATAGAATATGGGATTAGCTACAATTCTATTTATCGTTTTGTCACTTTCAGCCGGTATTGTTGTTGGAATTGTTATCATGTTAATATGTTCCAAAATTGGATTAGATAGATCTAAACAAAAAGCCGAATTGTTAATCAAAGAAGCTGAAACAAAAGCAGATGCTACCGTTAAACAAGCAGTACTTGACGGACGCACTCAAGCGCATGATTTAAAATTAGCAGCGGAAAAAGAAATTAAAGAACGCAAACAAGAAGTTACCGATATGGAAAATAAATTGTTAAGACGTGAGGATAATTTAAACTTCCGTGATGAAACTTTAGCTAATAAAGAAAAACAAATTGATGTAAAAAGTGCACAAATTTCAGAAAAAATGGCAATGCTTGACAAAAAAGATAAAGAATTACAAGAAAAAATCGATGTTCAAGTAGTTGAACTTGAAAGAGTAGCAGCTATGTCTACTACTGAAGCTAAAGAAGAATTAATGTCTATTACTGAAAAACGTATGGAAAAAGAGCTTGTAGCTTATATTAAAGATCGCGAAGAAGAAGCTAAAGCTAAAGCTGATGATATTGCAAGAAATATTGTGGCTTTAAGTATTCAACGTATTTCACAAGAAGAATCATTAGATCGTACTGTTTCAGTAGTTTCATTACCATCTGAAGAAATGAAGGGTAGAATTATTGGTCGTGAAGGTCGTAATATCAAAGCGATTGAACAAGCTACAGGAGTAGATTTAATTATCGATGATACTCCAGAAACAATTACTATTTCTTGTTTTGATCCAATTCGTCGTGAAGTTGCTCGTCTAGCTTTAGAACACTTAATTAAAGATGGACGTATTCAACCAGGACGTATTGAAGAAGTGGTGGCAAAAATTCAAAAAGAAATGGATGCTAACATTATGAAAACAGGAGAAGAAACAGTCTTTAAGTTAGGTATTGGACGTATTGATCGTGAAATCATTAAAATGATTGGTCGTTTAAAATACCGTTATTCTTATGGACAAAATGCTTTACAACACAGTATGGAAGTAGCTCATTTAGCTGGTATGATGGCTGCTGAATTAGGATTAAACCAACAATTAGCTAAACGTGCTGGTTTATTACATGATATTGGTAAAGCAATGGACTTTGAAGTTGAAGGAAGTCATATTGAATTAGGATACAAATTCTGTAAAAAACATGGGGAAAAAGAAGTAGTATTAAATGCTATTCAATCACACCATGGTGAAGTTGAACCTAAATTCTTAATTAGTAACTTAGTAATTGCAGCTGATACTATCTCTGCTGCTCGTCCTGGAGCTCGTTATGAAGCTTTACAAAACTATATTAACCGTTTAGAACAATTAGAAACTATTTCTAAATCATTCGATGGGGTTGATAAAACATTTGCAATTCAAGCTGGTCGTGAAGTGCGTGTAATGGTTGTACCAGAAAAATTAGATGATTTAGCTTGTCATAAATTAGCACGCGATATTCGTGATAAGATTGAAGCTGAATTAACTTACCCAGGTCAAATTAAAGTAACGGTTATTCGTGAAGTTAGAACTAGTGAGTTAGCTAAATAATGAATATTTTATTTTTAGGTGATATTGTTGGTGAAAGTGGTCGTAAGGTAGTAAGAGAAAACTTAGGAAAACTTAAAGAACAATATCAAGTTGATTTAGTTATTGCTAATGGGGAAAATGCAGCCCATGGTAAAGGTATTACTGCTAAAATTTATCGTCAATTACGTGATTATGGAATTGATGTAATTACAATGGGAAATCATACTTTCTCTAATGATCATATTTATGGATTTATTGAAGGAGTAAATCATTTAGTACGTCCTGCTAATATGGAACCATTAGAAGTAGGAAGAAATGTTGTCATTGTCGAATGCAAAGGTAAAAAAATTGCAGTATGTAATTTTTTAGGTGAAGTCTTTATGTATAATAGCTTAGAAAGTCCTTTCGATGCTTTTTCAAAAATTCTAGATGAAGTCAAAGCTGATATTTATTTAGTTGATTTACATGGAGAAGCAACAAGTGAAAAAATAGCTTTTACATATAACTTTGCTGATAAAGCAAGTGCAATTGTTGGGACACATACCCATGTTCAAACAGCCGATGAACGAATTGTTTATGGTTGTGCGGCTATTACTGATTTAGGGATGTGTGGTGCTTATACTAGTGTATTAGGAAGAGATGTTGAAGAAATTCTTACACGTTTTACTTCTAATAAAAAAACTAAATATACAATTGCTAAAGGTGAAGGAATTCTTTGTGGAGCATTAGTTGAAATTGATGAAGATACTAATCGTGCGAAAAGAATTGAAAGAATTCAAATTAGACCAGAAAATATTGAAAACTAGTACTTGATTGTACTAGTTTTTTTATATATTTTAGGGTAAACCTTGAAAGATGAAGTAAAAATTGGTATAATGTTTAAGAATTATAGACAAGGAGGAATGAAGATGGCTGTAGTAATTAACGCTGATGCTTGTATCGGATGTGGAGCTTGTACTGGTGGATGTCCTGTTGGAGCTTTATCAATGAACGATGAAGGAAAATCAGTATGTGATG
Organism: uncultured Erysipelotrichaceae bacterium; assembly: GCA_964593515.1. Taxonomy (GTDB): domain Bacteria; phylum Bacillota_I; class Bacilli_A; order Erysipelotrichales; family Erysipelotrichaceae; genus JAXJYR01. Next base: position 10,672 of record CAZQJH010000020.1, read on the forward strand.
AAGGAAGTTGCATTAGCTGTGGTGCATGTGTTGGAACATGTCCAGTTGAAGCAATCTCTTTATAGAACCAAGTAACCATACTTGGTTTTTTTAAAGCTTTTTGTATAGATTTTTATTCTATTTATATATAACTTATAGTGGAGGTTAATATGGTAAAAAAACAACCTGGATGGGCTTTACCTAATTTACGTGAAGCACAAAAAAGAACAAAAAAAGAAATTGTAATTGAAAAAAGTTTATTTGAAATTCCAATGGAAATTCGTAATATTGGTTTAGATAAAAAGTATTATTTACGTACTTATGGATGTCAAGCCAATGAACGTGATTCAGAAACAATTGCTGGTATTTTAGAACAATTAGGTTTTACACCTGTTTTAAATGAAGAAGAAGCGGATGTAATTATTTTAAATACATGTGCAATTCGTAAGAATGCTGAAGATAAAGTAATTGGTGAAATTGGAGCTTTAAAGAAATTATCACGTTTAAATCCTGATTTAATTATTGGGGTTTGTGGATGTATGTCCCAAGAAGAAGAAATTGTGAATATCTTATTAGAAAAACATCGTCATGTTAACTTAATTTTTGGTACACATAATATTCATCGTTTACCAGTTTTACTTTATGATGCAATGATGAATCATAAACGTTGTGTTGAAGTATTATCAAAAGAAGGAGAAGTTATTGAAAACTTACCGGTAAAACGTTTTGGTAATCATAAAGCTTGGGTTAATATTATGTATGGTTGTGATAAATTCTGTACATACTGTATTGTACCTTATACTCGTGGTAAAGAACGTTCTCGTTTATTAGAAGATGTAGTAGCTGAAGTTAAAGAATTAAAAGAACAAGGTTATAAAGAAGTTACTTTATTAGGGCAAAATGTTAATGCTTATGGTAAAGATTTAAATATGGATCAAGGATTTAAAGTTTTACTTGAAGAAGTAGCTAAAGTAGGAATTGAACGTATTCGTTTTACTACTAGTTATCCAAGTGATTTCACTGATGAAATGGTTGAAGTAATTGGTAAATATCCTAATATTATGCCATTTATTCACTTACCAGCACAAAGTGGAGATGATGAAGTATTAAAATTAATGGGAAGACGTTATACTAAAGAACAGTATATGCATTTATTCTACAAAATTAAAGAAACAGTGCCTAATTGTGCAATTTCAACTGATATTATTGTTGGTTTCCCTAATGAAACGGATGAACAATTCCAACACACTTTAGATTTAATGGAAGAATGTAAATTCGATAATGCCTATACATTTATTTACTCACCACGTGAAGGTACTCCAGCTGCGCGTATGGAAGATTGTATCAGTGATGAAGTAAAAAGTGCGCGTTTAAAAGCATTGAATGATTGTTGGAACAAACATGCTTTAGCTAAACATCAAACATACTTAGGTAAAGAAGTTAAAGTTTTAGTTGATGGAGTAAGTAAGAAAAATGAAAATACTTATTCAGGATATACTGAAGATAATAAATTAGTTAACTTTGTAGGTGAAAATGTTGAAGTTGGAAGTATTGTAAATGTTAAAATTACTGAATGTAAAACATTCTCATTTAATGGAGAGTTATTAAAGTAGCATCATGCTACTTTTTTTATTTGGCTTATAAATTTACATTTTACTTATAATAGAAAAGTGCTATAATATTTATAGTAGTTTGCAAGGGAATATAATGTAAATCGATAATAAGTACAATAGGAGGATATAATTTATGGATCAAGTACGTATATTTGCACTTGGTGGTCAAGATGAAAACGGAAAGAACATGTATGTTGTGGAAGTTAATCAAGTGATTTTTGTCATTGAAGCTGGTTTAAAATATCCAGATACACAATTATTAGGAGTAGAATATATTATTCCTGATTTTTCATATTTAGTTGAAAATAAAGATCGTATTGCGGGTATATTTATTACCCATGCTCATGATGATATTATGGGAGCATTACCACAATTAGTAAAAAGTATTGATGCCCCAATTTATACTGGAGCATTAACAGCTAATATTATTTATGATATTTTTAAGAAAGAAAAAATAAAAGGACATAAAATTAATGTCGTTAATCGTTTAAGTAAACAAACAATTAAAGGGGTAGAAGTAAGAACTTTCCCAATGACACATTCAATGCCAGATAATTTTGGGATTGCGATTAATACTGATCAAGGATATATTGTTTATACTGGAGAATTTATCATTGATTATGACATGTTGAAAGAAGAATACTTAACTGATTTAAATGAATTAAGTGATATTGGTAAAAAGGGTGTTTTAGCTTTATTAACTGAGTCACAAGGAATTGAACGTAGTGGACATACTGCACCACTTCATCGTATTAAAAATTTAATTGAACCTATTTTCTCAGCTAGTAATTCACGTATTTTAATTTCATGTTATTCTCAAAGTTTATTTAGAATTATTGAAATTATTGAATTAGCTCGTAAAAAACAACGTAAAGTTTATATTTATAGTGATTATGTACGTGGTTTATTAAAAATCTTAGAAGAAATGAAATATTATCGTATTCCTAAAGAAATTATGCTAAATGATCGTCAATTTAATGATGATATGGAAGATGTTGTTGTTTTAATTTGTGGTAATGGTAAAAACTTATTTAGAACAATGACTAATATTGCTAACCATGAAGATCAAATTGTTCGTTTTAGAGCTAGTGATACGATTGTAATTGCTTCACCAATTGTTAGTGGTACAGAAATTGATGCTAATAATATGGAAAATGAAATTTATAAAGAAAATGGAAAAATCCATGTTTTAGATCCGAAGAAAGTATTATCAATGCATCCTTCAGTTGAAGATTTAAAAATGATGATTTATTTATTTAAACCTAAGTATTATATTCCAGTTAAAGGTGAGTATCGTCATTTATACTTAAATGCTAATTTAGGTATATCAATGGGACTTACAGCTGATCGTATAATCTTATTAGAAAATGGTCAAGCGGCATACTTTGAAAATCAATTCTTAAAATCAGTTACTACGATTTGTGAACCTAAAGAAACAATGGTTGATGGTAACTTAGATTTAGATGTTACTGGACATGTTTTACGTGATCGTGAAGCTTTATCAACTGATGGAGTTATGATTATTGGAGTAGGGGTTGATGGTCGTACTAAACGAGTTATTAATGGACCTGATGTACAAACTCGTGGTTTAATTTATTTAAAAGATGCTGATTATATTATTAAACAAGTTGGTGAAATTATGGAAGAAACGGTAAATAGTTTTGCTGATCGTTTATATTTTGATGCTAGTGAAGCTCGAAATGAAGCTAAAAGCTCAATTCAACGTTACTTATTGAAAGAAACTGGAAAAAGACCAATGGTTTTACCAGTAATTATTGAAATTAAATAGGTGATAATCATGGCAAAAAAGAGCAAAGTAAGCAAAAATAAAAGTAAATTAAAAATGGATTCAATTATTGCATTATATTTAGGAGCATTTTTAATTATAACTTTATCAATTATTGCTATTTTAGAATTAGGTTTTGTAGGAGTTACCTTAGCTAATATTATGAAATATTTAGTTGGTAATTTATATGCTCTTTTCTTCTTGCTGATGATTGTTGTTGCAATATCGTTACTATGGAAAAAGAGAGTCATAAATATCTCTATGAGATATTTATTGGCTATCTTTTTCTTATTATTTGTATGGATGGTTGCATCAGCTTTTCCAAGTGAAGATTTAAAGGGTTTTGATATATTATTTAATTATGTAACTAATACTGTTGCTATGTTTAAAGGACAATTAAGTTTTGCTGGTGGTATTATTGGTGCTTTTTTTATAAGTCTATTAACGGTTTTATTTGATATAACTGGTACTAAAGTAGTCTTAGTTGCTTTAGCTATTTTAGCTATATGTTTATTATTAAGTGGAAGAATTGGTCTTTATTTAAAAAATATTAAAGAACAAGGTATTAAAAAAGCTAAAGAAAAAGCACAAAAAAATAAAGAAAAACAAAAGAAAAAAGAAACTAAACGTGAAATTGAAAATTTAGTTGAGCATGAAGATAAACAACCTTCAAATAAGCAAGATCAAGTTGAAATAGAAAGTGAAAGGGAAGAAATATTACCTATTTCTATTCCCACAACAATCGAAAAGAAAGAAGAGAAAACAAGTAAGCAAAGCGAAAATATTGAAATTATCGAAAATGTAATTGGGAAAAAAGATACTTTTGTATCACAATTTGCTTTTGATATTGATGCTTATAGTTTACCTTCAATTAATTTATTAGATGATGTTAGTAAGAAAAATAAAGATAATACTAATCAAAAATCAGCTAGTGAATGTGGTCAGCGTTTAATAGAATTATTAGAACAATTTGGGGTTAAAGCTAAATTAGTAGCAATTCAGATTGGACCTACTGTTACAAGATTTGAAATTAAACCGGATTTAGGAGTTAGAGTTAATAAAATTAGTTCGCTTCAACAAGATATTAAAATGGCTTTAGCAGCTAGTGAAATTCGTATTGAAGCACCAATTCCGGGAAAAAGTGCGGTAGGAATTGAAATTCCTAATGCGAAAAAAAATACTGTAAGTATGCGTGAATTATTAACTAATGTCCCTAATGATTTAAAAAATAAATCTTTATTAATTGCTTTAGGTAAAGATTTAAGTGGTAATTGTATTTATGGGGAATTAAATAAAATGCCACACTTATTAATTGCTGGAGCTACTGGTAGTGGTAAAAGTGTATGTGTGAATTCAATTATTACTTCGATTTTAATGCGTACTACCCCAGATCAAGTTAAATTGTTATTAATTGATCCTAAAAAGGTTGAATTTACACCATATAAAAATGTACCACATTTAATTGCCCCAGTTATTACTGATGGGGAACAAGCTAATCGTTCTTTAAAAGTGGTTGTGAAAATGATGGAAAAACGTTATGACATTTTTGCTAAATTAGGGGTAAAAAATATTGAAGGATATTATGATTATTTAAAAGCTAATCCTAGTGAAGAATTAGATAAGATGCCTTGGTTAGTTGTTATCATTGATGAATTAGCTGACTTAATGTTAGCAGCTAGTAAAGAAGTTGAAGCGAGTATTCAACGAATTACGCAATTAGCTAGAGCAGCAGGAATTCATTTAATAGTCGCAACGCAACGACCTAGTGTTGATGTTATTACTGGGGTTATTAAATCTAATATCCCATCACGTATTGCTTTTCAAGTTTCTAGTAATGTTGATTCACGTACGATTATCGATCAACAAGGAGCAGAGCGTTTATTAGGTAATGGAGATATGTTATATGTTCCTCGTGATAGTAATGTTCCGCTTCGTGTTCAAGGTGTTTATGTTTCAGATAATGAAGTTGAGAAGATTTGTAACTTTGTTTCCCAACAAGCTAAACCTAAATTTGATGATCGTTTCTTATTATTAGAAAGTGTTGAATCTAATGACGATGATGATGTAATTGAAATCCAAGATCCATTATTTGATGAGGTTAAATCATTCGTTATTGAAACACGTAAAGCATCGACATCTTTAATTCAACGCAAATTTTCAGTTGGATATGCTAGAGCGGCTCGATTAGTTGATTTGATGGAAGAACAAGGAATTATCGGACCAAGTCGTGGTAGTAAACCACGTGAAGTATTAGTAAAATATGAAGATGTATATGCTGATGAATAATGGCAATACTAGCAATAAAGGAGGTTTTTTATGAAAATTTCATGGGTCAAGACAAGTAAATTTAAAGATTATGGTTTATCATTACGATTTTCATGTGTAAATGATGAAAATATTAATGCAAGAAAAGCATTATTAGCTTTTATGTTACAAGATCGTTGTGTTAAATATCCAACTAAAGAAAAAATGATTGCTAAACGTGATGAATTATATAATGCACAATGCAGTATTACTAATACTGGTTATGGTTATCGTTTTGTTACTGATTTTAGAATGCGTTTTTTGAAACCATCAATGATTGATGATCCTAATTATCTAGAAGATTGCTTATCTTTTTACCATGATTTATTATTTGAACCTTTATTTACGGAAGAAATTTTAGAAGAAAATAAGCAATTATTACTAACTAAAATTGAATCAATGGAAGATGATGTGAAAACGCAAGTAATTCTTGAAGGATTTAAACATTGTAGTGAAGAATATCCTTTAGGATTTAGTGCTTATAATAAAAAAGAATATATTACTAAGTTAACTTTAGATGATATTAAAGAAACTTATCATTCTTTAATTCATGATGATGAAGTTGAAATGATTTGTTGTGTTGATGAAGAAAGTGAAGAATTAGTAAAATTAATT
>CAZQJH010000021.1:0-16776 GCA_964593515.1 uncultured Erysipelotrichaceae bacterium
TTCTAACTCAGCTTTATTTACTACTGGTTTTTTAACTAATGCGCTAATTGCATTATTTAAGGCTTTAGTAGCAGCATCTACTTCAGTTTGAGTAGCATCATCTTTATTTCTAATAGCTTCAGCATCGCTTAAAGCTGCTTCTAAGTTAATAACTGATTCATCAGTATAATCAGCTTTGTTTACTTTATTAGCTTCACTAATTGCTGTATTTAATGCTGTTTTATCAACTACTACTGGATCTACTTCATCACTTGTTCCATAGAATCTAATTTCAGCCATAGAAGCATATTTGTTTGAAGTATCAGCTCCAAATGTTTCAATAGCTTCAAATTTCACATAACGTCCACTTACGTTTTCACCTAAGAAAGCACGTTTAGCTCCACGATCATCAAATCCACGATCACCATGTGCCCATTCAAATGTTCCTACTAAGTCTTCATCTGTAAAGTTGTTGTCTTCACTTACATAAATCTTAGCTTTTAAGATATCTCCATTGTGAGATCCACTTAATCCATCATCGAAACGAGGAATAAATGTTACATCAGTTAAGTTATAAACTTTTCCTAAATCAAAGCTAATTGATTGTGGTAAAGTAGCACTTGCACCCCAATCTGAGTGCCATTTAGTTTGGTTGTTGTAATCTAATACATTAGTTGCATAATCACTATCAGCTTCACTAGTTTTCGCAATAACACTTACTTTATTTTTATTAGCTTCAGTATTAATTAATGTACTTTCATCAATTGCTTTAGCTTGTAAAGTATTAATAGCATTAGTTAAAGCAGCAATAGCATCATTTACTTCATCAGCAGTTGGGTTTTCTTTAGCTAATACAGCTTGTGCATCTTCAATAGCTTTAGTTAATTTCGCAAAAGATTCACTAGTGTAGTTATCTGCTTTAATTGCTTGAGCTTCTTTAACTAAGTCACTTAAAGTTTCAACTTCAGCTTTAACTTCAACTAAAGTAATATCCATTTTATCCATTTGACAAGTTTGTTCACTTGGTCCGGTAAATGTCCATACTCCACTACCAGCTTTATTAATAGTAATATTGAATTCTACTGTTTTTGTTACATGTTGATCATCATTTCCAGCTACTTGTTCTCCAGCTACAATATTATTGTTGCTATCAGTCCATACTAATTTGTTAGTTGTAGCTCCTGAACGGTATTGTAAAACAACTTTATAAGTTCCAGCTACTGATGCAGTATAAGGAATCATAACTTTGTCACCTTCATTAATACAGTTAACAAATTTTCCATTACTTGCCCAATCACCAGTTGCAACTTCTAATTTCCATTGTTCATTAGCAGGTCCACTGTTTTCTAAGATACTACGTTCAACTTCTAATGTATTAGTAGCATTTACTTCACTTGGGAATACATATGGAGTTTCTTCACTATATCCACCAGCTTCAACTAATTTTTCGATAGCTAAAGTTAAGTTTACATAAGCTTTACCATATTCACCATCTTCTTTAGCTAATTCAGCTTCTGCGAAGCTTAACCATTGAGCAAATGCTTCCCATCCACCATCGTAATCAGCTACTGTATAAGATTTAACTGAATTATATAATGCTTGTAATTCATCTTTAGTATTTGTATCGTAGTCTTTAATAACCATTTTAGCTTTTTCATTGAATCCAATAACTGCTCCATTAGTTGGTTGTGATACAGTTAATGTAAAGTATTGGTTATTAGTTTGGTTTGTATTACGTTTAGTTTTAATTGTAATTGTTTTTTCTACTTCACCATCAGCAAAAGTTACTACTTGTGCAAAGTTAGCATCAAAGTCACCTTGAACAGCAGAACCTGGAGTAGCTTTAACATTTACACTAACTTCACCTTTAGAACCACCAATACGTTTAATAGTTACAACGTTATCACTGTCTTCAGGTACATTGTAAGTTGCATATTCAAATTCAATAGCTCCTTTACCATCGTTATCTAAAACAGCTGCTGCTTCAATACCGATAGCTTTTCCAGTTCCAACTAATTTTAATGTGTGGCTTCCATAAGTTAAATCATCACTTTCATAAATAACAGCTCCAACTTGACGTGAAGATTGGTAAGTATTAATTGAATCAACTTTTACACCATCAATATAAATATCAGCAGTACCATGGTTAGGATCTAAAGTACCAATTAAGTATACTTTACTTCCTTTGAATGTTAATGTTAATTCACCATTAGTAGCATACATGTTAGTACCATTAGTATATTGAACTCCATTTTCTTGATACCATCCACTGTATGTAAATCCATTTCCATCAGAAGTATCTTTATCAGTATTATCTACTGTAACTAATCCTTCAGGAATTGGTGAATTTAAAGCAAATCCTTCACTTGCTTTGAATAATCCAACTTCACTAATAATTGGTGAAGAAGATGTTGCGCTAACTGTAATTCTTACTTTATCAGCTTTAACAGCTGGAATACGAATTAAACGTTTAGGACCAATTGTAGTTCCTGTTTGAATTGTTTTCCAAGTAGCTCCATCATCATTAGAATATTCTACTTTATATTCTTTAATACGTTGTCCTAATTGAATAGCTTCTTCAATTGAGATAACATCAAATTGTGTAGTTTCATCTAAATCAATTACTAATTGTCCACTAGTAGCTCCATCAGCTGGTGCCCAATAAGTTTCATCTTTACCATCAATTACGTTACCAGGTTTAAATTTAATATCATCACCTAATACGCTATCAGCATACATTGTTGCGTCACTAGCTAAGTTTTCATCAAATGTTTCTTTAATATTTTCCCCAAATTCAGCTAAACGATCTAAAATAGCTTGGTCAACTTTACCTTGGTTGTTAGGTGGAACGTTTAATAATAAAGTAGCTCCATGTCCAACTGAATTAAAGTAAATATCAGCTAATTCAGATAATTTTTTAGGTGTTTTATTGTGTTCAGCCCAGAACCATTCACCAGAAATGAAGGCATCACATTCTGGAACTGACCATTGGTTACCATTTTCAAAACCTACACGGTATGCACCTTGTTGATTGTCTTTATAAGCTTCAGTACGGTTTCCTTCATTTACATCAATTTTAGACCATGTTGTATTACCAGCAATTCCACTTTCATTTCCAATCCAGTGAACAGTTGTATAACCAGCACATTGGAATACCATACAAGGATTATCTTCACTTCCTTGATATTTTTGAATTGTTTCATACCAACGAGTAAAGTCGTAATATTGAACAGCAGAACCACTTCCTTTAGCTCCATCCATCCAAATTTCAACGAATTTACCATTATTACCATATTTGTAATTTCCGTTTTCATCTTTACTATTTAAGATTTCAGTTAATTGGTTACAGTAGTAATCGTCGTAATCTAATACGTCTAATTTTTTAACTTCATCCCATGATTTACCATTTAAAGGTTCTCCATCAGCTCCACATAATGCATTACCATCTTTATCATAGTAACCATATGATTCAGCATTTACATCCCATGGTGATAAGTATAATCCCATATCTAAGTCATATTTAGTACATGCTTGAGAAATTTCAGCTAAAACATCCCCATCATAAGGACTTGTTGTAACATCATGTTCAGTATATTCTGATTCCCAAATACAGAATCCATCATGGTGTTTAGCCGTAACGATAACTTTTTTAAATCCTGCATCATAAGCAGCTTTTACTAAAGTTTCCGCATCAAAAGTTTCTAATTTAAATAAACTTTCACTTTCAGTACCATCACCCCATGATTTTCCAGTGAATGTGTTCATACCAAAGTGAACGAACATTGCTAGTTCATCTTTTTGGTATTTGTATTGATTTGCATTAGGTGTTACTCCCCATGCTTCTGGCTCAGCTGTTTTATTGTCTTGTAAATCAGCATCTGATTTTAAGGTTGCTGCTTTTACTTGAGCGCTTGGTAATGATAAACAACCAAAAACCATAGCTAAAGCCAATAGTGCTTTTAAAGCTTTCATTTAAAATTCTCCTCCTTTTATGAATACGTTTTCATAGTTTCTATTTCATTATAACATACCCCTTTAAAAAAAAATAGAGATATAATCAAAATAAATTTTACATAAAAAAAGTACCCTTGATGGATACTTATTTTTCAATTTTACGTGCATAAACAATATTATCAGCTTCATTAATTTTCGCAATTATTTCATCACTAACTTCATTATCAGTTTCTAAGATTGTATATGCATAATTTTGTTTAGCTTTGGAAATCATATTTTCAATATTAATACCAATTTGTCCAAGTAGTGTTGATAGTTTAGAAATAACTTCAGGAATATTACGATTAATAATACAAATTCTTGTTTTATATTCTTGTTTAGCTTGTACATTTGGTAAGTTAACTGAATTCACAATATTTCCATTTTCTAAATATTCTTGAATTTCTTTGGCAGCCATTATTGCACAGTTATCTTCACTTTCAGGTGTTGAAGCTCCTAAGTGTGGTAAAGAAATTACTTTTTCATGATTGATTAAATCTTCATTAGGGAAATCAGTAACATAACAAGCTACTTTATTATTATCTAAAGCTTCTTTTAAGGCTTTTTCATCAACTAATCCTCCACGAGCAAAGTTTAAGATTCTAACTCCATCTTTCATCTTACTAATTGCATCTTCATTAATCATATTTTTAGTTGATTCCATATATGGTACATGAATCGTAATATAATCACATTTATCATATATTTTATCTAAGTCTTTAGCATGTTTAACATCGGTAGCAAGTGTCCAAGCAGCATCAACTGAAATATATGGATCATATCCATATACTTTCATTCCTAAAGCACTAGCAGCATTGGCTACTTTTACCCCAATTGCTCCTAAACCAATAACTCCTAAAGTCTTACCAGCAATTTCTGGACCAACAAAGTTAGCTTTACCTTTTTCAACCGCTTTAGAAACATCATCATCTTCAATAGTTTTTACCCATTCAATTCCTTGACTAATTTTACGTCCAGCTAAAATTAAGCCACAAACAACTAATTCTTTAACCGCATTCGCATTAGCTCCTGGAGTATTAAAAACGACAATTCCTTCTTCACTACAACGTTCAAGGGGAATATTATTAACTCCAGCTCCTGCTCTCGCAATACATTTACAGTTTTTCGCAAATTCCACATCATGTAATTTAGCACTACGAACCATTATTGCATCATAGTCATCAAAATCCACATCACATTCATATCCAGCCTTAAATTGATCTAAACCAACTTGGGCTATTTTATTCATCAATTTAACTTTCATAAGCGTTCTCCTTATTTATTTTCAGCTTCAAATTTTTTCATAAATTCAATTAAGGTTTCTACACCTTCTAAACTCATTGCATTATAGATAGATGCACGCATTCCTCCAACTGAGCGATGTCCTTTTAAATTAGACATTCCTGCCGCTGCACTTTCACTAGCAAATTTCGCATCTAATTCTTTACTTGGTGAAGTAAAGACAACATTCATTAATGAGCGATCTTCTTTATTGACTGGATTAGTATAGAAATCACTACTATCGATATAGTCATATAACAATTTAGCTTTTTCAATATTACGTTTTTCCATTACTTCTAATCCACCTAAGTTTTCAATCCATTCTAAGACTAAACCTAAAATATAAATAGCATAAGTTGGTGGTGTATTATACATTGAATCTTTATCCGCTTGTGCTTTATAATCCATCATTACTGGTGTATATGGTTTACATTCTTTAATCAAATCTTCACGAATAATTACTACAGTTAATCCTGCACATCCCATATTTTTTTGTGCACCGGCAAAGATTAAACCATATTTAGTCACATCAATTGGTTTAGATAAGATATTACTACTCATATCCGCAACAATTGGTACTTTTTTAGTTTCTGGTACATATTTCCATTCCGTTCCATAAATTGTATTATTAGCACATAAGTAAACATAATCAGCATCTTCACTTAAGTTTAATTCTTCTTGTTTAGGAATATAAGTAAAATTAGCTTCTTTACTTGTAGCAGCTAAATTAATATCCCCATATTTTTGGGCTTCGACATATGCATTTTTCGCAAAGTTTCCTGTAACAATATAATCAGCTTTTCCTTTTTGTAATAAGTTTAATGGTACCATTGCGAATTGTGATGTTGCTCCTCCTTGTAGGAATAATACTTTATAGTTATCTGGAATATTCATCACTTTACGTAAGCGAGCTTGAGTTGTCTTAATGATTTCATCGTAGGCTTTCGAACGATGACTCATCTCCATAACGGACATTCCGCTTCCTTCATAATTAAGCATTTGTGCTTGTGCTTTTTCTAGCACTTCTAATGGCAGCGTCGATGGACCAGCTGCAAAGTTATAAATTCTGTTTTCGGCCATGATCTAATACCTTCCTTTCCGTGTAATTCATTTACAACTTGTTCTTATTATAGCACAATCGAAAATAAATGAAAGAGTTTTATGAAAATATTTTATATTATTTTCTTAATTTATGAAACATTATTTGTTTCTTTCATAAAGTTTTCATATATGTTTTAACTCATGTTATCTTTTTTAACTTTTTTATTGACAATCATTTATTAATTATGCTATTATATACGAGCAGTAAACAAATGGGGTGTTAGCTCAGCTGGGAGAGCACCTGCCTTGCACGCAGGGGGTCAGCGGTTCGATCCCGCTACGCTCCACCATTTTTACTTAATAAACAGGCAATGCCTGTTTTTTTATTATATGAACTTATTTATAAAGAAATGCTTTATTTAAGCAAAAAGACTGATTCCTATTATAATGGAATCAGTCTTTTTTATTCTACTAAGATAAAATCTTCATCGCTATCTTCTATCACTAATTGATTATAATATTTATCATCAATTGCAAATAAGCCTTCATCACTAGTAAACCAAATTAAAGATTGTTGGTAATCATAATATTGAATATTTGTTTTCTTTAATTTGCTTTTTAATAAATTCATTGTTTTATCATCAAAACCATCTTCAAACATTTTGATTTTCTCACTAGTTTTCATCCCATGTAACATGTAGCGTTTTTTTAATTTCTCTCCTTGATATAAATGTTCACTATTTGTAACTTTATCATGATGTTTAAACCACAAGACAAAGCCATGGGCTTTATCTTGATATAAACATTCATGGAAGAAATTAATCATTTGACCACAATGCATACAAGGTGCTTTAAAGTAACTATCATCAAGCATTGCTCTTCTTAAATCTGGTTCTAAATCAGGAATAATCACTTGTTGTGATAAATGATAACCTTCCCAGCCACACTTAGGACAGTGTAGTGATACTAATAACTGTTTCACTAAATTGCTCTAGTTGCTTCTTTAAGCCATGCTTTTTCTTCATCATTTAAAGATGGAGAAATTTTTTCATACACTTCTTGATGATAGTTATTTAACCAATCTTTTTGAGCTTTAGTTAATAAACTTACATCTAAACCATCTAAATCAAATGGTACAAAAGTAATTGTTTCTAATTCCATGAATTGTCCATATTCATTTTTGTTTGTTTTACGAACAATCACTTCATTTTCATGACGAATTCCAAACTTACCATCAACATATACTCCCGGTTCATTAGAAATAATCATTCCTTCTTCTAAAACACATGAATCATTACGTTCTGGTACAATACGCCATCTAAAGCCATTAGGACCTTCATGAACATTTAATAAATGTCCAACCCCATGACCAGTACCACATTTATAATCCATATCTAATTTCCATAATGGTCCTCTAGCTAAAATATCTAAGTTAACTCCACGACATCCATATAAGAATTTCGCATCAGCTAAGTCAATATGTGAAATTAAAGCTGTTGTGTAATATAAACGTTCTTCATCACTAATTTTACCTAAAACAAAGGTACGGGTAATATCAGTTGTTCCTTCATAATAATGACCACCACTATCAACTAATAACATTCCACTAGCATGAATATCACTTTTTTGTTCCTCTTTAGCACTATAATGCATCATTGCCGCATTACCTTTATAAGCAGCAATAGTATCAAAACTTAAATCAATTGCTCCTTGTTCTTTACGTAATTGAGCTAAATAATCGGCAACACTAATTTCATCCATCGAAATCTTACCAACATTAGTTTTTAACCAATACATAAACTTAGTCATAGCTACCCCATCTTTAATATGGGCAATACGTGTATTTTTTAATTCAACTTCGTTCTTACAAGCTTTCATTAATTGTGATGGATTAACTTCATCAATAATTTGTGCTTCTTTCATACCTGATACAATAGCATAATTCACAACTTTTTTATTTAATAAAACCTTACCAGTTAAACTAGCTACATCATTATAAACATCAAAATAATCTTTAATCACAATTTTATTCATAACTAAATTCATTTCAATTTCAGGAGTCATTTTATTTTTATCTACGTATAAAGTTCCTCCCTCATTATCTAATAATAAGTAACTTAACATAACTGGATAATGTTCAATATCACTTCCACGCATATTTAAAATCCAAGCAATATCATCTAAACTAGTAATCATATGATAATCACATTGTTTATCTTTCATTACTTTACGAATATCTTTTAATTTTTCATTAGTACTTTTCCCAGCATAAGCTAAACTATAGAAGAAACCTTTTCCATTAGGTAAAGCTGGACGATCGTGCCAAATTAAATCTACTAAATCTTCAAAAACATGTAATTTAATATCTTTATTAATATTATGTAATAAGCTTTCCACAAAAGCAGCATTCATTACTCGTCCATCAAATCCTAAAGTATCTCCATCCTTTAAACATTCAATTAATTTTTCTTCAATGGTTAAAACATTTTCTTCTCCCATTTTCATTAATTGAATTGTGGTATCGCTTAATTCTTTTTCAGCTTGAATAAAGTAACGTCCATCTGTCCATAAGTAAGCATCACTTAAAGTTACTAATAAGCTTCCTTGAGAACCACTAAAATTAGACATATATTTACGAGCTTTAAAATGTTCTCCTACATATTCTGTTTCATGGAAATCAGAAGTAGGAATTAAATAAGCACTAATGCTTCTTTCCTTCATCAATTCTCTTAATTTCGCAAGTCTTTCTTTAATCATCATCTAATCCTTCTTTCTAAATATTGTATATGATCCATTTGCCGTAGCAACAATACGGCCATCAACATAAGCTATACATCGTGTTTGTATCGTTTTCATTCCCATATAATCTATATAACTTTTCACAACTACTTTTTCTTGAGCATGAATCGCTCTTACATAATTAACTGACATCGAAATAGTAGGGGTAAAAAAAGCATCAGAGAAAACATAAGCACTACATCCCATTGATACATCTAATAGGGTAGCAATCATTCCTCCATGCATGGTATTAACTGGATTTAATTGCCAATCTTCAACAACTAAGGAAATAGTCGTCGTCATTTCAGTTTCATTTAACTCTTCGACTTGTAATTTCATCATTCCATTAATTGTTTTATCATCTAAGAAACGTGCTCGATAAAAATCACGATAACGATCTTCTAGTCTAGTCATGTCATCACCCTTTACATTATAACTAAAAAAGGTCCAACTAACAAGTTGAACCTTTAGGTTTAATTAAGCTTCTAATTTTTCAATACCAATTTGCATACGTTTTAATGATTCTTCTTTTCCTAAAATGTAAGCTAATTCAATAGCTCCTCCAGGTGTTGAAGGTTTACCACTTAATGCCGTACGAATTGGCCATAATAATTGTCCATTTTTCATTTCTAATTGAGCAGGTAAAGCTAATAATTGTTCATGTAATACTTCTTCATTCCAATCAGTAATATTTTCCATTACTTCTTTAGCTGCTTTTAATGATTTAAGGGCAATTTCAGTAGTTGTTTTCATTTTCTTATGTACATATAAGTCAATATCATATTCAGGTAAAGCATCAATAAAATCAATACTTTCACTAATTGTTGATAAGATATCTGTACGTTGTTGTAAGATACGACAAATAGCCATCTTATCAACATCACTCTTAACTGCTTCATCAACATAAGGCATTGCTAATTCAGCAAAATCTTCTAATGATTTATTTCTTAAGTATTTTCCATTCATCCAAGTTAATTTATTGATATCAAAAATAGCTCCTGATTTAGAAATACGTTTAATATCAAATACTTTAATTAATTCTTCTAATGTATAAATTTCTTGTTCAGTTTCTGGAGCCCATCCTAATAAAGCAATATAGTTAATAATTGCTTCTGGTAAGTAACCTTTAGCTACTAAGTCTTGGAATGAAGCATCTCCATTACGTTTACTTAATTTTTGGTGTTCATCTTTCATTACTGGTGGTACGTGTACATATGTTGGAATGTCCCATCCAAATGAACGATAAATTAAGTTATATTTAGGTGTTGATGATAAGTATTCATTTCCACGCACAACATGGGTAATTTCCATTTGGTGGTCATCAATAATATTCGCAAAGTTATAAGTTGGGAATCCATCTGATTTTAATAAAATACTTTCATCTAAAACAGAGTTATCAACTTCAATACGTCCATAAACTTCATCATCAAAGTATGTTTCACCATCATGTTTAATAGTTTGACGTACAACATATTTTTCTCCCGCTGCAATTCTTTCTCTTGCTTCTTCAGTTGAAATATGTTTACATGGATCATCAAATTTAAAAGAAATACCTAAAATTTCGGCTTCTTTACGTTGAGCTTCAATTTCTTCTTCTTTACAGAAACAGTAGTGTGCTCCCCCTAAATCAACTAATTGATCAGCATACCCTTTGTACATAGGTAAACGTTCAGATTGCACATAAGGTCCAAAATCTCCCCCGATATCTGGTCCTTCATCGTGGTTTAAACCAACTTGTTTCATTGTATCGTAAATAACGTCTACTGCCCCTTCTACTAAACGACCTTGGTCAGTATCTTCAATACGTAAGATGAAATCTCCATCTTCGTGTTTCGCAATTAAGTATTCAAATAAAGCAGTACGTAAGTTTCCGATATGCATATATCCCGTTGGACTAGGTGCAAATCTAGTTCTAATTTTTTTCATTTGTATCTACCTCTCATTCTTATCAATTTTATACTAAAGCTTTCTTTTAATCAACCTATTTATTTATTTTTATACTTAAGTTTAGTAATTTTTCGTTTTAATTTCAATTGTTTTTGTTTATTTTTAGCTTTATTTAATTTTAGCTTCAATTTATAATTCTTTTTTTCTAACTTTTCAATTTTCTTCACTAACTTTTCTACTTGTTTGCTATCTTCTTTAGTTAAGTTCAATTGCAATAATTTTTTCCACATATTAAGCTTCCTTTTTACTATTATCTTCAATCAAAGTATGAATTGCTACATTACCTTCCCCATAAGCTTTCACAATTTGATATGGTCTTCCCACACAATCCCCACAAGCATAACATCCTTTTAAATTAGTTCGCATTTGATGATCAACTACAATATGACCATCTTTCAGCGCTAAATTAGGTAATAAAGCATTTATTGCTACACTATCTTTTAAAACAAAAATCCCATCAATCATTAATTCCTTTTGATTAGCTAAAACAACTTTTTCAACTCGCATATTACCTTCTACTTTTTTTACCATGCTTTCTAATCTTTCCACATTATCCATTTTTAAATCAGAATTAAATAATGGTAAGTAATAAACTTTATTAGCTAATGAAGCTAAAAATTCAACTTCATTTTCATATTCTTTATTTTGAGCAATAACAACAATATCTTTACCACGATATAAATTACCATCACAAGTGGCACAATAACTAACCCCTCGTCCTAGTAATTCAACTTCATTTTCAATGGTTGCCATACTTTGAACACCTAAAGCTAAAATAATATTTTTCGCATAGTACATTTCATTTTCCGCAACAATCATATAATAATCACTTAATGGATAAATATTACTAACTAATTTATCAATCATCATAATATGCATTTCATCTAATTGTTTCGCATAAGCTTTTACTAAATCTTGACCACTAATCGAAAAGACTCCCGGAATATTTTCAATGACATTTGTTTTACTAATTTTATCACTATATTTATGATTACCAAAAAAGTAGTAACTTAAGTTACGTAAATGTGCATTAATAACACTACTAACTCCAGCTGGTCCACTACCAATAATGGCTACATCTCTTATTTCCATACAATCACCAATCTTTCATTATTATTATAACAAAACTAAGGGTTTCGTAAAATGATATAATCAATAATTTTGATAATATCCCTTTACATCCCTAGCTAATTAGTATACAATGAGTTTGCATAAAATTAAAACTTCAGGGCAGAGTGAAATTCTCGACTGGCGGTATACTCCGCGAGCTAGTAATAGCATGAATCGGTGCAATTCCGATAGCAACAGTAAAGTCTGGATGGAAGAAGATTTTTTTGTGACTACATGTAATACCACTGTATCACGTACCTAGAAAGTTTTATTTTTAGGCACGTTTTCTTTTTATATGGAGGTGTTATCATGAAAACGAAAAAACTAACAACCATTGCAGTCTTATGTGCCATGGCGCTAATTGTGAATTTATTAATTCGCTTTCCTTTAGTTCCTAGTGCCATGTATCTAGAATACTCACCAACTGATGTCTTTATTATTATTGCTGGTTTTATTTATGGACCAGCCACAACAATTGTTTCTAGTTGTATTGTTGCTTTTCTAGAAATTTTATATCGTGGTGGTAATATCATTAACTTCATTATGGATATTATTTCTACTTGTGCTCTTGCTTGTATTGCTGCTTATATTTATAAGAAGATGCATACCAAAAAAGGAGCTTTTATTGGTTTAGCTTGTGGTACTATCGTAATGGTTATTGCAATGGCTATTTGGAATTATGTATTCTATCCATTCTATTACAATATGGATCGTGATGTTGTAGTAACAATGTTACCAGCTATTTCCTTATTTAACTTATTAAAAGGAGGATTAAATTCCGCTTTAACTTTATTCTTATATAAACCATTAGTTACATTATTTAGAAGAACCCACTTTGTGGAAAGTCAATCTACTTCTAAAATAACTTTATCGGGAATGAGTATTATTGGAATCTTCATTATTATTACTATTGCCATTATAGTTGCTACAATGCAAGGAATTATCTAAAAAAAAGGACTCAATGAGTCCTTTTTTTTAGCTTAATAACATACGATCATTCACAAATTTACTTCCACTAGCTTCTTCAAACTTAAGTAATAAATCACTTACTTTAAGTTGTTTCTTTTCTTCTCCACTAACATCATAAATAATTCGACCATTATACATCATAATTAAACGATTACCTACATCAATTGCATCTTGCATATTATGCGTTACCATCATTGCTGTTAAATGATCTTTCTCAATTATTTCCTTAGTTAGTTTTAATACTTTAGCACTTGTCGCTGGATCTAAAGCAGCTGTATGCTCATCTAGTAATAATAATTTAGGTTTTTGTAAGGTAGCCATTAATAAAGTTAAAGCTTGACGTTGACCTCCCGATAATAATCCTACTTTAGAAGTTAAACGATCTTCTAAACCTAATCCTAACGTTTCAACAATCTCACGATATTCATTTTTTTCTTCCTTACTAACATGCCATTTTAAACCACGATGTTGACCACGACGTTTCGCAAGGGCTAAGTTTTCAATAATTTGCATATCAGCAGCCGTACCTAACATTGGATCTTGGAATAAACGCGCAACCTTACGTGCACGTTGATATTCTTTCTGTAAAGAAATATCTTCTCCATCCAAAATAATTTGACCACTATCAAGGGGATATAAACCAGATATCATATTTAATAAAGTAGATTTACCAGCTCCATTTCCCCCAATAATTGTTACAAAATCACCTTCATTTAAATGTAATTCAATGTCATGTAAGACTTTCTTTTCATTAACGGTATCTTTATTAAATGTTTTACATACTTTTTTTAACTCAAGCATTATCTTACACCCCACTTTGATTACTTTTCTTATATAAATTAACTTCTTTACGTTTAGCCATTAAAACCGGTAATGATAAAGCTAGACCTACTAAAATAGCCGTTAAGATCTTTAAATCATCCGTATTTAATCCTAATTGTAAAACAATTGCTACAATAATTCGATAAATAATTGAACCCACAACAATGGAAGCTAAACGTAAGGCAAAACCTCCTTTTTTACCAGAGAAAATTACTTCTCCAATAACAATCGAAGCTAAAGCAATTACAATTGCTCCAGTACCTACACGTACATCAGTTGCTTGACCATATAAAGCATTTAATGCTCCAGATAAACCAACTAATCCATTAGAAATCATTAAACCTAATACTTTAGTTTTATTAGTGTCAATTCCTAAAGAACGAGCCATTTGTTCATTATTACCAGTTGCTCTAATTGCTGAACCACTTTCTGTACCAAAATACCAATATAATAAAGCAATTACTAAAGCTACTAATAATAAAACAATTACTAAAGTAACATAATAACGATTAATTCCTAAACTATTAGCCATTGTTTGAAATAAGGTATTTTTACCAGTTAAAGGAATATTAGCTCTTCCTGACATAATTCGTAAATTAATTGAATATAAACTTAATTGCGTCAAGATTCCAGCTAAAATAGCGGGAATTTGACATTTAGTATGTAAGAATCCAGTAATGAACCCAGCAATAAAACCAGCTAAAATAGCAATAATAATTGCGATAATGGGATGCATACCATTTAAAATAGCTACAGCACATACTGCTCCTCCAGTAGCAAAGCTACCATCAACCGTCATATCCGCAATATCTAATAAACGAAAGGTTATATATACACCTAAGGCTAAAAAACCCCATATTAATCCCGTATCAGCAGCTCCTAATATTATATTTAATAAACCCATATTTAATACTCCTACTATTCAATAAACTTAGCATCCGGATAAGCTGCTTTATCTACTTCAATACCACAAGCTTGGGCTACTTTCATATTAATAACTAATTCACAATCTTCTTTCCCTAAATAAGCAATTGGTGTTTCAGCTACACTTGTTTCCCCTTTAAGAATTGCTAAAGCTTGTTCTCCAGCTTTTCTTCCTAAATTATAGTAACTAATACCATAAGTAGCAAATCCACCATTTTCAACCATTCCTTCTTCCCCAACAATTAAAGGAATTTTGTATTGAGTAGTAATTGCTTCAACACTTGAAACATAAGTAGCTAATAAATTATCAGTTGGAATATAAACAACATCATTTCCATCATGACAAATCTTTTCACTTACTGCTTGAATATCATTAGAATCAGCTACGGTATATATATTAGCTTCTAAGTTTAATTTTTTAGCACAATCTAGTGCAATTTTACCTTGGAAAATTGAATTATCTTCACTACCACAATATAAGATAGCTACTTTTTTCGCATTAGGTAATAATTTAGTTAATAAATCAAATTGATCTTCAATTGGGGTTAAATCACTAGCTCCACTAACATTACCACCTGGATGATCATTACTAGTAACTAAACCAATTGATTCATAATCAGTAACAGCACATCCAATTGTAGGAATATCCGTTGTAGCTGCAGCTACTGATTGTAAAGCTGGTGTAGCAATCGCATAAATTAAATTATTTCCATCATTTACTAATTTATCCGCTACACTTTGACAGTTAGCTTGATCACCTGCTACTTGATAATCAATATTATCTTCACTAATTCCTGCTTCAACTAAAACATCTTTAAATCCTTCATAAGAAGCATCTAAGGCTGGATGTTGCATTAATTGAATTACTCCTACCTTAGCTTGAGTATAATCACTTAACTCATTCGAAGTACTACTACAACCAGCTAAAAGCATGGTCATTGCTAATAAGCAACCTAATAATTTTTTCATAACTTGTTCCTCCTTCTTTTAAAAACAAAAAAAGACACTCGTCAGAGGACGAGTGCCGTGATACCACCTCAATTTATTATATCTTCACAAATATAACCTTCATAAGTTGTCTAAACAACTATACATTGTAACGTATGCTAACGATTATCCCTTATCAAGATAACAACTCCGTGGTGAATTCTAAATTCCATGCGTATGTTTTACACCAACCAACATATCTCTAATGCCTCAAGAATTTATACTATGTCACTTCTCTGTTTTTAAAAATTTATGTTAGTTAAACTATAATCCTTTGTTATGAAAATGTCAACACTTTTTCATAACATTTTTACATATCTTTACATTTGATTATGTAAAAATTTACACAAGCGAAGTTATTTGAAAAAAGTAAAGACAAATTACATATTTTTTGGTAATATATTTAACGATTAAAAGGAGAAAAAATATGGAAGAAAAGAAAAACTTAATTATTGATGTGCAAGAAAAACCTGCACCTATGCAATGGTTATTCTTAAGTTTCCAACATGTTTTTGCCATGTTTGGAGCTACAATTTTAGTACCTATTTTAACCGGATATCCCGTAAGTGTTGCCTTATTTGCTTCAGGATTAGGTACATTAATCTATACTTTATGTACTAAAGGTAGAGTACCAGTTTACTTAGGTAGTTCATTTGCTTATATTGGAGCTGTACAAATTGCCGTTAAAGCAATGGGTGGTGATATTCGTGCTGCCCAAACCGGTTTAATTTTAGTAGGAATCATTTATGTTGTTGTTGCTTTACTAATTAAAGTTATTGGTAAAGATTGGATTGATAAATTATTACCACCAGTTGTTATTGGACCGATGATTATTGTTATTGGTTTAGGATTAGCTTCTAATGCCGTAACTAATTCTGGATTTATTGAAGGTGGAAGTATTGTTCAAATGTTAATTGCCATTATAACCTTTATGATTGCAGCCCT
>CAZQJH010000022.1:0-15187 GCA_964593515.1 uncultured Erysipelotrichaceae bacterium
CGTTGAGTGCCCGTTTATATTACTACTTTTCTTTTTAAATTGCAAGCTTTTTTTGCATTTTTTTCAATAAACTTATACATCTACCCCTCTTTGTTCATAATTCAAAGACAGTTGTATATCTTTGCTTGTACTTTTAACCAATTCCATACTTTAATCCAATCATCAACATAAAACCCACACCAAAAATCAAAGTCATCAAATTAGAATGTTTTCCACTACTTGCTTCCGGAATCAACTCTTCAACAACCACATAAATCATCGCTCCACCAGCAAAAGCTAATAAACATGGCATAATCTTATCTACGTTTTGCGTAATAAATACGGTAAATATACTAGCTAACAATTCAGCTAACCCCGAAAAGACACCCCATAAGAAAGCTTTATTTTTACTTAAACCTTCTTTTCGTAAAGGAAGTGACACAATTGCCCCTTCCGGAAAGTTTTGCACTGCAATTCCAACAGCTAATACTATCGCATCTTGCAACATCATCGCTTCACCTTGTAATACTGCACTAAATAAAATCCCTACCGCCATCCCTTCAGGAATATTATGCAAAGTCATAGCTAATAACATCATTACACTTCGACTAACATTATGCCCAATTCCTTCTTTCACATTACTAAAATAATGAACATGTGGAATTATAATATCTAACAACCAAATAAAAATCATCCCTAAGGTTAAACCTAAGATTGAAACCATAAAATGATTTGCTTGTTGAAGGGAAGGAATTATTAAACTAAAAACACTTGCCCCTAGCATTACTCCACCCGCAAAAGCCATTAACCCTTTTTGCACATATCCTTTAAGTTCATTACGTAATAAATATACACAAGCAGCTCCTAATAAGGTTCCTAAAAATGGAATTAATAAACCATAAATAATTATTTTCATCTTATTCCTCCTTTAAAGTTAACTTCATCTAACACTATTCTACCATCTTTATTTTTAAGTTACTATTTTAATGCTCTATTTTAATGTATGTAACTAACACATTTATGTTACTTTCTGTTTAATTGTTAATATCTTTTTATGTTAATAAATGGTATAATATTTTAGATATATAGAGAAAAGAGGTTTTTTATGGAAATTATTGTGAAAAACAAAAACAAGAAATTCCTTCCTGTGTTATTAGGAACCGATGCTAATGCATATGGTATGGCTAAATCATTCCATAAAGCTTATGGTATTACTTCCTTATCTTTAGGAAAAGGTCAATTACTTGAAACACGCGATAGTAAAATTGTGAAAGTTGTCTTAACTAACAACTTTGAACAAGACGATATTTTTGTAAACAAAATGATTGAAGTAGCTAAAACATATTCTACTTATTATGAAAATTTATTATTAGTTGCTTGTGGTGATCGTTATTCGGAATTAATTGGAAAACATGCCGAAGTATTAAAAGATTATTATACTTTCAACTACATCAACAACCAACAAAAACAATTACTTGAAAATAAAGAAGACTTTTATAAAATCTGTGATAAATATGGTTTAGATTATCCTGATACTTTTATTGTTACTAAAGAAAATAAGGATGATTTTACTTTACCTTTTAATTTCCCTGTTGCTTGTAAAGCTAGTGATTCAATCGAATATGTTAATTTACATTTCCCTGGTAAGAAAAAAGCTTATAAAGTGGATAACTTAACTGAATTACATCAAATTCTTGATAATATCTATGCTGCTGGTTATACTGGTTCAATGATTATTCAAGATTTCATTCCTGGGGATGATAGTACGATGTATGTATTAAATTCTTATTCAACAAAAGATAGCAAAGTTATTATGATGTGTTTAGGGCACTGTGTTAGTGAAGATTATACCCCTGAAGGAATTGGTAATTACAATGCTATAATTCAAGAAGCTAACCAAGATATTTATGATCGCTATCAAAAATTCTTAGAAGAAATTAAATTTGTTGGTTTTTCTAACTTTGATTTAAAATATGACTATCGTGATGGTAAATATAAAGTTTTTGAAATTAATATTCGTCAAGGTCGTAGTTCATATTTCACAACAGCTAGTGGTTGTAACTTAGCTAAGTTTTTAGCTGATGATTTAATTTATCATCATGAATTTAAATCAACTCATTATCATAACCATCCTTTCTTATGGTTACATGTTCCAGCTAAATTATTACTTAAATATGTATCTGAAGATGCTTATGATGAAGTAAAGAAATTAATTAGTCAAAAACAATATGATTGTACATTATTGTACGATCAAGACTTTAGTTTATATCGTTATGTAATGATTAATCGTTTCTACCACCAAGCATATAAAAACTACCGATTATATTACAATAAACATGGTGTTTAAAGGAGGTATTATATGAGCTATCAACTTGGTATTATCGGTGGAGTCGGTTCTGAGGCTAGTGCTTATTTTTATGATAAACTTATCAAACATACTAAGGTCAACAAAGATCAAGATCACTTAGATATGATTATATTAAATCATGCAACAATTCCTGATCGTACCGCTCATATCCTTGATAATACAAAGCCCTCACCTTTAGAACCAATTCTAGACGATATTAAAATTTTAAATGATTTACAAGTTTCATTAATTATGATTCCTTGTAATACTTCTCATTATTACTTTGATATTTTTCAAGCTAATAGTAAAGTTCCTATTTATCATATGATTGAAGAAACAATTGCTTATTTAGCTAGTCAAAACATTCATAAAGTTGGTATATGGGCTACTAGTGGTACCATTAATTCTAAATTATACCAACAAGCTTGTGCTAAATATGAATTATCTTATGAAATTCCTAGCGAAGAAAATCAAGCTTTAGTGATGTCTTTAATCTATGATGATGTGAAAGCTGGTAAAGCTATCAACATGGATAACTTTAAGACAATCAATAAAGAAATGTTAGCTAAAGAAGTTGATTGTGTTATCTTAGCTTGTACTGAATTATCAATTCTAAAAGAAAAATTGCAGTTAGATAATTTCTTCTGTGATCCTTTAGATATTGCTTGTAACAAAATCTTACAAACCTTTAAAAAAGAAGCTAAATAGCTTCTTTTTTTCATTATAAGCATTAAAAAAGGCTCGATTATTTCGAGCCTTGTTAACTATTTAACATCTACAGCTTTAATATTCCATACTTCATCAGCATATTGTGAAATAGTACGGTCACTAGAGAAGAATCCTGATTTCGCAATGTTGATTAAACACATTCTAGCCCAAGCGTTACGGTCTTCATAACGTTTTTGCACATTCATTTGAGCATGAGCATAAGCTAAGAAATCAGCTAATAATAAGTATTCATCATTTTTAAACATTAATTCATTGTAGATTAATTTGAAATCACGTGGATCATTAGAGAAAGTGTGGTTAGTTAAAGAATCAACTACACGTTTAATTTCCCAGTTATCGTTGTATTTATGCCATACATCGTATGAGTTTTCTAAACGAACTAAGGCAACATCATCAGCTCTTAAACCAAAGATTTCTGCATTATCATATCCAACACGTTCAACAATTTCAACGTTTGCCCCATCCATTGTTCCTAAAGTAATTGCTCCATTCATCATGAATTTCATGTTTCCTGTACCACTAGCTTCTTTTCCAGCAGTTGAAATTTGTTCAGAAACATCAGCAGCATTTAATAAAATTTCCGCAATTGATACTGAGTAGTTAGGAATAAATACTACTTTCATATATTTAGAAATTTCTGGATCGTTATTTACTTTGTCGGCTACACAGTGAATTAATTTAATAACTTCTTTCGCAAATGTATAAGAAGGTGCTGCTTTAGCGGCAAAGATAAATGTACGTGGATAAATTCTAAAGTTAGGATCATCTTTCATTTTAAAGTATAAATGAATAATGTTCATAACATTTAATAATTGACGTTTATAAGCGTGAAGACGTTTAGCTTGTACATCAAAGATCGAATTAACATCTACTTCAATATTTAAAGTATCTTTAATATATTTAGCTAAAATTTTCTTACGTTCTAATTTAACGTTCATAAATTTAGTTTGTACTTCAGGATCATCAACATATTTCATTAAGTCTTCTAATTTTTCTGGATGTTTCTTGAAGTCTGGTCCAATTGTTTCTTCTAATAATGAAGTTAATTGAGGGTTTGAGTATAATAACCAACGACGGTGAGTAATCCCATTTGTTTTATTATTAAAACGATCTGGATATAATGCATAGTGATCTTTCATACAGTCTTCTTTTAAGATTCTTGTATGTAAAGCTGCTACCCCGTTAGTTGAGTGTGAACCAATAATTGCTAAGTTAGCCATGTGAACTTGTCCATCTTTTAAGATTGCACAAACATTCATTAAATCAGGACGTCCTAATTCGTGTGAACATGCATATTTAAAACGACGGTCAATTTCTTCAATAATCATATATACACGTGGTAATAATTCTTGTACATAGTGAATTGGCCATTTTTCTAATGCTTCACTTAATACTGTATGGTTAGTATAAGCCATAGTATTAATTACAATATCCCATGCTTGATCCCATTCATAACGGTAATCATCACATAAAATACGCATTAATTCTGGAATACATAATACTGGGTGAGTATCATTTAATTGAATTGCAACTTTTTCTGCAAAGTTATCTAATGATGGATATACTCTTAAGTGTGATTCAATAATATTTTGTAATCCAGCTGATACAAAGAAGTATTGTTGTTTTAAACGTAATTTTTTACCTGCTTCAGTTGAGTCATCAGGATATACATTACGACAAATTTCACTTACTTCATTTACATATTGGTTTAAGTTAGATGCATTACATGCTTCATCAGCTACTTCAGCACTCCATAAACGTAAAGTATTAGTTACTTTAGTATCGTATCCTACAACTGGTACATCATATGGTACAGCACGTACCACAAAGTTTGGATGATGTTCAACAACATGTTTTCCATCTTCACCAACCCACATATCAACATGTCCACCAAATTTAACATTTACGGCATGTTTAGGTTTACGTACTTCCCATACATTTCCTAAACTTAACCAACGATCTGGTACTTCAACTTGTTGATTGTTTTCAATTTTTTGTTTGAATAATCCATATTCATAACGAATACAGTTACCATGTCCTGCTAAGTTTAATGATGCTAATGAATCTAAGAAACAAGCAGCTAATCGTCCTAAACCACCATTTCCTAATCCAGCATCACTTTCTAAATCTTCTAATTCATTAATATCGATTCCTAAGTCAGCTAAACCATCTTTAACGATATCATAAATTCCTAAGTTCATTAAGTTACTAGTTAATAAACGTCCAATTAAGAATTCCATAGAGAAGTAGTACATTTGTTTTGCACCACTATTAGCTACGGCATTTTTACTTTCATTCCAGTTAACCCCAGCATAATCTCTAACCATTTCCCCTAATGTCATATATTTTTCAGTAATATGAGCTTGAGATAATTCACGTCCATAGTTTTGAATAATACGGGCTTGGAATGCTTCTTTAAATTCTTCTTTATTTTTAAATTGCATAATTATATACTCCCTTTCACATGCCTTTTTATTTTACACCTTTTTATATTTTATGGCAAATAGTATTTCTATTAGTCCAAAATACCTTCGATAAACTTCACGATTCTATCTAAATTAGCTCCATCATGATATTTCATATATTTTTGATATATTTGTTTATCTAAGGGGATATCTTTGATTATTAATTCAATTAAACTTGTTTCATCTTTAGCTAAACAATTTTTACTTAAAGTTAAGTAATCAACATAAAAACCAATTTTTTCTTTATATGCTTCATAATCTGGTGCATAGTAATAGATTGGTTTATCCAACATTGAATATTCAAAAACAATTGATGAATAATCCGAAATCAAACAATCAGCAATACTAAATAAAGCATGTAATTCTTCATAATTACCATTAATAACTCTTTGATTATCATTAAATCCTTCTTTAATCATTAATGGATGTAATTTATAGATTAGATAATAATCTTCACCTAAACTTTCCACTACTTTATTTAAGTCAATATCTACTTTACTAAAACTAGTATAAATATTCCCTCTAAAAGTCGGGGCATATAAAACTACTTTTTTATCTTTTAATTGTGGATATTTAGCTAACATTTGTGCTTTTAAATCATCTAAGTAACTTTTTGAAGTTAAACAATCTAATGAAGCCATCCCACTAACAATTACTTGTTTAGCTTCCACATTAAAAGCTTGAGCATATGGTTCTTGCCAATATTCACTATTAGCTATTACATAGTCATAATTTTTAATAGCATATTCACGATCAATTCCATTACCAAATTTTTTAATAGCTCCTGATGCATGCCAACATTGAATAACTTTAACTCCTTCACGTTTATAATTAGCTACAACATAATTGTTATAGTTTAAAATTACTAGCGCTGAAGTATTCACAACATATAGTTGACGAATCATATTGATAAAATATAAAAACATTGTCCATAATGTCTTTTTATCAAATTTCATTGAGACAATTCGTTGTTCATACCCTTTATTAGCTAAAGCTTCATAAATCAGTTTTTGATCACCTTCTAGTTCAACACTTTCTAGTGATATATATGCGACACTTTTAGCTTTAATCTTACTTAATTTAACTAAAGGATATAAAAAACTAAAGATAATTTTTATAATTAAGATTTGGATTTTCATTTTTGTAAATCCTTATAAATAACATCTAAGATTTTTTGGGCTGATTTACCATCTTCATTACTATTGTAATATTTAGAGAATTCATTTAAGCGTTCATAGTTAAATTCATCTGCTTTAATTGCTTCCAACATTGCTTTTTCATCTTCAAAAATATCTCCTGGTAAATCAGAATTAATATCAATATAGAATCCTCTTAATTCATCACGATAGTTTTCTAAATCATACATATAGAAATAAATTGGTCGTTTTAAAATAGCATAATCAAAGAATACACTTGAATAATCAGTTACTAATACATCGGCTAATGGATATAAAGTTGCAATATCCATATTCGCATTCATTAAGTAAACAAATCCTTCATAAGCTTCCATATCAAATTTTGTTACAATTAAGTAATGTGGTTTGAATAAAACAACATATTCATCACCTAAAATTTCTTTCCATAAAGCAAAATTAACTTCTAATTCAAATTGGAATCCTTTCATTGTATAATTATTATCACGCCAAGTTGGAGCATATAATAATACTTTTTTATCCATTGGAATTCCTAATTCTTCTTTTAAAGCTTTAACTTGTTTTTCATCAACATTTAGTAAGCAGTCATTACGTGGATATCCTACTTCTAATAATTTATCTTTATCTACCCCGAAAGCACTTGGGAATATTTTAGAAGTAAAGTCACTTGGTGATACCATATAATCATATTTAGCTGAATCAATACGATATGTTTCTTTCATTTCTTCTCCACTTATTTCACTACGATAGAATGTTTGTCCTTCTTTGGTTTCAATATCACATCCTAGTTTTTTAAGCGGTGTTCCATGCCATGTTTGTAAATAAATTTGACTTTTCTTTTTCTTTAAATACGTTGGCATTTTACAGTTAAATACCCATACTTTAGCTCTAGCAACATAGTAAAAGTAGCGCATACTTGCATATCGAATACTTTTTACTCCATCTACTTTTACTCCTTTATTCATAAACCAAATCTTAGTATAATCATCAAAACGTTCATCTTGACACATTGCTTCATAAATATATTTTGGACTATCAGAGTAACCTCT
Organism: uncultured Erysipelotrichaceae bacterium; assembly: GCA_964593515.1. Taxonomy (GTDB): domain Bacteria; phylum Bacillota_I; class Bacilli_A; order Erysipelotrichales; family Erysipelotrichaceae; genus JAXJYR01. The sequence continues at coordinate 7,724 of CAZQJH010000022.1, forward strand.
TCCTAAAAATGAAGTAAAAACAATTAACTTCTTGTCAACTTTAAGATAATTTCCAAAATTCTTTAAGAAGGAAATCATCATCTTACGAATTACTTTTTTTATTTTTTTAATCATCTTCTTTATCCTTTCTTTTATAAAATAAACACCATAATATAACCAAAAAAGCACTTGAATTGCAAGTGCTTTTTTAATTATTTCCCTTGTTTTAAGCTTTCTTTAATCATTGTTGAAGAAATACCTTCAGTTCTAGGTAAATAAACCACTTCACAATATTGTGATAAATCATCAAATTTACCTTTCCAATCATCACCCATTACAAAGACATCTACTCCATATTTTTGAATATCTTTAGGTTTTTGATCCCAACTTTCTTCTAAAATAACTTCATCAACATATTTAATAGCTTCCACAATAGCCATACGATCAACATCTTTAATTTTACATACTTTACCTTTTTCATTCCAGTTAAAGTCATCTGAACTAACTGCAACAATTAAGTAATCCCCTAATGCTTTAGCTCTTTTTAATAAATTTAAATGTCCAACATGAAATAAATCAAAAGTACCATAAGTAATAACTTTTTTCATGATATATCCTCCTATTTACCAAATAAGCGATCTAATAACGATTTCTTTTCTTCTTGTTGAATAATTCGTTCATTAAATTTTTCATCTAACATCGCTTGTTTTTCTTTATCATTCATTTTATTGATTTCTTCAACATATTGTGAATAATGGTCACATACTGTATCAATATCACCCATTTCCACTAATTTTCCTCCTTCAATCCAAATTCCTGTCTTACAGAAATTTCTTACTTGAGGTAAGGAATGTGAAATAAATAAAATTGTTTTATTTTTCTCATCACGTAATTTCATCATGCGATTTAAACATTTTTGCGCAAAGGCTTTATCTCCAACCGATAAAGCTTCATCGACAATAAAAATATCTGGATCTAAAGCTAATGAAATAGAGAAACCTAAGCGTGATTTCATCCCACTAGAATATTTTTTAACTGGTTGATATAAGAAATCTCCTAACTCCGCAAATTCAATTACACCTTGTGTAATTTGTTCAATTCGCTTCTTTGAAAGTCCCATCAATGCCCCTTTAACATTAATATTTTCTAATCCAGTTAATTGTTGATTTAAACCAGTATTAATCGAAATCAAAGCTTGTTCACCATTAATTTGTAAATCACCTTCATCAACTTCCGAAATACCTGATAAAATCAATGACATTGTTGATTTCCCTGAACCATTAGTTCCTAAAATCCCCACAACATCACCTTTTTTAATCTTTAAACTAACATCTTTAAGGGCATAAAAACTTTGCGCTTTACCCTTTTCTTTATTTTTCTTTTTTAATTTATAAATTTTTGAAACATTGTTCATCACTACAGCATATTCTTGTTTACTCATAAAAACCTCCTATACCATATCGATAACTTTACGTTTAAATTTATGCATTAATAAACATCCAAATGCAAATAAAACAAATGTAATTCCCCAAAAATATAACGTATTCATTGGATGATCAAATGGTGTCTTACCATAGAAAATACTTTCACGATATCCCGTTACGATATAATATACTGGATTCAATTTCATAACTTTATTTAAAATTTGATATCCAGGAATTCTAGCTGGGAAGCTACAATCCCAAATAATTGGTGAAAAATACATCAACATTCTTAATAATGAAGTTACTAATTTCTTAACATCACGCCAAAGCATTGTTAGAACGGATAAAATTAGTGATACAGCTTCCACAAAAATAAAAGCAGCAAAAGCATAATAGAATAGATATAACCAATTTAAACATGGATAATATCCATTAATTAATAATACAACTAAAGCAATTACCAAAACACAACCATGATTAAATAATTCTTTTAAACATATGGTAGCCGGTAAAACACTAACCGGGAACTTCATCTTCGTAATAACATTAATCTTCGAAAAAATAGCACTACAACCATTTTGTAAACAAGGTTGAATAAACCACCAAGCTGAATAACCAACAACTAACCAAGGTAAATATTCTACCCCATTATTAGCTTGACGATTCCAAACAATCCCAAAAATTAACCAATATGTAAATACTTGAATCGCCGGTGATGCGAAATTCCAAAATAATCCAAACTTAGAATCACGCATATCAGCTAATAATTCATATTTCGCAATACAATAAATACGATATAAGTTATTAAAATTTTCTTTTATAACATAAGAAATACTTTTAAACATTTTATTGCCTCCACCCAAAACCTTTTATTCTAAGTAACAATCTACTTCAAGTTATAGTATATCATTATTATTTGTAAAATGATAGATAATAATTTCGTTTTTTCCTAAAATCAAAACAACCACTCGTTTCTTGAGTGGTTGTTTTATATTTAAGTTAAGCATTTTTTAGAATGCTTCAGCTTTTAAATCACGAATCATTAAGTCTCTAGCACTAGTTTTTGGATCTTTTTCTTCAAATAAAACACGATAAATTTCATTTACAATTGGCATTTCCACATTGTATTGTTTAGCTAATTGATATACAGCTTTAGCTGTTCTAACCCCTTCAACGGTTTTAGTATTATTTTCCCAGAATACTTTAGCACTATTAGCTTCACCAATTTCATATCCAGCTTGAAAGTTACGTGAGTGACGACTTGTACAAGTTACAATTAAATCTCCTAATCCTGTAAGACCCATAAATGTTTCTTGTCTTCCTCCCATTGCCACTCCTAAACGAGACATTTCCGCAAGACCTCTTGTCATTAAAGCAGCACGTGGGTTATCACCATAACCTAAACCAGCAATAATTCCACTAGCTAAAGCAATAGCATTTTTAACCGCAACCCCAACTTCACTTCCAATTTCATCATTTCCTGTATAGATTCTTAAGTAATCATTTGAGAATGTATCTTGTACACTTTGGGCATCTTCTTCATTTTGAGATACAGCACAAATAGTTGTTAATTGACGTAAAATAACTTCTTCCGCATGTGATGGTCCAATTAATGAAACTACACTGCTTAAATGTTCACTACTAATATTTTCACGAATAACATCTGACATACGTTCATATGTTTCAGGATGGAATCCTTTTGATGTATTTACGATAATTGTTTTCTTATCAATAATTGCATCTACTTGTTTACATACACTTTCAATTGCAATTGTTGGTACACTTAAAACAATAATATCACTATCTTTCACAACATTAATATCCATTGTTGCTTTTAAATTTGGATTAATTTCGACATCTTCAAAATATTTTGAATTACGATGATTTTCATTAATATCATTAATTTCACTTTCGCAATTTCCATAAACAATTACATCTTGTTTGTTATCACAAAGCACTTGAGCTAGAGCACTACCCCAACTTCCACTTCCAATTACTACAACTTTCATATAATCATTCCTTTCATATCTTCTCGATTATATCACAATTCCATGTGTTTTCCTATGTTTTATTTTTTCTTATTTTTCACTTTAACTTCTAACATCACTCCACCAAAAGCTGGAACATCGACTTTAATTTGATATGGTTTATTATTACATTCTTCTTTTGTCGCTTTAACTTTTTGACTAGTCATAATATTTCCACCATAAATATCTTGTTCACTATTTAAGATTTCATGATATATTCCTTCATTAACAACCCCAAATGGATGTTGAGTATATACATTTGGTGAGAAGTTTAAGATAACGACAATGGTACGATCAGCACTCTTACGCATATAACTAAATAAGTTTTCATCACAATTATCCGCATCAATCCATTCAAATGATAAAATACCACTCATATCATTTTCATTTAAAGCATTTATTTTAGTATATAAACTATTTAATTTCTTAAAGTATTCATGGAATGAATCATGCGCAGGATATGTTAATAACTTCCAATCACATGACTTAGCTTCATCCCATTCTCTAAAGTGAGCTAATTCATTACCCATAAAGTTTAACTTCTTACCTGGGTGAGTCATCATATACATATATAAGGTTTTAGCTTGGGCAAACTTTTGTTCATAAGTTCCATAAATCTTATCAACAATTGTTTTCTTACCATGAACCACTTCATCATGTGAGAATGGTAAAATAAATCTTTCACTATAGAAATAAGCCATTGAGAAAGTTATTTTATTATGTTCCCATTTACGATAAACGGGATCTTTTTCTAAATATTTTAATGTATCATTCATCCATCCTAAATCCCATTTATAGTCAAATCCTAATCCTCCATAAATAGTTGGATGAGTTACTTTAGGGAAATCACTAGAATCTTCCGCAATCAACATAACACTTGGAAAAGCTTCATGTAAATTGTAATTCATTCGTTTCACAAAATGTAGCGCTTCTTCATTAATTCCTTTATCTTTATTTCCATGCCAGAAAATAAGATTACTTACTGCATCCATTCGTAAACCATCAACATGGAATTCATCTAACCAAAAAGCAGCTGCACTCATTAAGAACGAGCGAACTTCTTCACGTCCCAAGTTGAAATTACTTGTTCCCCATTCACTATTAGCATCATGTGCTTGATCATATTCATATAATGGTGTTCCATCAAAATAAGCTAAAGCATAATTATCTTTTACAAAGTGAACTGGAACAAAATCCATAATTACCCCAATTCCATTTTTATGTAAAGCATTAATTAAATATTTTAACTCATTAGGTTTTCCATAACGTGAAGTAACACTAAAATATCCACTACATTGATATCCCCAAGAACCATCAAAAGGATATTCTGATAGCGGCATTAATTCTACATGGGTAAACTTCATTTGTTTACAATATTTAACTAAATCTTTAGCAATACTACGATAGTTAATAAAGTTAGTTACACTATTTCCATTTTCATCAATCGTAACTAAATCTTCTTGTTCCATCTTCCAAGAACCTAAATGAACTTCATAAATATTTAATGGTTTATTATAATTATTTGTTCGATTATTCATCCATTCTTCATCATTCCATTTATTATAAGTTAAATCACGGATTATACTAGCTGTATTAGGTCTTAATTCACTACCAAAGGCATACGGATCACTTTTATCTACTACGGTACCATCCACTTGGGTAACACGATATTTATATAAGTCTCCTTCTTTAGCTCCAGCAATAAATAAGGAATAAATTCCTCGCTCATCGCTACGCTTCATTTCTTGTCCTTGCCAATTATTAAAAGAACCAATTACTTCAATTTTTTTAGCATTAGGAGCATAAGTGCTAAACTTAACCCCTTTTCGCCCTCTAAGAGTTGTTAAATGGGCTCCAAATATATGATAAGCTCGAATACTATTACCTTCATAATATTGAACTATTTCTTTTTTCACTATAAACACTTCCTTTCGATACTCTTATTTAATTATAACCTATTTTAATTAAAAAAAATAGTAAAAGGTGAGACAACTTAACTTGTCTCACCCAAATAATTATTCACCAATTAATGTTTTAATAGCAGCTTGATATTTTACTGTTTTTTCATGAGCATTAGCTAATGAATCACCTTTAATACAGTAATAGAATTTACATTTTGGTTCCGTACCACTTGGTCTAATCGCAATCCAACTTCCATCAGCTAAGTAGTATTTTAAAACATCAGATTTAGTAAATCCACATAATTCACTTTCAATCCCATTTTCAACAATCTTAGCTTCTTTATAGTCTTCAAAACGAACAACATCTTGTCCATCAATTTGCGCTAAATTACTAGTTCTTAAGTTACTTAAAATTTCTTTAATACGCATTGCTCCCGCTTGTCCTGCTAAAGTTAATGAAGTTTGACTTTCTTCATAATATCCTAATTCAGCATATAAATCATATAAAACATCTACTAATGTTTTACCCATTGCTTTATAGTAACACGCAGCTTCAGCTAACATTAAACAAGCTTGTGGTGCATCTTTATCTCTAACAAATGGTGAAATTAATGAACCATAACTTTCTTCATATCCAAATACATATTGTTTTTCATTAGTAACTTCATATTTAGCTACTTTTTCCCCAATAAATTTAAATCCAGTTAAAGTTTTTTCACATTCAACCCCATATTTATTCGCAATTTTTTCTCCTAAATCACTAGTTACAACAGTATTAAACATTACTGGATTAGCTGGCATTTCACCTTTAGCTACTAATTGTGAGAAAATATATTCAATTAATACTGAACCACTTTGGTTACCAGTAAGTAATTGATATTCCCCATTATGTTTAACTCCTACTCCCATACGATCAGCATCAGGATCACATACTAAGATAATATCAGCATCATTTGCTTTAGCATACTCAATTGCTTTTTCATAAGCCCCTTTTTCTTCTGGGTTAGGTGTTGGTGTATTAGAGAAATCAGGATCTGGATTACATTGTTCTTCAACCGCAATAAATTTATATCCACATCTAGTATATAATTCTTTCACTGGTACATTAGCTGTCCCATGTTCTGGTGAGAAAACAATAGTAACATCTTCTTTATTAACATTAGGATTTAATTGAATTTTTAAAACATTTTGGTAATATTCTTCATCAACTTCTTTACCAATCATAGTAATTAATGCTTCTTGTTCTTTAGTTAAATCAATTGAAATAGCTAATTCATCTTCAATAGCATTAACACGATCAATTACTTGTTGTGCTAAATGTGGCACTAATTGACATCCTTTTTCATCATATAATTTATAACCATTATATTCTTTAGGATTATGACTAGCTGTAACCATAATTCCTCCAAAACAATTTAAATGACGTACTGCAAAACTTAATTCTGGAGTTGGTCTTAATGATTCAAAAACATAAGCTTTAATATTATTAGCAGCTAAACTTTTAGCACAATCCATTGCGAATTCATAAGACATATGACGATTATCATATCCAATCGCTACCCCACGATTCATTGCTTCTTCTCCATTAGCCATAATATATTGTGCAAATCCAGTATTAGCTTTACGAATAGTATGTAAATTAATACGATTAGTACCTGGACCTAAAACTCCACGCATCCCTGCCGTACCAAATTCAATATTAGTATAGAAAGCATCAGTAATTTCTTGTTCACTCATAGCTTCTAAAACCGGTTTATAACTTGGATCTAAGTTTGGATGATTTAACCATTTTAAATATTTTTCTTGATACATAACTATCTCCTCCTTGTATCACTTTCGTAAATTATTATATCACAACGATGTCTAAATATATATAGAATTGTGGCATAAACAACTTAAGAAATAAAAAAAGAAGTGAATCAACAAAGTCAATCCACTTCATAACAATTCTTATAATTGTCCCACTTCTTTCATACCATCTGTAATAATAGTCCAAGAAGAAGCATAACCCGTGAAATAATCTTGAACGCTAAATCCATTTGGTACAATTGCATTTGTTAAGTTTAATTTCAAATCATCATTATTTATACCATCAAATGTTTCTGTAGTGACATTTGATAAATTAGCATTAGT
>CAZQJH010000023.1:0-15177 GCA_964593515.1 uncultured Erysipelotrichaceae bacterium
TTTCAATACTAATTGAATCACAAATTAATTTATCACAGTGTTTTACCATTAATTTTTCACTTATTTTCCAATATTGACGAATAGCTTTATTCCATTTAGCTCTTTTCCATTCATGACCATCAGGATTAACATATACTCTAATACCTAATTTATGTAATTTACTAACATAACCAGAAATAAATGGTCCAATACGACAAGCCAAAATATATACTAAACCATTTTCAATCTTATGTTCTTTAATATACTTAATACAATAATCTAAAGCTTGTAAATCATAAGTAATAGCTTTAGCTGCTCCTATATTAGCAACTTTTAATTTAAAACATTTAGCATTATGATAAGTGAATTCTTCATTAACATCACCCATACATGCAACATGATATTGAATTTCTTTACTAACTTGTCTTGAAACTAATTCATCAACAAATGTTTCAAAACCTCCATAGTTTGCTGGAATACCTTTTGAACCAATAATAAATATATGTTTTTTATTCATAACTATAATGCCCCCTTACCATAAAGAACGCCTTTAATGGTTTTATATACAATAATCATATCTAAACCAAAATTCCAATTGCGATAATAATAATCATCTAATTTACATCGCTCTAAAAAACTAACATCACTACGTCCATTAGCTTGCCACATTCCCGTAATTCCAGGTTTACAGCGAATAATAGATTGGTAATACATACCCATATCCTCTTTTTCGCGATATAAATACGGACGTGGTCCTACTAATGACATTTCACCTTTTAAAACATTAATAAACTGTGGAAATTCATCTAATGATGATTTACGTAAGAAATGACCTGCTTGCGTAATTCGTGGATCATTTACTAATTTCTTATTTTTTAAATATTCTTCTTTAATTGCTGGATCTTTTTCCATTAATTCTTCTAAAATCGCTTCAGCATTAGGAACCATGGTTCTAAACTTATAAATCTTAATTGGTTTACCATCTTTACCAATACGCTCTTGCGTAAAGAAAATTGGTCCTTTATCACCACTTTGACGATTTTGATAAATAACATATAAAGAAATAGGAATCAAAAGAATTATTCCACAAATACTAGCAATAATATCTAGAACTCTTTTAGCACATCGTTGAATAAATGAAGCATTAATTTTAGAAGTAGAAATTAATAACATCCCATCATAATCTTGAATACGAGTATTAAAAGTCATTAATATATCTAAGTTAGGTAAATATTTAATAATTTCAACTTTATCAAATAAATCTTTCATTAACTCATTTACTTTTTCTTTCGATGAATTTGGTAAAGCAATAATAACTTGTTCAATTTCATTTTCTTTAATAGCTTTATCTAATTCATCATAAGAATAAATCTCATACTTATCATGATTTTTTCCTAAATGTTTTTTCGATAATTCTTTACAAACTTTTTGATCATCTAATTTAATATACGCAAGGACTCTAGTCATTGAAAAACGATTATTATTAGAAATCTTTCCAATTCGATATGCTTGATAACTAGTTCCAATTACCATTGTTTTACGTGCACTACTCTTGCGAAAAACAATACGTAAATGACGTGTTAAGATTAAACATGAAACATACATAACTAATGTTAAAACAATACACTTAAGCATAATTGTAAAATTAGCTGCTCGTAAAACTAGTAATGATATTACTAAAAAGCTAAAGCTTGCCTTTAATAAAGTAATAAATTCATCCCATATTAAACTAGAAGTAATTTTATAATGCTCACGCATAAATAATAATAAGAATAAAACAACTCCTAAAACAAAAATATCATAAACTTGAAAACCTAAACAAAAAGAAGTTGTGATATATATAATTAATTCTAAAATAAATAATATAATAGACATAAATAAACGTCGATTCATACTTTCAAATCCTTTCAAGTATATTAATATACATAAATATACATTTTATATTTTAACATAATGTCTCCATTTTTACAATAAAACTAGGAATAGCTATCAAAGACAAAAAAAGAATAATACGATCATATCAGTATTATTCTTTTTATTAATTATGCTTCGTCGTTAATGTTAGAAACGTTGTGGTATACTTTTTGTACATCATCAACATCATCTAATAATGTAACTAAACGTTGGAATAATTTTAAATCATCCCCATGTAATTCAACATATTCATTAGCTAACATTGTATCTTCTAAGATATCAAATGTAACTTCAGGAATTAATTCTTCAATAGCATCTTTAGCTTTGTTTAAGTCAGTTGGTTCAACTGTAATAGTCATTTGACCATCTTCAACTTCAACATCTTTTAAATCTACATCAGCCATGATTAATGCTTCCATCATTGCTTCTTCATCTTCATAAGCAATTGAAATTAATCCAACATGTTCATAGTTGAAAGAAACACTTCCACTAACTCCTAATTTAGCTTTTGATTTATTGAAAGCAGCTCTTAAATCTGCAATTGTACGGTTAGCATTGTCAGTTAAACAGTCAATAATAACTGTTGAACCTCCACCAGAACCAAATCCTTCATATGTAGCACTTGAATAGTTTTCAGTACTTCCACCTTTTGCTTTATCGATTGCACGTTTAATAACGTCATTAGGAACTTGGTTTGCTTTCGCACGTTCAATAACTTTTTTTAATGCTAAGTTCATATCTGGATCAGGAACTCCTGCTTTAGCCGCAACTAAGATTTCCTTTCCATAACGAGAATATAACTTTGTTTTAGCAGCAGCTGTTTTAGCCATTGATGCTGCACGTACTTCAAAATGTCTACCCATTGTAATCACCTTCCAAAAATTTTCCTAAATTAGTATATCATATATACATAATAATATGCAAGTTTTTATTAATTAACAACTATCTTTTAAGTTCTTCTAAATATCTACTTAATGCATCTTGCCATTTAGGTAAGCGTGCAAAGTTATGTTCATCTAAAGCTTTCTTACTCATACGTGAATTACTAGGACGTTTAGCTTTAGATTTATATTGTTCACTAGTTACTGGATTAACTTTCACCTTAATACCTGCTTGTTTAAAGATTTCACAAGCAAACTCATACCAACTACAATCTCCTTCATTAGTAACATGATAAGTTCCATATTCTTTAGTTTGAATCATATCAATAACTAATTTAGCTAAATCATAAGTATAAGTTGGTGCTCCAATTTGATCGTTAACTACGGTTAATTCATCACGTTCTTGACCCAATTTAAGCATCGTCTTAATAAAATTATGACCATTAATTCCAAACACCCATGAAATACGTAAAATAAAATGTTTGCTTAATTTACGTAGCGCTTGTTCACCTTCATATTTAGTTTGACCATAGACATTAATTGGATTTGCTTCATCATCAACTTCCCAATCTTTTTCACCTTGTCCATCAAAAACATAATCAGTTGAAAAATACATCATAGGAATATTTAATGATTCACAAACATTAGCTATATATTTAGTTCCTAAAGCATTAACTAAATAACAAATATCTTGTTCATCTTCAGCTTTATCAACTGCCGTATATGCTGCACAGTGAATAACGGCATCATAATTACCTTTGCTAATAACTTCTTTAACACTTAATTCATCGGTAATATCCATATCTTCAATATCAACACCAACAGCTTCAATTTGTTTGCTTTTCGCAACCCTTACTATATCATAACCTAATTGACCTTTATAACCAGTTACTAAGATTTTCATATTTCACCTCTAAAAATTACAATCACTATCAGCTAAGATAGGATTATCACGATCTTTATCCGATAGGATTGGCGTAATACCATCTAATAAACTTCCCCAATCAACATTAATATCGGGATCATTATAGCGTATTCCACGATCACATTCTTTAGAATAATAATTATCAACTTTATAAGTGAATAAAACATCATCACTTAAAGTTAAAAAGCCATGCGCAAAACCACGTGGAATAAAGAATTGACGTTTATTATTTTCTGACAATTCAACACTAACCCATTGTTTATAAGTTGGTGAATCTTTACGTAAATCAACCGCAACATCAATAATTGTTCCCTTTTGACAACTAACTAATTTAGCTTGTGCAATTGGGGCATTTTGCCAATGTAATCCTCTTAATGTTCCTTTTTTAGCACTAAAAGAAACATTATCTTGCACAAAATCAGCATCAATTCCTGCTTCAATATAACGTTTTTTACTATAAGTTTCCATAAAGAAACCACGATGATCCCCATGAACATCTGGTTCAATAATTAGTAAACCTTCAATTTTAGTTTTAATTACCTTCATTACTTATATACCTACCATTCTATTTCTTTATCAATAAATTTACGATCAATTACCTTTAATAAGTATTCACCATATTGATTCTTTTTATAAATATCATAAATCTTTAACATTTGATCTAAATCAATCCATCCATTATTAAATGCTATTTCTTCTAAACAAGCAATTTTACGATGTTGATGTTCTTCTACCGTTTTCACAAATAAACTAGCATCAAATAATGATTCATGCGTTCCAGTATCTAACCAAGTAAATCCATCACCTAACATAGTGACATTTAATTCACCTTGTTCTAAATATTTTTTATTTAAATCGGTAATTTCTAATTCGCCACGCTTGCTAGGTTTTAAGTTTTTCGCATATTCAACAACACGATTATCATAGAAATATAATCCAGTTACTGCATAATTAGACTTAGGTACTTTAGGTTTTTCTTCTAAAGAAATAGCATGTCCATTTTCATCAAATTCAACAACTCCAAAACGTTGTGGATCATCAACATAGTAACCAAAAACGGTAGCTCCACTTTTTCTAGCAACGGCTTGTTTTAAACGTTTAGTTAAACCATGACCATGGAAAATATTATCACCTAAAATCATCGCAACCGAATCATCTCCAATAAAATCAGCTCCTAAAATAAAGGCTTGAGCTAATCCATCTGGTGAAGGTTGAACACAATAAGAAAGTTCTAATCCAAATTGATGCCCATCACCTAATAATTCTTTAAAACGAGGGGTATCATTTGGAGTAGAAATAATTAAAATCTCACGAATTCCTGCACTCATCAAAATACTCATAGGATAATAAATCATTGGTTTATCATAAATTGGTAATAATTGTTTACTTGTTACTTTAGTTAATGGATATAAACGAGTACCACTACCACCCGCTAATATAATACCTTTCATAATTATAATCTTCCTTTATCTTTATACATTTTATCAAAGTAATTTTGATATTCTCCATTTAAGATATTTTCCCACCACCACTTGTTTTCTAAATACCAAGTGATTGTTTGTTTAATTCCCGTATCAAAATTATAGGTTGGTTTCCATCCTAATTCAGTTTCAATTTTAGTTGGATCAATAGCATAACGTAAATCATGCCCTTTACGATCTTCAACAAATTTAATTAAGTCTTCACTTTTACCTAATGTTTTTAAAATGGTTTTCACTACTTCTAAGTTACTACGTTCATTATGACCACCAACATTATATACTTCACCAACACGTCCATTACGTACAATTAAATCAATAGCTACACAATGGTCATAAACATGTAACCAATCACGAACGTTTTCTCCGCTTCCATATACTGGTAATGGTTCATCATTTAAGGCACGAGAAATCATTAAAGGAATTAATTTCTCTGGAAAATGATAAGGTCCATAGTTATTTGAACAACGTGAAATACTTACAGGTAAACCATAAGTACGATGATAAGCTAAAACAAATAAATCCGCACTTGCTTTAGCTGAAGAATATGGACTAGAAGTATGTAATGGTGTTTCTTCGTTAAAAAATAAATCAGGACGATCTAATGGTAAATCACCATATACTTCATCAGTAGAGACTTGATGATAACGTGTAATTCCATATTTTACACAAGCATCTAGTAAAGTAGTTGTTCCAATTACATTTGTTTTCACAAATACTTCAGGATCTTCAATACTACGATCAACATGACTTTCAGCTGCAAAGTTAATTACAATATCAAATTTTTCTTTAGCGAATAAATCAAAAATAAAATCACGATCAGCAATATCCCCTTTAATAAAACGATAATTAGGTTTATCTTCAACACATTTAAGGGTTTCTAAATTCCCTGCATAAGTTAATTTATCTAAACAAACAATAGTATCTTCACTATATTTATCAACCATATAATGAACAAAGTTTCCTCCAATGAAACCTGCTCCACCAGTAACTAAAATTTTCATAATTTATACCTTCTTTCAAACAATAATATACACTATTTTCCCCATTTTTACAACCTTTCAACTCTTCTATAAAGTAAAAGATGAAATCATTACGATTTCATCTTTAATAAATTAATTAGCAACGATATTAACTACTTTACCTTTAACAACAATAACTTTACGAATTGTTTTGCCTTCAATTTGAGCTTGTACAGTATTAATTTCTAATGCTTGAGCTTTAATATCATCTTCACTAGTTCCAACAACTGTCTTAAATTTACCACGAAGTTTTCCATTAACTTGCACGATAATTTCTACTTCATCTTCAACTAAAACATTTTCATCATAAGTTGGCCATGCTTCATAAGTGATTGTATTTGTATGTCCTAAATGTTGCCATAATTCTTCCCCTAAATGAGGTGCAAAACATGCTAACATTTTTACAAATCCTTCAATGTAACCAACATATACTTCATCAGCTTTATAACAATCATTAATAAAAATCATCATTTGTGAAATAGCTGTATTTAAACTTAATGTTTCGATATCATTAGATACTTTTTTAACTGTTGCATGGTAAATTTTTTCTAATGATTTATTGTTAGTATCAACTAATTTACCACTTTCAACAACTAAACGATAAACACGATCTAACCATTTACGAGAACCTTCAACTCCTTGATAACTCCAAGGTTTACTAGCTTCAAGTGGTCCCATAAACATTTCGTATAAACGTAATGTATCAGCTCCATATTCATTAACAACATCATTTGGATTAACTACGAATTCAGGGAAACGTTTACCCATCTTAATTCCATTAGCTCCTAAGATATATCCTTGGTGAACTAATTTTTGGAATGGTTCTTTAACCAGTACTAAACCTTTATCATATAAGTAGTTGTTCCACATTCTTGAATACAATAAGTGACCTACTGCATGTTCTGGTCCTCCAACATATAAATCAACTGGTAACCAGTGTTTTAATAATTCAGGATCAGCAAATGCTTCATCATTTTTTGGATCAATATAACGTAAGAAATACCAACTACTTCCCGCACTACCTGGCATTGTTGAAGTTTCACGTTTTCCTTTAACCCCATCAATTTCAACATTTAACCAATCACTAGCTTTCTCTAATGGTGAAGCACCACTCTTACTAGGTGAGTAATCTTCAAGTTCAGGTAAGATTAAAGGTAATTGATCATCACTTAAAGCAACCATGTTACCATTTTCTAAATGAACAATAGGAATTGGTTCTCCCCAATAACGTTGTCTTGCGAAAATCCATTCTCTTAAACGATAGTTAACTTGTTTACTTCCACAGTTATGTTCTTCTAACCAAGCAATCATAGTATCGATAGCTTCTTGTTTTCCCATTCCATCTAAGAATTGTGAATTAATGTGCAATCCATCTTCAGTATAAGCTTCTTTACTAATGTCACCACCAGCTAATACTTGAATAATTTCAATACCAAATTCTTTTGCAAATTCATAATCACGTGTATCATGAGCAGGTACAGCCATAATAGCTCCTGTACCATAACTAGCTAATACATAATCACTAATCCAAATAGGAATTTGTTTTTGGTTAACTGGATTAATAGCATATGCTCCAGTAAATACTCCGGTTTTTTCTTTATTTAAAGAAGTTCTTTCTAAATCAGATTTAGTTGCACAAGCTTGTTTATAAGCTTTTACACTTTCTTTTTGTTCTTCACTCGTAATTTTATCTACTAAAGCATGTTCTGGTGCTAAAACACAATATGTAGCCCCAAATAAAGTATCAGCACGTGTAGTAAAAACAGTAAATTTTTCATCATGATTAGCTACTTTAAAATCAACATGAGCCCCAATTGATTTACCAATCCAGTTACGTTGCATTTCTTTTGTTGATTCAGGCCAATCAATTTCTTCTAAACCTTCTAATAAGCGTTCTGCATATTTAACAATATCAATTACCCATTGACGCATATTCTTACGTACGACTGGATAACCTCCACGTTCACTTTTACCATCAATTACTTCATCATTAGCTAAAACAGTACCTAATTCTTCACACCAGTTAACTGGCATTTCTACACATTTAGCTAATCCATCTTCAAATAATTGTTTAAAAATCCATTGTGTCCATTTGTAGTAAACAGGATCACAAGTTGATAATTCTTTATCCCAATCATAACTAAAACCTAACATTTTTAATTGGGTTTTAAAAGTTTCAATATTCTTTTTAGTAAATCCATCAGGATGATTTCCAGTTTGAATAGCATATTGTTCAGCCGGTAATCCAAAGCTATCAAATCCCATTGGATGTAAAACATTATAACCTTGCATTCTTTTCATACGACAAACAATATCAGTTGCAGTATATCCTTCTGGATGTCCAGCATGTAATCCAACCCCACTTGGATATGGGAACATATCTAAAGCATAATATTTAGGTTTACTAAAATCATGTGTATCACAAGCAAATGTTTTATTAGCTTCCCAATATTGTTGCCATTTCTTTTCCATTTCTAAATGATTAAAAGTCATCTTAATTCTCCTCTCTAAAATAAAAAAACGCCCTATCTAAGGACGCGTTAACGTGGTACCACCTTAGTTCTTTTTATCTAAAAAAGCACTTAATCTTCTTAACGCGAAGTCCACGGGTTTCCCAGCTCCTTAACAAGTTCCCTATGATTCTGTTATAACTTTCCACCAACCAGTTATCTCTCTATATCATGCACATAAGTACTACTTTAATTCAACGCTTTATCGCTATTAAGTATACAAAATTTCCTGCTTTTTTTCAATAGGAATTAGCTAAAAAGGTTAAGCAAATAGCTTAACCTTTAAACCAATTATTTATTTTTAATATATTCATCAATCGCTTTAGCAGCATTTTTACCTGCTCCCATAGCCATAATTACGGTAGCTGCTCCTGTTACTGCATCTCCTCCCGCAAAGACCCCTTCACGAGTTGTAGCACCTTTTTCATCAGCAACTAAACATCCTTTTTTATTCGTTTCTAAACCTTCTGTAGTAGATCTAATTAATGGGTTTGGTGAAGTACCAATTGCCATAATCATACAATCAATATCAATTACAAAGTTACTTCCTTCAACTTCTTGAGGACGACGACGACCAGATGCATCAGGTTCACCTAATTCCATCTTCACACATTCAATTCCTTTAACCCATCCATTTTCATCACCTAAAACTTGAACTGGATTAGTTAATAATTGGAACTTAATTCCTTCTTCCATTGCATGTTCAACTTCTTCTTTACGAGCTGGTAATTCATCCATACTACGACGATATACAATAGTAACTTCTTCAACCCCTAAACGTTTAGCACTACGTGCAGCATCCATGGCTACGTTACCACCACCAACAATAACAGCTTTTTTAGCACGTTGAATTGGAGTATGTGCTCCTTCTTTATAAGCCTTCATTAAGTTACAACGAGTTAAATATTCATTAGCACTATAAACTCCATTTAAGTTTTCTCCTGGCATTTTCATAAAGTTAGGTAATCCAGCCCCACTTCCAATAAATACGGCTTCAAATCCATCTTCAAATAATTCATCAACACTTTCGCTACGACCAATTACAACATTAGTATGAATTTGTACACCCATATTTTTTAAACCTTCAATTTCTTTTTGAACAATGGCTTTAGGTAAACGGAATTCAGGAATACCATACATTAATACTCCTCCTGCAACATGTAAAGCTTCAAAAATAGAAACTTCATAACCCATTTTAGCTAAATCACCAGCACAAGTTAATCCAGCAGGACCAGCTCCAACAATTGCTACTTTATGACCATTAGTTTGAATAGGTTCAACTTTATCTTCTACATTATTACGGTGCCAATCAGCCACAAAACGTTCTAAGCGACCAATTGAAACAGCTTCTCCTTTAATACCACGCACACAATTCTTTTCACATTGATTTTCTTGTGGACAAACACGACCACAAACAGCTGGTAATGAACTAGTTTGACGAATAATTTGATATGCTTTTTCAAATTCTCCTAAAGCTACTTGTTCAATAAAAGCTGGAATATTTACTTGAACAGGACATCCTGAAACACAAGGACGTTGTGGACAATTTAAACAACGACTTGCTTCTTCGATTGCCATTTCAGCTGTATATCCTAAAGCTACTTCATCAAAATTATTTCTTCTTACTTCTCCATCTTGAACTGGCATTTCTACCTTTTTCAAAGACATATTACGAACGATAGCCATCTTATTGTTCCCCCTTTTTCATTAAGTTACAGTTTTCACGTTCATGAGCTTCAAAATCACGATAACTAGCTCCACGTGACATTGCTTCATCAAAGTCAACTAAATGACCATCAAAGTCTGGACCATCAACACAAGCAAACTTAGTTTCACCACCAACACTTAGTCGACATCCTCCACACATTCCTGTACCATCAATCATAATTGGGTTCATACTTACAATCGTTTTAATTCCATATTTTTTAGTTAATAAACAAACAAATTTCATCATTACTAATGGTCCAATCGCAATAACTTCATCAAATTGTTCTCCATTATTAATTAAATCTTCTAAAACATTAGTAACTAAACCTTTAGTACCTGTACTTCCATCATCACTTACTAAGTAAGCATGATCACTAACTTGTTTGAATTCTTCTTCTAAAATAACTAAATCTTTATTTCTAAATCCAGTAATAGTAGTTACTTCACATCCATTTTCATGTAAAGCTTTAGCAGTTGGATAAGCAATCGCACATCCTACCCCTCCACCAATTACACAAACTTTTTTAAATCCTTCAACTTCACTTGGACGACCTAATGGACCAACGAAATCTAAAATATATCCTCCTTCTTCTAATTGATTTAATAAAATAGTTGTTTTCCCCACAACTTGGAAAATAATTGTAATAGTTCCTTTTTCACGATCATAATCAGCAATCGTTAAAGGAATACGTTCTCCCATTTCATCAACTCTTAAAATAATAAATTGTCCTGCTTTAGCTTTTCTAGCAACCATTGGTGCTTCAACAACCATTTTCGTAACGGTTGGATTTAAAACCACTTTTTCTACAATTTTATACATATTTGTATCTCCTTTCCTAAATGTAATTTTCTTGTTTAATCTTATCATATATTTGAAAGCTGTGCCATCATGTTTTTCAACTCATGAACATTAATTTGTCCTGGAGCACTACTATCATTATA
The DNA here is from genome assembly GCA_964593515.1 of uncultured Erysipelotrichaceae bacterium. Taxonomy (GTDB): domain Bacteria; phylum Bacillota_I; class Bacilli_A; order Erysipelotrichales; family Erysipelotrichaceae; genus JAXJYR01. The sequence goes on from CAZQJH010000023.1 coordinate 11,359, forward strand.
ACAACCAAAGGTTATACATGATTTAGATAAAGAACAACATACGCGACTAGCTTTACCAATATCTCCCATCGACATTGAAATAACTAATTTCTTACTTAAATCATTAGCTTTACTACTTGCACTCATCATATTAATAACATCTTTACTATTTTTAGGCATCATTGCAATTTTCATAAAATCACAATCATATTTATCCATAACCATAAAACGATTTACTAAATCATCATAACCTAAAGTCTTTTCAAAATTATGATTACTTAAAATAATTAATACTTGATGATTTTTTGCATAAGCAATTAAATCTAATAATTCATTTTCTTTTAAGAAATATAATTCTAAATCAATAATATCAACTTCACCTTGAGCAATTAAATGTTTAATTAAGGAAATATAATTAGCTTTTTCAATAGCATTAACCCCACCTTCCCATAAAGTACGGAAAGTTGCAATTAATACTTTTTCTTTTAAATACTCTCTTAATGAATTAAGGGCTTGATCTACTTTAGTAAAATCTAAGAATTCAGTATAATGATCAACACGCCATTCCACAACATCAATATCATTAAAATCAATTACTTGCAGTTGTTTATTTAATTCATCTAAACATTTAGCGGTAATTGGAATAGCAATACTACCCCCACCTTCAACCAGTGAAATATCTCTTACTTTAATTCTTTTCATACCACTACTCCTTTTTTCTTGTCTTATTATAAACAATTTTTCATTAGTTTTCAATACGTTTGCAAATTTTTCAAAAAAATACTTGAAATTTCATATTAAGTGGTTTATTATAGGAAACATAGGAGTGATGTTAAATGAAAACAATCAACTTAAATATTAATTCATTTTATCGATTTTATATGTTTAAATAGCCTTGTGAAACTAAAGCACATGGTACTTTTATTTCGCAAGGCTCAAGCAACAACACTAAATTCTTGTTTTGTTGCTTTTTTTGTTACATTTAACAAGATTCTAGAAAGAAGGACTTAATATGAAATATGGTTTAATTGGTGAAAAACTTGGTCATAGTTTTTCTAAAGAAATTCATGAAAGAATTGCAGATTATACATATGATCTAATTCCCTTATCAAAAGAAGAATTTCATCCTTTTATGGAAAAGAAAGCATTTAATGCAATTAATGTTACGATTCCTTATAAAAAAGATGTAATTCCTTATCTAGATAGCTTAGATGAAGGTGCACAAGCAATTCAAGCCGTGAATACTATTGTAAATGAAAATGGTAAATTAAAAGGTTACAACACTGATTATATGGGATTTAAATACATGGTTGATAAATATCATGTAGATATGCATAATAAAAAAGTTTTAGTTATTGGAAATGGTGGAGCTAGTGCTGCTATTCAAGCTGTGGTAAAAAAAGCTCAACCGAAAGAAATGTTGATTGTTGATATTGTGGAAAGTGAAAATACTATTACTTATGAACAATGTTATCAAGATCATTTAGATGTGGAAATTATTATTAATACTTCCCCAGTAGGAATGTATCCTAAGATAGCTAATTCCCCACTTGATATCACTAATTTCGCGCAATTAGAAGCCGTTTTAGATGTTATTTATAATCCATTAACAACTTCATTAACTCTTCAAGCTAAGCGTAAAAATATTAAATATGCTAATGGTTTAGAAATGTTAATTGCCCAAGCAAAATATGCTGTAGAATTTTTCTTAAATAAACAAATTGATGATGCTATTATTGAAGAAATATATCAAGATATGGTTAAACAACGACAAAATATTGTTTTAATTGGAATGCCTAGTAGTGGTAAATCAACAATAGCTAAATTATTAAGCCAGAAATTAAATATGGAAATGGTTGATTTAGATGAAGAAATAGTTAAAAAAGCTAATATGAGTATTCCAGAAATATTTGCTAAAGATGGTGAAATTGGTTTTAGAAAACTTGAAAGTGAAGTTTGCTATGAATTTGCTTTAAAAAATGGTATTATTATATCATGCGGTGGTGGTATAATTAAGAAACAATGCAACATGGACTATTTAAGCTTAAATGGGATTGTTTGTTTCATTGATCGTGATTTATCATTACTAATTAGTGATGATGATAATCGCCCGTTATCTAGTAGTAAACAAGCCGTTGAAAAACTATATCAAGAACGTATTGATTTATATCATCTTTATAGTGATTATGTTATTGAAAACAATTCAACGCTTGATGAAGTAGTTGAAACTATTATAAATAAATTAGAAAGGTAAGGTACTTTAAAATGATTATTACATTAAATAAAAAAGCTAGTAAAGAAGAATTAAATAATTTAATTACAGAATTAGAACAAAAAAATGTTCATGTCTCTGTTATTGAAGGAGATAGCATGAATGTTTTAGGATTAGTTGGAGATACATCTGTTATTGATGAAAAATTAGTTCGTGCTCACACTTGTGTTCAAGATGTTACACGTATTGCTGCTCCATATAAAAAAGCTAATCGTTTATTCCATCCTCAAGATACAATTGTTGAAGTAAATGGAATTAAAATTGGTGGTAATGAACCAATTGTTGTAATTGGTGGTCCTTGTTCAGTTGAAGGTGAAGATCAAATTATGCGTATTGCTAAAGGGGTTAAAGATGCTGGAGCTTGTATGTTACGTGGTGGAGCTTATAAACCTCGTACTTCTCCTTATGCTTTCCAAGGAATGGGTAGTGAAGGAATTAAGTGTATGGTAAAAGCTCGTGAAGCATATGGTTTACCAATTGTTTCTGAATTAATGAGTGCTGATAAATTAGATGAATTTATTGAAAATGTAGATATCATTCAAATTGGGGCTCGTAATATGCAAAACTTTGATTTATTAAAAGCTGTTGGAAGAACAAATAAACCAATCTTATTAAAACGTGGTTTATCTAATACAATTGAAGAATGGATTATGGCTGCTGAATATATTATGTCTGAAGGAAATCCTAATGTAATCTTCTGTGAACGTGGAATTCGTACTTTCGAAAAATATACACGTAATACTTTAGATTTAAGTGTTATTCCTATTATTAAAGAAAGAACTCACTTACCAATCATCATTGACCCTTCACATGCAACCGGAGATTGGAAATTAGTTGAGGCAGCAACTTTAGCTGCTGTTGCAGCTGGTGCTGATGGTTTAATTATTGAAGTGCATGATAAACCAGAATGTGCATGGAGTGATGGTGCTCAATCTTTAAAACCAGAAAAATTCAAAACAGTTATTGAAAAAGCACGTAAAATTGCTAATGTAATTGGACGTGAAATGTAAAAACCTTAAGAATTAATACTCCGTGTATTAATTCTTTTTTTATATTAAAAAAACTTGTTCATAACGAACAAGTTTTAATAAATTATTTACTTAAAGTCCATTTTCCATCCTTTAAGACAAAAGTATAAACTAAAGCATCTTTTTTAAGTTCTTCATCCGATGAAGTAAAACGTTTTTCTTTTAAAGTTAAAACAACTTTCGCTCCTTCTTTTAGTGTATATAATTCATTACTAGCACTTTGACGTTGATTTCCTACTAATGACTTTGTAAGAATAAGTTTGTTATTATTATATACCTCTAATCGATTGTATTCTACTTGGAAATAACTATGTGGCACTCCAGCTTTCACATCAATAACTAAACGACCACTTCCATCATTAAAGAAGTTTAAATCCATTACAGCACAATCACCTAACCCACGTGTTGTTAATTGGAATAATTGATCTTTAGATTTATCGATAATACTTTGATATTCATCTTTATAAGCACCATCATATAAAGCATCTAATTGATTTTGATATGAAACTAATCTACTTTGTGTTAGTGTTACATCTAATT
>CAZQJH010000024.1:0-14974 GCA_964593515.1 uncultured Erysipelotrichaceae bacterium
CCTTTGTATCCAAATTTGAATAGGTATTTGAGACTTTCTTTTGAAGTGTTTCATTTTAAAGTAGAGATTAATTAAAATAAAGATAATTAAAATTAAACAAATAGCAACAATTAAACATAAATAAAGATTATGGAAAATAAATGCATCCATCTAATTACTCCTTTCTAAATATCAAACCTTGGTTGAGCTAAACGAGCAACCGGTCCATAACTAAAACGATATAAATCATCAATAATACCATATGTTTCAATCGCTTCTAAATGTTTCTTAGTTGGATATCCTTTATGATTTTTAAAACCATATTGTGGATATAAAACATCATAGTAATACATAATTCGATCACGTGTAACTTTAGCTAAAATACTTGCAGCCGCAATACTAACACTTTTTTGATCTCCTTTTACTAACGGATGAACACTTAAGGGATGATCAATTAAAGGCATCGCATCTGTTAAAACAACTTGCCCCTTAACAAACTTTTTAGATAATTTATCCATCGTCATTTGGGTAGCACGATAAATATTAAATTCATCAATCACTTTTGGGTCGACAATTTCAATATGATATTCTAAAGCATCGTCAATAATTTGATTAAATAATTGATTTCGTTTCTTTTCACTAAGCTTTTTTGAATCATAAATTTCATCACTATCATATCCTTTAGGAAAACAAACAGCAGCTACTACTAAAGGACCACATATCGGTCCTCGACCAGCTTCATCAATCCCTATGACATAATCTAAACCAGCATCCCAACTAGCTTTTTCATATTCATTAGCACACTTCATCACTTAACTCCCAAGTAATGGCTCCAAATTTATCATTACGAATATCATTAATTAACATATCAACACAACGTTTATAATCCATTTCACCATTACGCATATAACATTTCTTAAGCGCAATTGCTTCAAACATTTGTACAGCATCTTCATTTAATTCAACTTTATAACGATCAACTAATGCTTGTGGATAACGTTCAATTAAATGTCTCATAGCCCATAAAGCAATATCTTCAAGTGGTAATACTTCATCACGAATAGCTCCAGTAATCGCTAATAAGATACCAACTTTTTCATCTTCAAATTTAGGCCATAAAACCCCCGGAGTATCTAATAATTCTAACGTATCTAAAACCTTTACCCATTGTAAGCTTTTAGTAACCCCTGGACGATTTCCAGTTGTGGTAATCTTACGTTTAACTAAACGATTAATGAATGTAGATTTACCAACATTAGGAATACCAACTACCATGGCTCTTAAAGCACGTGGTCTTAAACCTTTACGTTTACGACGTTCCAACATATCTTTCATTAATTCACTAGATGCTTCAACAATCTTTTTCGTAAAGTTTTCACTTAAAACATCAATAGCAATAACTTTCGTATTTTCATTACTTAATTTTTTAATCCAACGTTTTGTTTCATTTAAATCAGCTTTATCTTTCTTAGTTAAAACAATTAAACGTGGTTTATTTTGACATAATTCATGAATCATAGGATTTTTAGAAGCATCTGGAATCCTTGCATCACGTAATTCAATTACTAAATCAACAATTTTAATCTTTTCTTGCATTTCACGTTTAGCTTTAGTCATATGACCTGGATACCATTGGATATTTATTCTACTCTTTTTTTCTTCTTCTTTAATAATTTCACTCATTTTATCACTTCCTTTTATCTAATTTGATTACCAAATTTATTAAATGGTAAGACAACATAAGCACCAATAGCTTTAATTGACTTACGTTTAAAAGGACCATATTCAATCGAATCAATCGAATTTATTCGATTATCACCCAATAAAAAATACTCATCATCAGCTAAAACAATTTCACTAAAATTCTCATTAAAGAACGTTCCCGTATCTCTAATTGTTTTTGCCCATTCAGTATCTAAATAAGGTTCATCTAACTCATTACCATTAATATATATTCGATCATTCTTACAAAAAATATGATCACCAGGCATTCCAATTACCCTTTTAATAATATTAGCATGTTCATATACCCCTTCATAAGCAACAACAATATCGCCACGCTTAATATCTTGAGTATAAGAAGCATAAGAATTCACAATCAAAAAAGTTCCATTACGAATAGTAGGGTGCATACTATCTCCATCCACCACATAGGGACGAAATAAAAAATTCACAAAAAGTTGAACAATAATAAAACATACTATAAATATTTTAAATAATGATATTAAATTATCAATAACAATACCTAAATACCTATTTAGCGTATGTAGCTTTAACCTTTCTGTCAATTTCATTTCCATGCACCTCTTTAAATATAGAAAAAGCCGGTTTTAAACCCGGCTTTAATGAATTAACGAATTTCTTTAATACGAGCAGCTTTACCTGAACGACCACGTAAGTAGTGTAATTTGTTTCTTCTAACTTTACCGTGACGTACAACTTCAATCTTATCAATGATTGGAGAGTGAACAGGGAAAGTTCTTTCAACACCGATTTGGTTAGAAATTTTACGAACTGTGAAAGTTTCAGAAATTCCTCCACCTTGGCGTTTAATTACGATACCTTCGAAAACTTGGATACGTGATTTGTCCCCTTCTTGAATCTTAACGTGTACACGTACTGTACATCCAGATCTGAAGTTAGGAATGTCGTTTTTCATTTGTGATTTTGTTACTTCGTTTACTAATTGTAAATTCATGTTAATCTCCTTCCTCTATATCGAATATTTTTACTTTAGCTCTTATATAAAATACAGCGGAACTAAGCAGCTTTCTAAAAGCCTTAAAATAATACCACATAAGTTAAAGAAATGCAACACAAAAATACAACTTTTTGTTCAAATCATTAATAACCAGTTATATGGTATTATAATAACATTTTCATAAGATTTAGAAAAGTAATTTTAGACTAATTTTCGCTTTTTATTTCATCTAACATTTTTAATTCTTCTTTAGTAAATTCACGCTTTTCTAATAAGTCACTACGTTTTGATAATGTACGCTTTAAAGATTGTTTTAAGCGCCATTTACGAATGTTTTCATGATGACCACTCAATAATACATCGGGAACCTTATGCCCTTCAAACTCAACTGGACGTGTATAATGAGGATATTCCAATAAGCCATTTTCAAACGATTCATCTTCATGACTTTCTTGTAAGATTACCCCATCAAGTAAGCGAATAATCGCATCACTAATAATCATTGCTGCTCCTTCACCACCAGTTAAGACAAAATCACCAATCGATACTTCTTCATCGATATAATGACTAATACGATCATCAAAACCTTCATAATGACCACAAACAATAATTAAATGTTTAATCTCTTTAGCCCATTTACGCGCAATTTGTTGTTTAAAAGTCGTCCCTTGTGGCGACATTAAAATAACATATGAATCTTCACTACGAATTGATTTTAAACAATCAACAATCGGTTGAATACTTAAAACCATTCCCGCTCCTCCACCATAAGGAGTATCATCAACATGGTTATGTTTATCTAAGGTAAAAGGACGAAAATCAATTGCTTCAAATTCAACTTTTTGTTGTTCTAAAGCTCGTTTAATAATTGACGTTGTTTTAAAACTATCAAAAAACTCTGGAAAAAGCGTTACAACACTAATCTTCATATAAACCTTCCATTGAACGAATAATAATTTCTTTACTATCACGTTTAAAATCAGCAATAAATGCATCAACAAAAGGTACTAAAAACATTTTATCATCATTAACAACTCTTAAAACTGCATTAGCACTAGTTTCTAAAATTTCACTAACAACTCCTAAATATTTTTCTTCTTCGTTGTATACTTTACTATCGATTAATTCAAAGTAATATGCTTCATTTTCATCGCATTCTTCAATTGAATCAATATCAACTAAACATTCACAACCTTTGAATTTTTCAACATCATTAATATGGTTATAACCTTTTAATTTTAAAAAGACTAAACCTTTTTGATAACTACTTTTCACAACTTCAACATCTACCATTTCATTATTATATTGAATAAAAAAGTGTTGTTTCTTTGCGAATCTAGTTTCAATCTCATCACTTACTGGTTTGATTTTTAAATCACCAGCTAATCCATGTGTATTTGCTATATAACCTATTCTTAAATATTTCATTTTACCTCCCACAAAAAAAGGATGCACAAGCATCCTAGAAAGATTCGAATTTAATCGTAACTCTTTTGTTTTCGTTTCTTGCTGGAACAGACATCATTTGACGTAAAGAAGTGGCCATGATTCCTTTTTTACCAATTAATCTAGCTAATTCATCATGATTAGCATAAACATATAATAAAATTTCTTTTTCATCTAATGTGTCCATCTTTTTCACTGAAACGCTACTTGGATCAGATACCATATCTTGAACCAAGTCTAATAATGTCTTTTCGTAATCCATCATAATTACTTGCTGTATTTTTCTTCGTGTAAACGTTTCATGATACCTTCAGCAGCTAAAATGTTACGTACAGTATCAGTTGGTTGAGCACCGTTTTTGATCCATTTGATAGCTAATTCAGCATCTACTTTTACTTCAGCTGGGTTAGCAACTGGGTTGTAAGTCCCAATAGTTTCAATAAAACGTCCATCTCTAGGTGAACGTGAATCAGCAGCTACGATACGGTAGAAAGGTTTACCTTTAGAACCCATTCTTTTTAATCTTAATTTAACCATGTGTTAATATCCTCCTAATTAATTTCCTTAAGTATTATAACATATAATTTAGTGGTGTCAAGTATTTTTACTTACCACTTTAATTTTTTTTAAAAAAAAAGTGAGAACTATATAAATTCTCACTTAATTATAACTATTCAGCACTTGTTTCTTCTTTTTTGAAACGTGGTAATAATGCTTTAGCTGAAACATTAACACGACCTTTGTCATCGATTTCCATTACTTTAACTTTAATAGTATCACCGATTTTTAATTTGTCTTCTACTTTTTCAATGTGTTCATGACAAATTTTTGATACGTGTAATAAAGCATCAGTTCCAGCAAATAAGTTTACGAAAGCTCCAAATTTTTCAATACGAACTACTTTAGCATCATAAACTTCACCAACTTGCGCAACTCTTACAATATCACGAATCATATTAGCCGCATTAGTGATTGATTCACGTTCCATATGGTAAATAACAACATGACCATCATCTTCGATATCAATCTTAACACCATTACTTGCTTCAATAATCTTATTGATCATTTTACCGTTAGGTCCGATAACTTCACGGATTTTTTCTGGATCAATATAGAATTGTTCAATTTTTGGTGCATAAGTTCCAACATCTTCTCTAGGTTGTGCAATTGCTTGTAACATATTTTCTAAGATTTTGTAACGTGCTTGTTTAGCTTGTGCTAAAGCTTCTTCGAAAATTTCTTTAGTAATTCCACTTACTTTAATATCCATTTGTAAAGCAGTAATTCCCTCTTTAGTTCCAGCTACTTTAAAGTCCATGTCCCCAAAGTGGTCTTCCATACCTTGAATATCAGTTAAAACTGTATATTTACCTGTGTTATCATCCATAATTAATCCCATTGCAATACCAGCAACAGGTGCTTTAATTGGTACCCCAGCAGCCATTAATGACATTGTACCAGCACAAATAGATGCTTGTGAACTAGAACCATTAGATTCTAATACTTCCGCAACAGTACGAATTGTATATGGGAATTCTTCAACTGAAGGTAATACTTGCGCTAAAGCACGTTCACCTAAAGCCCCATGTCCAATTTCACGACGTCCTGGGTTACCCATTCTTCCTGTTTCTCCTACTGAATATGGAGGGAAGTTATAGTGATGCATAAAACGTTTTGATTCAACTTCAGTAACATCATCAATGATTTGTTCATCATTCATTGCTCCTAAAGTTGTAACTGATAATACTTGAGTTTCTCCACGTGTAAACATTGCACTTCCATGAACGCGTGGTAAAATATCAACTTGTGAATCTAAAGGACGAATTTCATCAATTTTACGACCATCTGGACGTACTTTATCTTCGATAATTAAACGACGAACTTCATCAGCTTCAATTCCATGACAAATTTCTTTAACTTGTTTAATTGCTTTAGCTTTACTAGCTTCACTGTCATATTCTTTAGCTTCGAACATATCAACAGCTTCTTGAGTTAATTCATCAATTTTTCCATAACGTTCTAATTTCTTTTCAATTGAAACAGCTGCACGAATGCTTGCTTCAAAATTAGCACGTACTTCTTGGTCGATAGCTTCATCAACTCCATATAAAACAACTTCCATTTTTTCTTTTCCAACTTGAGCTGCAATTTCTTCTTGGAATGCAACTAATTGTTTAATATGTTCATGTCCAAATAAGATAGCTTCAAGCATTGCTTCTTCACTAACTTCTTTAGCTCCTGCTTCAACCATGTTAACTGCATATTTAGTACCAGCTACAGTTAAGTTAATATCACTTAATTCCATTTGTTCTGGTGTAGGATTAATAACAAATTGTCCATCAATACGTCCAACAATAACTCCAGCAATTGGTCCATTGAATGGAATATCAGATACACATAAGGCAAGCGAAGCCCCAAACATAGCTGCCATTTCACTTGAGTAATCTTTATCAACTGATAATACCGTATTAACTACTTGAACTTCGTTTCTAAATCCATCAGCGAATAATGGACGAATTGGACGGTCAATCATACGAGCAGTTAATGTCGCATGTTCACTTGGTCTACCTTCACGTCTTAAAAATCCACCAGGAATTTTTCCTACTGAATATAATTTTTCTTCATAAGATACTGTAAGTGGGAAGAAATCAATTCCCTCTTTAGCATTTTTACTAGCAGTTGCACAAGATAAAACAACTGTATCTCCATAGCGTACTAAAACACTACCACCGGCTTGTTTTGCAATTTCACCAGTTTCTACTGTAAGCCCACGCCCACAGAAATCTAAACTAAATACTTGTTTAGTCATATTCTCACCTCTATTTTTCCTAATCCATTTAATATTACCATAATTTTAATTAATATTAAAGCATAAAATAAAAAAAAGGATGAAAGCTTTCATCCTTAATCTCACATAACTATTTACGTAATCCTAAACGTTTGATTAAATCTTTGTAACGATCTAAGTCATTTTCTTTTAAGTAAGCTAATAAGCTACTACGACGTCCGATCATTTTCTTTAATCCACGGTAAGAGTGGTAATCGTGTTTGTGTTCTTTGAAGTGTTCTGTTAATTGGTTGATTCTAGCAGTTAATACAGCTACTTGTACTTCAACTGAACCAGTATCTCCTTCAAATCTTGCATATTCTTTCATGATTGCTTGTTTTTCTGCTTTTAATAACATATCTAAGTTCCTCCTTTGCAATCTAGTTATTCCAATCCGAGAAGGCCCAATGAGGAATCCTGAAACCCCACAGACTGAAACCTTTGTTATATTAGCATATTTTTTTATGCTTTGCAACTATTATTTTTATTTTCTTTTTGATATAATACTGAAGAGGTGGGAATTATGGATTTACATAAAATACTCGGTGATATTCGTCGAGCTGATCACGATTATAACTTAATCGAAGATGGAGATATTATTGGTGTTGGGGTAAGTGGTGGAAAAGATAGCATGGTATTACTAACTGCTTTACATCAATATTCTAAATTTCAAGGTAAAAATTTTAAAGTGGTGGGAATTCATATCAAACTTGGTTTTCCTAATATGGATTTTAGCGAAGTTCAAGCTTATTGTGATTCAGAAGGAATCATCTTAAAACAATTTGATTCAAAAGTATATGAAATCTTACAACGTAATCCTGATAAAGAAGGACGTATCAAATGTTCTTTATGTTCTAAATTTAAAAAAGCTTGCGTTAATCAAGCAGCTAAAGAATTTAATTGTAATAAAATTGCTTTTGGTCATCATAGTGATGATGCCGTTGAAACATTATTTATGAATATGATTTATGGTGGTAAAATTGCTACCTTCTTACCTAAGATGCATTTATCAAAAGATGATGTAACTTTTATACGACCACTTATTTATTCATACGAAAGTGATATTTCAACTGCTATGAAAAAAAATAATATCCCTTATGTGAAAAGTGGATGTCCTAACGATGGATATACTAAGCGACAAGAAATCAAAGAATTACTTCATGATATGTATCAAAAATATCCAATGGCCAAAAATAACTTCTTAAAAATGATTTATAATCAAAATCAATTAGAATTATGGCAACCAATTAATCAAGAAGTAATTGTTAAAGAACATAAAATTACTAAAGAAATCTTATATCAAGAAGATAATGCTAGTTTAATTAAAAAGAAAAAGCATTACTTTATTGAATATCGTCCTATTCAATATCCTTTACAATTACGTAACTTCATTATTGATGAAGCTATTAAAGATCAAATTTTAAATCAAGAAGTAACTTTACAAAGTTTAATTAAACAAAATGAAGCAAGTCATAAATTATAAAAAGCGGATGATATAAAATCCGCTTTTTATAATTTATCTTATTAATAACTATTCTTTTTCTAAGAAATAAGTAGCTTCCATATCAGCTGTACTTAAAGCAAAAGCTAGTGGATACATTTGAAAAGCAGCTCCAACATTTCTTGCTTCTTCATTACCAGAAAAACCCATATGATAACGAATAGCAAAAGCTTCTTCACGAGTTAATTTCATAAAACCAGAAATAATATAGACACTTTTTTCACCATGACCATATGGTAAAGTATCTTCAAATTCATAATAAGGAACTTGAACCCATTCCCCATCAATTTTTTTATTACGAAAACTTGGTTTATAACAATTAATCTTACATAAATCATGTAGTAATGAAACAATTGCAATTGTTTCATCACTATAATTTAAATTATATTCATTTTTGACTCTTTCACGGCTTAAATAATCCTTTAGACATTCATAAACATTAATACTATGTTCAACTAATCCACCTTCAAAAGACCCGTGAAAACGAGTGCTAGATGGTGCTTGAAAGAAATCACTTTTATTTGATAATAAATAATCTAATAATTTATCACTACCTTCACGAGTAATAAATTTTTTATAAAGATCAATAAATTTTTGTTTTGCATCCATAATAATCTCCTATTTTAAAAAAGGATAAATTGGAACCAATTTATCCTTATAAGTTATTTCAAAGGTCCAAGAGGTGAGATCTTCCCTGGTATGTCCAGGTGGGTAATCTGTGCACTAGATTAGGATCCTCACGCGTAGCGAGTTTTCAACACACTAGAGCAACATCCGATTTCCCTTATCTCTAAGTGTAGGAAAAATGTTACCCCTTGGATGAAAATAGTATACCACACATTTTTTAAAATAACACTCTTGACATTAATTTATTTTGTGCTTTCTTTAATTTCAATATTTAATTCTTCTAATTGTTGTGGATCTACAGGTGTTGGTGCATCAGACATTGGACATTTAGCATTAGCATTTTTAGGGAATGCAATAACATCACGTAATGATTCACTTTCAGATAAAATCATTGCAATACGGTCTAATCCAAAGGCTAAACCACCATGAGGAGGTGTTCCATATTTTAAGGCATCAACAAACCATCCAAAGTTTTCTTGAATTTTTTCTGGCGTAAATCCTAAAACTTCAAACATTTTATCTTGCATTTTACCATCATAAATACGTAATGAACCTCCACCTAACTCATAACCGTTTAAAACAACGTCATAAGCAATGGCATGAACTTTACCAGGATCACTATCAATATATTGTAAGTCTTCATCTTTAGGTCTTGTGAATGGATGATGTTTAGCATACCATCTACCATCTTCTTCACTATATTCAAACATTGGGAAATCAGTTACCCATAAGTATGAGAATTCATCAGATTTCTTTAATCCTAATTCTTTACCAAAGTGATTACGTAAAGCACCTAAAACATTACATGTTTTTTCCCATTTATCACTTACAATTAAAACTAAATCATTTTCTTTTAAGTTTAAAGTAGTAACTAAGTTACTAATTTCTTCTTCTGTTAAATATTTAGCAATTGGTCCAGCTAAAGTATTGTCACAATATTTTAAGTTTACTAAACCTTTAGCCCCATTCTTTTTAGCTAATTCCACAACTTTGTCGATTTCTTTACGGCTCATTCCACCTTTTCCTTCGACAACAATTCCTTTAATTACCCCATTAGTTTCAATACAATCTTTAAAGACTTTAAATTCAGAATTAGCAAATACAGATGTTAATTCTTGTAATTCCATTGCAAAACGATTATCTGGTTTATCACTACCATAACGATTCATCGCTTCTTCCCAAGTTAAACGTGGGAATGGAATACTAATATCCATACCTTTAACATCCTTCATTAATTTTTGAAGCATTTCTTCCATCATTGTTTGAATTTCCACATCACTTAAGAAACTTGTTTCTAAGTCAACTTGTGTAAAGTCTAATTGACGATCAGCACGTAAGTCTTCATCTCTAAAACAACGAGCAAATTGATAATATCTTTCAAAACCAGATACCATTAATAATTGTTTATATAATTGAGGTGATTGTGGTAAGGCATAAAAACTACCTGGGTGAACACGTGATGGTACTAAGTAGTCACGAGCTCCTTCTGGAGTACTACGTCCTAACATTGGTGTTTCAATTTCAATAAATCCTTTACTATCTAAGTATTCACGCATTGAATGCGTAATTTTATGTCTTAAAATTAACTTTTGTTGCATTACTGGACGTCTTAAGTCTAAGTAACGATATTTTAAACGTGTATCTTCTAAAGCATCAGTTTCATCCGCAATAATCATTGGTGTTGTTTGTGCTTCATTAATAATTGTTACATCACTTACTTTAATTTCAATATCTCCAGTAGCTAATTTAGGATTTTTATCTTTACGTTCACAAACTAATCCTTTAACTTCTAAAATATATTCATTACGAACATTTTTAATTTCAGGGGCAATATTTTCATCAAATACTAATTGCGTAATCCCTTCACGATCACGTAAATCAATAAATACTAAGGCTCCAAAGTTACGTCTTTTACTAACCCAACCGATTAAGCATACTTCTTTACCTGCATCACTTAAACGTAATTCACCATTTGTATGTGTTCTATTCATAATCTTCCTCCATTTTATCAATTGTGGCAATTAAATCATCAATTGCAACTGTTTCTTGTGTTTGTTTTTTAATATTTTTAATCGTTACAACCCCTTGTTCAATATCTTTTTCACCAACAATTAAGGCATAACGAGCTTTTTTACGTTCAACCGTTTTAAATTGTGCTTTAAAGCTTCTTGATAAGTAATCCATATCACTACGATAACCATTAGCTCTTAAAGTAGTTACCATATCTAAAGCATGCATTCTAACTTTATCTGATAAACATAAAACATAAGCATCTAATCCTGGTTGTTCACCTAAAGTAATTCCTTCAGCTTCACAAGCGATAATTAAACGTTCTAATCCCATCGCCCAACCAATTCCACTCATTTTTTCTGGTCCACCAAAGTATTCTACTAAGCCATCATAACGACCTCCAGCAAATACTGTTGATTGTGAACCCATCGCTTCATTTACAGAAACAACTTCAAAAACAGTATGAGTATAGTAATCTAAACCACGAACTAAACGATCATCAATTTCATAAGGAATACCTAATGCATCTAAACCAGCTAATACTTCATCAAAATAAGCTTTACTTTCTTCATTTAAGTAATCAGCCATTTTAGGTGCACTTTTCATAATATCTTTATCTTTATCAACTTTACAATCTAAAATACGTAAAGGATTTTGTTCATAACGACGACGACAATCTGGACACATTGTATCAATAGCATCTTTAAAATGTTCTTTTAAAGCTGCACGATAGTTACTACGTGATTCATCATCACCTAAAGTATTAATTAATACTTTCATATCTTTTAAACCTAAAGCAGTTACAAAACTCCAACCTAAAGTAATTGCTTCAACATCTAATAATGGTGATTTAGCCCCAATAACTTCAACCCCAAATTGATTAAAGATACGCATACGTCCTTTTTGTGGACGTTCATGACGACATTGAGGACCAACATAATACATCTTCATTGGTAAATCAGCATTTCCAAATAATTTATGTTCAACGAATGCTCTAGCTACCCCTGCTGTTCCTTCTGGTCTTAAAGTTAATGAAGTAGATGAATTTTGTAATTGGAAAGTATACATTTCTTTATTAACCATATCACTTGAATCATTACCACGTTTAAATACATTAGTATGTTCAAAAATAGGGGTTCTAATTTCATCATAATTATATACATGAGCAAATGTACGAATCATTTGTTCTAAATAGTGCCATTTATGAATGTCACTAGGTAAAATATCTTGAGTTCCTCTTGGTACTTGATAAGCCATTTCTATTCCTCCTTTAAAAATAAAAAAACGTCCTTAAAAAAGGACGTATTAACGCGGTACCACCTTTATTCACTTTAAACAAGTGCACTTTATGCTTTAACGCAAAGCTTACGATTATCCATTTCCTGATAATTCCTCCAAAGCGTCCTTATTTAATTATTTATAGAAAACTTTCACCAATATTTTCCTCTCTAAAATAAATATTCTTAAATAAGCTCTTTTTCATCGGATTACCTATAGTTTAGCGACTTTTTAGATGTTTGTCAACCTTTAATTAGTCCAAAATGACAACAGGCATTATATATACCATCATCATCGATATCATTAGTAACATAAGTAGCACATTGCTTAACTTCGTCACTAGCATTCCCCATCGCTATGGAATATTTAGCTTCTTTTAACATTTCAATATCATTTTCACCATCACCAAAACTAATCCATTCATCATCTTTAATCTGATTTAGTTTTAAATAACGTTTAATAGCCGCTAATTTACCACTACCCTCACTAACAACATCAACTCCATATTGATGCCAATATGTGATTAAAACATCATCTAAATGTTCAGCTATCTTCGCTTTAATATCATGACCATAAGCTACAACTTGATAGATTGTACTACCATCATAAGTATTAACTTGCGGTAGTGATGAAGAAACACTACTTAAAGCTTCTTCAACTAATTCATTAACCATATTCACATACATTTTATCTTTACCAACTAAAACTAACGGAAAGATTTTATTATTAAAACAATCAATAAAATAATTCATTGATTTAGTTGATAAAGCGAGTGAATCAATAATATTTAAATCTTGATCTAAAACTAATTGTCCATTTAAAGTAATATAAGCATCATATTTTATATCATAACCATCTAACTTTTCTAATTCCATAATTGAACGTCCACTAGCCATAACAATTTTAATACCTTGTTGTTGTAATAAAGCTAACGCTTTTCTAGTTGATGAAGGAACTTTTTTACTAGTATGCGATAAAATTGTTCCATCATTATCAAAAAAACATACTTTAATCATCTTAAGCAATTTTAAGGGAATATTGTTCTAAATCCCAAATTTCATCCACAAAATCTTCATAGAACCAAGGATCATGGGATACTAAAATAACGGTTTGTGGATATTCAATTAAAGCTCTTTTTAATTCTTCTTTTGCATCTTGATCTAAATGGTTAGTCGGTTCGTCAAGAACTAAAACATTATGTTCTTTATTTAATAAAGCACATAATCTTACTTTAGCTTGTTCTCCTCCAGATAAAACATTCATCACTGATTCAATATGATCACTAGTTAAAGCACATTTAGCTAAAGCAGCTCTTACTTCACGATTATCCATTGCGGGAAAACGATCCCAAATGTATTGTAGCGCTGTTTCACTATTATATTGTTCTTCTTGTTGGAAGAAACCAATATCACTATAACTATCAACTATAACTTCCCCACTGTAAGGTGGAATAATTCCTAATAATGTTTTTAATAAAGTAGATTTACCAATCCCATTAACTCCTTTAATAGCAATTTTCTTATTACGTTCTAAAGCAATTTTCATTGGTTTTGATAATGGTTCATCATAACCAATTACTAAATCACTAGCTTCAAAAATCACTTTTCCACTTGTTCGTGAAGTTAAGAAAGTAAATTCTGGTTTTAATTTAAACTTAGGACGTTCTAATAATTCCATTTTATCTAATTTCTTTTGTCGTGAATGGGCCATATTACGAGTAGCTACTCTTGCTTTATTACGTGCAATAAAGTCTTGTAGATCCTCAATTTCTTTTTGTTGTTTACGATAAGCAGCTTCAAATTGACGTTGTTTCATTTCATATTGTTCTAAGAAATAGTTATAATCACCAACATATCTAGTTAAATGACCATTTTCAACATGATAAATAATATTTACTACTTTATTTAAGAATTCAATATCATGACTTACTAAAATAAAGGCATTTTCATAATTAATTAAGAAATTTTCTAACCAACGAATATGATTTTCATCTAAATAGTTAGTAGGCTCATCCAATACTAAAATCATTGGATTTTCTAAAAGTAATTTACATAGTAATACTTTACTACGTTGTCCTCCAGATAACATACTAACATCTTTATCTAACCCAATATCCATTAATCCTAAACCTTGAGCAACTTCATTAATTTTCGTATCAATATCATAGAAACCACTACTATCTAGAATTGTTTGAATTTCCCCAACATTTTCCATTAATTCATTCATGCGTTCATCACTACAGTCACACATTTCATTATAGTTATCTAACATTTCTTTTTCTAAATCGAATAAATGGGCAAAAGCACTTTGTAATACTTCTTTAACTACCATTCCTTTAGTTAAGACACTATGTTGATCTAAATAACCGACCGTAATACGATTACACCATTCAACTTTCCCTTCTTCCGGGGTTAATTTTCCATTTAATATATTTAAAAAGGTACTCTTACCTTCACCATTAGCTCCAATTAAAGCCACGTGTTCTCCGTTTAATAAACGAAAAGATACATCTTCTAAAATAACACGTCCACCAAAACTATGTGATACATTTGATACAGTAACAATACTCATTATTTCACTTCCTTCCATCAAGCATAAAGTATAT
>CAZQJH010000025.1:0-14931 GCA_964593515.1 uncultured Erysipelotrichaceae bacterium
ATAATATAGTTAGGTGATATTATGAAAAAAATAATCTTTTTATTATTATTTTATGTTAGTTTTTCTCTTAAAATAAAAGCTAGTGATACAATTAATTATCTAATCACTAGCCCTAATTTACCTTATTATTTTATTATTTCGCAAAGCGATAATATCCATATGTATTGTTTTCCTAATAACTTAAATATAAATCATCTTCATAATTATGAACTTAAAATTGATCATGAAGTTATACTTAACTTAGATAAGTTTAAACCTAAATCACCATTAAATAATGCTTTAAGTTGTCGTCAATATTTAAGTACCATTATTAAACAATTATCTTATCAAGATTTATTTAAATTACAAGATTATCTTACTTCATCACTTACTTTTAGTGATTATCTAAAGTTATTTCCTTTAATTAAAAATCCACCGAAAGTTAATTATTATTATGGTAATTATTTAATTATCAATCACGAATATTATCCTTTAGATTATACTTTAAAATAAAAAAAAACGAACAACTAAGTTGTCCGTGTCTTTTTATATGGTGGAGCGTAGCGGGATCGAACCGCTGACCCCCTGCGTGCAAGGCAGGTGCTCTCCCAGCTGAGCTAACACCCCATATATATTAACTCGATGGTGGGCCTGAATGGACTTGAACCAACGACCTCACCCTTATCAGGGGTGCGCTCTAACCACCTGAGCTACAGGCCCATTTCCATCGAATGCCTATTTATAATACTCCTTTATAAAACAAAAGTCAACCTTTTTTCATCAAAAAGTTGACTTTTTTACTATTTTTTTAATTTGACCCTGATACTTGCATCTTACCAATCAATAATGATGGAGCTCCAATTCCACTAGGATCATGTTTTAAATCACTTCCTACTTCCACAACATCATTCATCATTTCCATAAAACTAGAAGCAATCGTAAATAAATCAATTGCTTTCACAATCTTACCATCTTTAACTAAATATCCTTCAGCTTGTAAAGAGAATTTAGTCGTAAAACCATTTAAACCAGCATGTAATCCATTTAAACCAGTAACAATAATTCCTTCATTCATTAAACTAACTAATTCATCAAAACACTTATCACCTTGTTCAATATAAAAGTTAGTTGGTGCAATCGAAATTGGTGAAGCATAACCAGCTTTAAATCCATTACCAGTTGAAGCACAATTCATCATCATTGCTGATTTACGATTGTGTAAATAAGTCTTTAATACCCCTTTATCAACAATTACTTTATTCTCACAAGCAATTCCTTCATCATCAAAACTACTTGAAGCAATACCATCTTCCATTAAAGCATCATCACGAATAGTAATTTTATCAGCAAATACTTGTTGGTTTAATTTATCTTTTAAAACACTTAAACCTTTATAAGCATTTTCACCATTAAAAATACCTGTTAAGCTAGCTAACATATCAATTAAAGCATCACGTTCCATAATTAATGGATAAGTACCACTAGGAATACTTTCACTATTAAGCATACTACAAGCTTTATTAACTAACTTAGCCGCAAAAGCATCAACATCTAAATCTTCCCATTTATGCATAATCACAATATCATAACAAGATTTACTTTGATTGTTTTCACTAACCATTACTCCCGCTAAAATATATGAACAATCACTACTTTCATTTAAATCCATTCCTAAGTCATTACTAATACTACGAGTTGATAATCCTTCACAATACAAACATTTTACTACTTGTTTAACTCGTTCATCTTGTTTTAATAATGCTTCTTCTAAACGACGTAATAAAGCAATCTTTTCTTCATTACTACGTTTAATTACTTCATTACTTTGACGTTTAACTTTTGGATATTCACTAGCCCCTTTAATCATATCAACTTGTTTTTCATTCATATATTTGGCTTGACTTTGCAATTGAGCAAAAATATCATCCATCATTTCATCATTTACTTCTTCTAAATAAACTTGAGCATTATGACCATTAATAATAGCACGAATACAAATTCCATCAACCTTAGATAATTTATATGAATCAATTTTACTTTCATATAAATCAATACTACAAGATTCACTAATTGATTCATATATTTCTAATTGTTCAATTCCTAATGCTTTAGCTTTATCAAACCATAATTGTTTATTCATTACCTTTACCTCCAACTAAAATTGCTTTAACGTGAATTGTTGGTTGTCCAACATCAGCTGGAATACTTCCTGAACTTGCGCCACACATTCCTTCTTCACGTCGTAAGTTATTCGCAACCATATCAATATTCATTAATACTTCTGCTCCATTACCAATTAAAGTAGCTCCTTTAACTGGTTTCACAATTTTACCATCTTTAACTAAATAACCTTCATTAACGGCAAAGTTAAAATTACCACTAATTGGATCAACACTTCCTCCACCTAAAGTTTTCGCATAAATACCTTCTTTAGTTGCCGCTAAAATTTCTTCAAAGCTACTATTTCCTGGTGCAATAAAGGTATTAGTCATGCGAGAAGTTGTTTCATACTTATATGATTCACGACGTGAATTAGAAGTATGCTCCATATTCATTCTTCGTCCATTTAATGGATCAATCATATAACTTTTTAAAATACCATTTTCAATTAAGACATTACGACGAGTAAAATGACCTTCATCATCGACATTACTACTTCCCCAACCATTAGGAATTGTTCCATCATCAACCGCCGTTAAAACTTCATTCGCAATTTGTTGCCCTAATTTACCAGCAAAAATAGATTGATTTTTAGCTACGGCTGCTGCTTCTAAAGAATGACCACAAGCTTCATGGAAAATAACTCCACCAAAACCATTATCAATAATTGCTTCCATCTTTTTAGCTGGACAATCATCAGCATATAACATTGTCATCGCTACACTAGCTGCTTTAGCTCCAACTTCTTGAGGTTTATTTTCTTCATAGAATTCAAATCCCATACTACCCCCAGGAGCACAACGTCCACTTTCCATTAAATCACCATCATAAGCAATAGCTTCAACACTTAAACGCGTTCTAATACGTGTATCACGTACATATTTACCATCACTATCCGCAATAGCTACTTCTTGAACTTCATCCATATAAGAACTTACTACTTTTTGAATATGTTCATCATAATCTTTAGCTCCTTGATAAGCTTGTTTAACTAAAGCTACTTTATCTTCACTAGATACTTCACTTGGATGAATCTTAATTGGATGTTGGTTTTCATAAGTTACTTCAACTAATTTAACTTCATCCACAACTTTAGTTTCTAAAATCCCTTGACTTAAATCATCAGCTAATTTTAATAAAGCTTCTTCACTTAAATCATTACTATAAGCATAAACACTACGTTCACCAATAAATACCCGTAGTCCTAAACCGCGTTGAACCCCATGATTCATGGTTTCAACTTCATCATTTAATAACCCAATCACATTACGAGTTTTACGTTCTTCGAAAATTTGCGCAAAATCTCCTCCACGTGATAAAGCTTTAACTAATACTTTTTCTAATAAACTTTTCTCTAACATATTTAATCCTTTCTTAGTTTCTTTAAAACTATTTTAATACTATCTATTAAATCACTCGCAATAATTGCTTGTTCACTATATTGTTTGGCTAAATAATGAGCACAAGCATTATGGACATAACAAGCCGCAATAAGTCCTTGATAATGTTCTCCTTGCGCTAATAGTGAAGTAATTAAGCCACTTAAAACATCACCACTACCACCTTTAGCTAAAGCACTAGTTGGTTTATTTAAGATATAACCTTCATCATTAACTAAAATGGTGGTAATACTATCTTTTAATACTAAACAAGTATGGGGATAATTTTCATGCCAACATTTAGCTAAATTAATTGGATTAGTTTTAATCATTTCAAAATCATAACCACTAAAATAACTAAATTCTTTTAAATGTGGTAACAATACTGTTTTAGCTTCTCTATTTAATAAATCAACATAATCTTTTAATAAGAATAAAGCATCACCATCAATAACTAAATTAAGCTTGCTTTCTAATAATACTTTTAATAATTCAGCATTAACTTGACTACGTCCTAAGCCATTACCAATACAAATCCAATCATAATTATGCATAATTGCTTTTAATTCATCAATAGCTTCATCGACAAAACCTTGTTCATCACTACTAGCTTTTATACACATCATTTCTGGATTACTACTTGCAACTATTTCAAAGATACATTCAGGTACAAAACAAGTCGTAAGACCAGCTCCACCCCTTAAACAAGCCCTAGCACTCATAATTAAAGCTCCACTCATTGATTTACTACCACCAACCAATAAAACTTTACCATTACTTCCTTTATGACTATGCATCTTACGTGTAGCTAAATCTAAACAAGCTATTTCATCATCAATTAATTGCATTCCTTTATCAGCTAAAACATGCTTTGGTAACATAATATCTAGACAATGAACTTCACCACTATAAGTACGACCTTCATTTAATAATAAACCATATTTATAAGCCGCTAAAGTTAATGTATGATTAGCTTTAATTGCTTTAGCTAAAATTAATCCAGTATCCCCATTAAGACCACTAGGTAAATCCACACTAACAACTTCATTATCACAACTATTAATCAAGTCAATAACTTCACCATATTTACCACTAATCGCTCGTTGTAAACCACTTCCAAATAAGCAATCCACAATAACTTCATCTTGGATATTTAATTCATCACTTATTTCAACATCATAACGTTTTAAACAATTATAAGCAATTAATGCATCCCCTTTAAGTTTAGTTATATCATGAGCATAAATCTTAAGCGAATAATGATGATCCAATAACATTCTAGCTAAGACAAAACCATCACCACCATTATTACCGCAACCACAAATAATATAAAAACGATTATGTGGATATAAACTAATTATTTTATGATATAAAGCATAACCCGCATGTTCCATTAAAACAATCGAAGGGATATTATCTAGTTCAATTGCTTCTTGATCACAACGTCTAATTTCATCAATTGATACCACTTTCATCTTAATCACCTACTAGATAGTATAGCACATAATAAAGGCTAAAGCCAAAATTTTATTGAAGTAAAGGGTTGCTTTATTGTATAATTAGTTTGTTTAAAAGAGGTGTATTTTTATGACTAAAACCATTGTAATTGGGGTAAGTGGTGGTATTGCTGCCTTTAAAGCTGCCCAATTAACTAGTGACTTAATAAAAAAAGGATATGATGTGGAAGTTATTATGACTCAAAATGCCACTGAATTTATTAATCCTTTAACTTTTGAAACACTTACTAAACATAATGTAATGGTTTCTACTTTTGAAAAAGTTGCTGACCGCAGTGTTAAACATGTATCAATTGCGAAACGTGCTGATTTATTTGTAGTTGTACCAGCTACAGCTAATGTAATTGCTAAGTTTGTTCATGGTATTGCTGATGATATGTTATCTACAACTTTTATGGCAGCTACTTGTCCAAAATTAATTTGTCCAGCCATGAATACCAATATGTATGAAAATGAAGTAACTCAACGCAATCTAAATTTATGTCGTGAATTAGGTTATCAATTAATTGAACCTGAAAGTGGATATTTAGCTTGTGGCGATGTAGGTAAAGGTAAATTAGCTGATTTAAAAACGATTATGGAAGCTATTGAAAAAGCTTTAAATCCTGAACAATTATTAGCTAATAAAAAGGTATTAATTTCAGCAGGACCAACCCAAGAAGCACTAGATCCTGTTCGTTATCTTACTAATCATTCAACAGGTAAAATGGGTTATGAATTAGCTAAAGCCGCGAAAGATATGGGAGCTGAAGTAACTTTAGTATCTGGACCAGTTAATTTAAAAGCACCACAAGGAGTTAAAGTTATTAATATCAAGAGTGCTAATGAAATGTTTGAAGCTTTTAAAGCTAATTATGCGCAACAAGATATTATTATTAAAGCTGCAGCCGTTGGTGATTATCGTCCTGAAATTGTTGCTGATGATAAAATCAAGAAAAACGGTGATATTCTAGAATTAAAACTAGTTAAAAATCCTGATATCTTAGCTTATTTAGGTGAACATAAAAAACCATCACAAATCTTATGTGGCTTTGCGATGGAAACTCAAAACTTAATTGAAAATGCTCAAGCTAAATTACAAAAGAAAAATGCTGATATGATTGTAGCGAATAATCTAAAAGTTGAAGGAGCTGGTTTTGGGGTTGATACTAATGTTGCTACTTTTATCTTAGCTAATGAAATCAAAACACAACCAAAAATGAGTAAATATGAACTAGGAGTTACCATTCTTAAACAACTTCTAGCATTACAAAAGGAAAAAGGTGAATAAAATGTTAGTTGTTGTAGATATTGGAAATACAAATATTACCATTGGTATTTATGATAATAATAAATTAATCGGTAACTACCGATTAACAACTAAATTAAAAAGAACTAGTGATGAATATGGATTTATGATTTTAAACTTCTTACAAACTTCTCATGTTGATCCTAGTGATATTAAAGATGTTATTATATCTAGTGTTGTTCCTAAAATTATGCACTCTTTCTTAAATGGAGTTCGTAAATATATGCATAAAGAACCAATTGTTGTGGGTCCAGGGATTAAAACAGGAATTTCTGTCAAAGCTGAAAATCCTAAAGCGGTTGGAGCAGACCGTATTGTGGATGCAGCTGGAGCTTTCCATGAATATGGTGGACCTTGTTTAGTAGTTGATTTTGGTACTGCTACTACTTTTGATTATGTTGATGAAAAAGGTAATTTTGAATTTGGGGTAATTACTTTAGGACTTGAAACAAGTGCTCAAGCAATGTGGACGCAAGCTGCTAAATTACCAGAAATTGAAATTAAAAAACCTAATTCAATTCTAACTAAAACAACTGTAACTAGTATGCAAGCTGGTTTAGTATATGGTTATATTGGCCAAAGCGAATATATCATTAACCAATTCAAAAAAGAATTAGGTTGTGATATGAAAGTTATTGCAACTGGTGGTTTAGGTAAAATCATCTATAAAAATACTGATTTAATTGATATTTATGATCGTGATTTAACTTTTAAAGGTTTAAAACACATCTATGATAAATATAGTGAAGAAAAAAAGAAACATCTAAAATAATGCAAAGGCACAATCAATCGATTGTGCCTTTTGTTTACTAATGTTCTACTTTTTCTAACATTTCTAATTTTAAATCTAATAATTTTTTTGATAAATCAACATAGTAAGTTTGTGGATATTCAAAACGTAATACTTCATCCCATAAATAACTAAATTGTTCTTCACTATAAGCTCTAATTTCTTCTAGTGTTGGAACATCATATACTAACTTACCTTCCACAAATACTGGTACTAATAATTCTTTAATATAATAACTATCAGCTTCAATAGTTTTATTCTTCCAACTATTCATTTGATGATAAATCGTTAATGGTTGACTTGGATCAATTACTTCTCCATGAATAGTCATTAAATCCGCAATTGCTTTATTACTTTCTTTATCATAAATACGATATAAATCTTTAAAAGCTGGATTAGTTACTTTCTCAATATTTTCACTAACTTTAATTTTAGGAATCATCTTATCCCCATCAAAAACCGCACTCATTTTGTAAACTCCACCAAATACTGGAGTTGATTTACTACATACTAAGTTTTCACCAACTCCCATTGAACTTATTTGTGCTCCTTGCGAAATTAAAGAAGTAATTAAGTATTCATCTAAGGAGTTAGATACAACAATATCACAATCTTGCATTTGGGCTTCATCTAACGCTTTACGAATTTTCTTTGATAAATAAGCCATATCTCCTGAATCAATACGAACCCCTTTTAAACGATATCCATTTGGTTCTAAATATTCTTTAGCTACTTTAATCGCATTTGGTAAACCACTTTTTAAAGTATCATAAGTATCTAATAAAACTGTACAAGAATCAGGATATGTTTTCGCATAAGCCAAGAAAGCATCATATTCACTATCAAAACTTTGAATAAAAGAATGAGCCATCGTACCTAAAACTGGAATACCAAATTTTTCACCCGCATAAGTTGTCGCTGAACCAGCTGCCCCAGCAATATAAGCTGCTCTAGCCCCATAATTAGCCGCATCAAAGTTATGTGCACGACGAGCACCAAATTCCATAATAGCTCTTCCTTGAGCTGCTTTCACAATACGTTTAGCTTTAGTCGCAATTAATGTTTGATGATTAACACATAATAATAAAGCTGTTTCAACTAATTGAGCTTCAATAATTTTAGCCTTAACGCGAATTAATGGTTCATTAGGAAATACTGGTGTCCCTTCCGCAATAGCATAAATATCTCCAGTAAAAATAAAGTGACGTAAATAATCTAAAAATTCTTCACTAAATTTATTTAAACTACGTAAATATTCAATATCTTCATCTTTAAAATGTAAATTTTGAATATAACCAATAATTTGTTCTAAACCACAAAATAAAGCATAACCACCTTGATCAGGATTACGACGATAGAAAACATCAAAAGATACAACTTGATCTTTACGTCCATTATCGAAATAACATTGTGACATTGTTAGTTCATAAAAATCCATTACTAAACTTAAGTTACGTTCATCTCTAAAATCAAATTTATAATCTAAACTTTGCATTTTTTTACCCCTTTGTAATTTCACTTACTACCATAATTCCACTTTGTTGCATTAATTTAATACTCATTTCATTATATTCAATAGCTTGATGTACTTCACTATCATAAGTATCAATACAACTTTCTACCACAATAACGCGCTTATCTACCATATTATGTTCATTACAATAAGCATTTAAACTTAAAGCAAATTGCATAATACAAATATCACTACAACATCCTACAATAATAATATCTTGATATTGATCAAATCTTTCTTGAAGAAATAATTGAAAATCACTAGCTAAAAATGTATTCGTACTATTTTTAGCAATCAATTCATGAACATATGGTTTTAAACAATCAACAACTTCACTTTCTTCACTACCAATCAAACAATGAGTGGGAAAAGCTTGAAACTCTCGTGTATTATGCGGATGAGCATCATGAATAAAGATTTGTCGACATTCCACCCTAGTAAATAAATCAATAATATTAGTACTAATTGTTTCAATATAAGGATCAGCTAAAGCTCCTTCTTTCACAAAACCATTTATCATATCAACCACAAAAATCACTGGTTTATTTAATTCGTCAACTTTAATATTTTTAAATGTTTGTTTAAAATTATCTTTTAAACGTGCCATAGACTTCCACCTTCTTTTGTTATATATTATACCTTTTTTTGGATTTTATGACAACTAGTGCTTGAATACCCCAGCTAAAAAAACGTTTCTTTTCATTTGTTACATTATTTTTTCAAAAAAATTGAAATTTATTTCAAAAACATCTTTTCAAATGAAATAAATAGGTTTATAATAAAAACGAAATTTTTAAAGGAGGAGCTTTTTATGGCTAAACTAGATTATGTACGTGATATCGTAAGAGAGAGAAATCCTCATGATGCTGAATTCATCCAAGCAGTTGATGAAGTATTACTATCATTAGAATGTGTAGTAGACAAACATCCTGAATATATTGAAAAAGGAGTATTTGAACGTATCATTGAACCAGAACGTCAAATCATCTTTAGAGTACCATGGGTTGATGATAATGGTAAAGTTCAAGTAAACCGTGGATACCGTGTTCAATTCAACAGTGCAATTGGACCTTACAAAGGAGGACTTCGTTTCCACCCAAGTGTTAACATTTCAATCATTAAATTCTTAGGTTTTGAACAAATCTTTAAAAATGCTTTAACTACTTTACCAATCGGTGGTGGTAAAGGTGGTAGTGACTTTGATCCTAAAGGTAAAAGTGATAATGAAATCATGCGTTTCTGCCAAAGCTTTATGAACGAACTATATCGTCATATTGGCGCTGATGTTGATGTTCCAGCTGGAGATATTGGAGTTGGAGCTCGTGAAATTGGTTACTTATTTGGTCAATACAAACGTATTGCGAATGAATATACTGGAGTATTAACTGGTAAAGGTTTAAACTGGGGTGGTTCTTTAGCTAGAACTCAAGCTACTGGTTATGGATTATGTTACTTCACTCAAGCAATGCTTAATGACCACAACGATTCATTTGCAGGAAAAACAGTTGTTATTTCTGGAAGTGGAAATGTTGCTATTTATGCTTGCGAAAAAGCTACTCAATTAGGAGCTAAAGTAGTAGCAATGAGTGATTCTAGTGGATATGTATATGATCCAAATGGAATCAACTTAGATATTATGAAAGATATTAAAGAAGTTAAACGTCAAAGAATCAACGAATATGCTAATCGTGTTGAAGGTGCTTCTTTCCATGCTAATGAACGCGTATGGAATGTAGCTTGTGATATTGCTCTTCCATGTGCTACCCAAAATGAATTAAATAAAGAAGATGCTCAAACATTAATCAACAATGGTGTTAAAGCAGTCTGTGAAGGAGCTAACATGCCAACAACACCAGATGCAATTGAATTATTACAAGCAAATAATATTTTATATGCTCCAGGTAAAGCAAGTAATGCGGGTGGAGTTGCTACTAGTGCTCTTGAAATGTCGCAAAACTCTCAACGTTTACACTGGACATTTGATGAAGTTGATGAAAAACTTAAAGGTATTATGGAAAACATCTACCGTACATGTGCCGATACTGCTAAAGAATATGGTTTAGGTGAAAACTATATGGCTGGAGCTAATATCGCTGGATTTATTAAAGTTGCCGACTCAATGATTCAACAAGGAATCGTTTAGTCATTTATATACCTCCTAAATTGGATTGTGTTTATCACAATCCTTTTTTATGTATACGTACTTATTGTCTATCACCCCTAAAATATGATATTATTTTATAGTAGTTAAAGGAGTATATGATATGCAATCATTAAAATATTTATATCGAATTGGTAAAGGGCCTTCTTCATCACATACAATGGGGCCTTTAAGTGCCGCTAAACGTTTTTTAAGTGAAGTAAGTGATGCTAGTAGCTATAAAGCTATCTTATATGGATCATTAGCTAAAACTGGTAAAGGTCATATGAGTGATCAAGTTTTATTAGAAGCTTTTAGTGATAAACGTTTTGAATTAATTATGGATTATCAAACAATTATCGACAAACATCCTAATACTTTAGATATCATGGCTTATGATGAACATGATGAACTTATCGTTTCAAAACGTTATTATAGTATTGGTGGGGGTGAAATCATTGAAGATGGTGAAGAAATGATTACCCATGATGAAGTTTATAATTTAAATTCATTCAATGATATTTCTAATTATTGTCGTGAAAAAGAAATGCGTATTTGGGAATATGTTTTAGAATGTGAAGGTGAAGAAATCTTCGATTACCTCCATGAAGTATGGAAAGTAATGAAAAATGCAGTTAAAGAAGGTTTATTAGCTGAAGGAGAATTACATGGTGGTTTACATCTAAAACGTAAAGCTCGTTATTTATATCGTCAAAAACATATTGATGAAAGTGAAGAAACGAAAAATAATCGTTTAATTTGTGCTTATGCTTATGCCGTAAGTGAGCAAAATGCTTCAGGAGGAATAATTGTTACAGCACCAACTTGTGGAGCTTGTGGTTTAGTACCAGCTGTACTTTACTATCTTCAACAAAAACGTAACTTTAGTGATGATGACATTGTGAAAGCTTTAGCCACTGGAGGAATTATTGGTAACTTAATTAAAACCAATGCTTCTATTTCGGGAGCTCAATGTGGATGTCAAGCAGAAATTGGAACAGCTTGTGCAATGGGAGCAGCTGCTGCTTGTGAATTATATGAATTAGACTTAGATCAAATTGAATATGCAGCAGAAATGTCAATTGAACATCACTTAGGTTTAACTTGTGATCCAATCTTAGGTTTAGTACAAATCCCTTGTATTGAACGTAATGCTATTGGAGCTATGCGTGCTTTAAATGCCGTATCATTGGCTGATTTCTTAGCTGATTCACGTAAGATTAGCTTTGATATGGTTGTGGAAACAATGTATGAAACTGGTAAAGATTTAAAAGTAATGTATCGAGAAACAGCAGAAGGAGGACTAGCGAAAAAATATCGCTAATCCTCCTTCTTTTTATAATATTCAGTTAAAAAAGATTCAAAACAGTTATAATTTAATTCTTTATTAGTAACATCTTTAGCTACCATGCGACAAATTAATTTATCGAATAAATTAAGTTTACTAAAATCTAAATAACCATCTAATTCATATACTGGAAAATTAAAACTTTGTTCTAGTTTCAACATATGCACAACAAACAAATATTTAACTTGATACTTTTGACATATTTCATCAAGTTTTTCAACCTTACCATATTTCACATTCGTGAAATAAATAATTTCACTATCAGCTAAAACATTAGTTAAGGCTTCCTCATAAGAAAAAGTTGGTATTTTTAAAATACTAGCTAAACTTTTCGCATATTTTTTAGTAGTTCCATATTTACTACAATATACAATAGCTTTAATCATCAATTTCAAATAATGAAACAATATCATCAATGGTCATATTATGAATATTCGTTTCATTTCCTTCCACAAATGCATCGGCTAAACTTTTCTTTTTAGCTTGAATAACTTGAATCTTTTCTTCAATACTATCTTTCATAATCATTTTATATACACTAACCTTTTGATCTTGACCAATACGATAAGCTCGATCAGTCGCTTGATTTTGAGCTGAAACATTCCACCAAGGGTCAAAATGAATTACGGCACTAGCTTTGGTTAAGTTTAATCCAGTACCTCCAGCTTTTAAAGAAATTAAGAAGACATCATATTTACCATCTTGAAATTCATTAACTAATTCACGACGTTTTTCTTTACTAACACTTCCACTAATCATTGCATATGAGAAGTTTTCTTTACTTAATTCATCCGCAATTAAATCTAAAACACTAGTAAAACTAGAGAATAATAAGACTTTTTGTTTACTTGCTTTTAAATTACGTAATAAATCTAAGGTTGCTTTTAATTTAGAAGAAGGTGTTTCAATATTTTCATATAGAACTCGTGGTTCACAACAAATTTGACGTAATTTAGTTAGTAAGGCTAAGATTTCAAAACGAGCATTATCATCTTTTAATGATGCTTGTACTTCCTTATTTACTTGCATTAAATTCGCATGATATAACTTTTCTTCTTCATCACTAAAACGAATAGGATAAACATGTTCACTCTTATCTGGTAATTCATTTAATACTTCATCTTTAACTCGACGTAAGATAAATGGTTCTACTAATTTCTTTAAACGTTCACTTGCTTCATCATCTTGATTTATCACAATTGGTTTTTCATAATGATTTAAGAAATAGTTATAGTTAAATAAATAACCAGGCATTAAGAAATCAAAGATTGACCATAATTCAGCTAATGAATTTTCAATCGGAGTACCTGATAATGCTAAACGATGTTTAGCATTAATTAACTTAACACTTTGGGCATTTTTACTTTTTAAGTTTTTAATATATTGAGCTTCATCAATAATCATATAATAGAATGATTTATCTTGATATAAATCAATATCACGTTTTAAGTAATCATAACTAGTAATAACTACATCATAATTTTGATATTCATCTAAACAAGCTTTACGAATATTAGCATTACCACTAATACAAATTGCTTTTAAATCTGGCGCAAACTTTTTAATTTCATCATCCCAGTTATATAAAAGTGAACTAGGTGTAACAACTAATGAACAATGTTTTTTACTTTTTTCACTATCTAATAAAGCAATTACTTGTAAAGTTTTACCTAATCCCATATCATCAGCTAAGATTGGATTAAAGTTAAGTTGATTCATTCGTTTAAGCCATCTAAAACCATCTTTTTGATAATCTCTAAGCACTTCTTGATAAGCATCAGGTATTTCAATCTCTTTATTACTTTCACGCTCTAAACTCTTTAAATAAGCTCGATAATCATCTCTAAAATCAAATACTAAGTTTTTAGCTTGATCACTAGCATTTTTAAGATGGAAACTACGATAAGGTTGAACTTTAATTTGACCATTCTTTAAATCTTTCACTTCAACACTTAATTCTTCTAACATTTGATTAGCTTCATCTAAAGTACGATCTTCTAAATTTAAAACTGTTCCATCTTTTAAACGATAGAATTTCTTTTTACGACGATAAGCTTTTAAAACATCCACAATTTCTTTACTAGATAAATTTTCACTACTAATATTTAATTCTAGTAAACCATTGTTCATCTTAACTCCAACACTCATCGAAACACTACGTTTCTTAATCATATTCATTAAAGATTCACTAATAAATACTTCACAATCATTTTTTAAATATTTTAAACCTTCACTTACAAAACTAATAGCTTGATTATCTTTTACATCATGAATAGCCACATGATCTTCTCTTACTTGAAAACCATATTCTAGAATATAAGTAGTAATCTTACTTAATTCATAAGGCACATAACCATCATTATTAAATCCTTTAATATAAGTACCATCTTCTAAATAACAAATCGTACTAATTTCAATTTGTCCCAAATCATTCATATCAGCATAAACTTGAAGATAATCAACATCTAAAAAAGTTGGTAATTCACAATTACTATCAATCTCAATTAATTCATGATTAGGTAAAATAAAATTAACTAAAAATTTTTCTAAGTTAGCTTTATTTAAACTTAAAGAAGCTCTACTTAAATAAGTATATAATTCGATTAAACTACGACACTCACTAACATCTATAACATTAATATGTTGTTTTGCAGCATACCAAAAACGTTTATTACTTATTTCATAATCTAAGGTATCATTATCAATTTCAATCGTATAATCATTAAATTCATTTAAGTTAATATTAATTTTAAACTTATCTTTAACTTCATTAAATTCAAAATCATAACAATCACTACTAATATCATTACATAATTC
>CAZQJH010000026.1:0-14597 GCA_964593515.1 uncultured Erysipelotrichaceae bacterium
CTACATCATCTTGTGTTGCTTTATCATCAGCTAATACTTCTTTAGCACTTGTAATCGCACTAGTTAATACAGCAATACTTTCTGGTGTTTTGTTTGTTGTATCAACTTTTTCAGCAGCTTTAATAGCAGCATCTAAGGCAGTTTTATCAACTGTAGGTTGCTCTGGTTCATTACCATCTTTTTCAACTTTGAATAAGTCAATTTCAGATAATGTTAACATATTAGTTACTTCTTTACCAGAAGCGTTAATAGCTGATAATACTACTACATCAATACTTTCAACCTCTTTGTATCCTTTAAATTCAAATACATATTCGCTACTTTCAGTATTAATAGTAATTTCTTCTGTAGTTCCATCTACATAGTTAGCAATAGCTTTAACTGCAGTTACATAACCATTAGCTTTATTAGCATTAGCAACTACTACTTTATTTAATACATCAGGAGTATTTAATTTGAAGTTAATTGTTAATGGTAAGCTAATATGTTCTGGTAATTTACCATCTACATAGTTAGATTCAACATCCCATTTGAATTCAAATCCACGATCTGATTTACTTCCATCAAATAATCCATTGTAACTAGCTTGTTGGATTAATTGGTTAACGTTAGTTCCATCATCAGTAGTTAAGTATTCGTTTGTCATTGTGATAGTGAAATCGTTTTGTGCATATTCAATTTCTTTATCAGCAGGTTCAACTGGTGTATTTACATCAGAAGTACATAATTTGAATTCGTTAGTTGGTCCAACAATCCAAATCTTACTTAAATCAATTGCATTAGTGTTAGTTAAGTCAATATCTTTTTTAGCAACCATTGTGAATGATACTAATTCTCCACTACCACTAATAGAACCAGCAGCACGTCCAGCATAAGCAACGTTTACATAAGCTGTTCCATCAGCATAAACTTTGTTTACAGTTAAGTTTTCATATGCTTCAAATCCTGTAGCTGTTTCAGTTAATGAAGAAGTTGATTTGTATTCAAACAAACTTGGATCGTAATCTACTACATATCCAATAGCAGCTACCCCTTTAGCGTTATCAATAATAGCACTAACTTTAAATTCTTCACCAGCTTTAACTGTTGTTTTGTCAGTTGCAAAGTGTGCACTACCTTGTAATTTAGTAGTATCTTTGTTACCACCATCGATACCATTCATTAAGAATGCATAGTCATATACATCGTATACACCATTCATGTTGATATCACCATAACGTTTAGCGATTTGATCATTGAATGTAGTTTCATCTTTAACTGAGTGTCCTAAATAGTTTTTCATGTTAGTGTAGTCACCATCAAGAACTTCTTCATTAAAGTTTGTAGAACCTACCGCAAATCCTTTATCGTTAGCTTTAGTAATTACTTTAATTTCACTAGCTGAGAAGAAGTTTCCAACAGATTCTTTAGCTACGAATTTAATATATTTAGCACCGTAGTTAATATCCATTACTTTAGTTTCAGCATTAGCTGCCCAAGTAAATGTTTTAGGTTCAGTCCAGTGAACACCATCTAATGATGTAGATACTTCCATAACTTTTACAGTACCATTTCCAGCATCTGTACGTGGGTAGTATTCAATTGTTTCAATGTTGTATGCTTTAGCATATTCAACGATTAATTCTTTATCAATTGAGTTTCCATTAGAGTGGAATCCTCCATCTCCTGATTCATATGTTTGGTTGAATGCACGATCTGCATTGTGTCCAGCCCAAATATCTCCATTCCAAGAAATGTTAGTTGGAGTTGGTGTATCACGCCATGGGTTATCTAATGTACTTACTTTTAATGGAGCACTCCAAGCAGTATATCCATCGTTACATAAAGCACGTACACGGAAAGAATATTCAGTATTGAACTCTAAATCAACGAATGTTAATGAAGTAGCACCTTCAACATATTTAATTACATCACCAAATTCAACTTGGTAAGCAGTAGCACCTTCAACTGCATTCCATTTAATTTCAATTTGAGTTGGAGTAATTTTTTCATCAACAGATGCTAATCCAGTAGGAACACTAATTTTATCAGTTTCTTTATTAGCTGGTAAGTTTTGTTCATTAGCAAATCCTTCAACAACTAATTTTTGTTCATTAGCTTTAACATCAGTTCTTGGGAATGAAACATATACTTTAGGTGTAGTAGTAATTTCTACATCTTTAAATGCTTCTGTATCTAATGAGTATTTGTTTAAGTTAGGTGTTGCATCATAGAAGTATACAGCTTGATCTTTAGCTGCAGCTTCTTCAAATGCTTCATAGCTATCTACTTTAGTTAAATTAACTGCACTTGAACCATTGTAAGCTTTTAATGCAGTTGGTTCTTTACTTACGTTAACAACCATAGTTGTGTGACGGTTTGAATCATAACCTTGGTAAGTTCCTGTTGATTTGTTGATTGTTAATGTAGCAACTCCATCTTTAACACTAGAAGTCATTAACGTTTCAACTGTACCTCCATAGTCTACATCTTCTTTAGATGCATCTACATAAATTCCATCATCTTCAAGTAATGTGAAGCTTGATTCTTTATATGGATAGAATTCAACAATTCTTTTTGTTTTATCTAAACCTTTTTCATTTGTTTCGCTAATTTCCATTGGGTTGTTGTTATCTTCATACATTGGAATAATTGAACCATTTTTCACAAATAATGGTAATTTCCATAATGGTGCATCAAAGTTATCGATAACTTGTCCACCACGGTATTGTTCACCTGTGAAGTAATCTACCCAAATATCAGTATTTCCTGGTAAGTAAATATCGTTACGGATATCGTTACCTTCTTTATCAGCAGCTGTATCTTGGTAAATAGGAGCTACTAAGAAGTTATCTCCATACATGTATTGGTATTGAGTAGCTGTTGATAATGTGTATGCATTAGCTTCTTCTAAGAACATAGCACGAATCATTGGTAATCCATCTACTGATTCAATAGCATATGTATATAAGTAAGGCATTAATTGTGCTTTTAATTTTAAATACATACGGTTAATAGATGTATAAGGATCTCCATCAGTATAAGGTTTTTTAGGTTTTGCTCCCCATCCATCCATATCTAACATTGTTTGAGTAAATGTTTTCCATTGAATATCACGAGTAGTAATTAAACTAGTACCACCGAAAATTCCATCAATATCAGTACCGATGTTTGGGTTTCCTGATAATGATTGTCCAATATATGTTGGAATGTGGAAACGAATGTATTCCCAATCTCCACCATATTGGTCACCAGTCCAAACTGATGCATAACGTTGTGTACCAGCCCAACCATCTAATGTTATAACAGTTGGACGTTTGTTTGTAGCGGCAATTGTTTCATAACCTTGCATTTGAGCATCTAAAGCCATTGAGTATCCATGTCCTACCCATGCAACGTCAGTTTTTAAAGCAGAAACTCCACCTACATTAACTTCGTTATAGAAATCACGTAATAAGTGATAGTTACCATTTACTTGTTCAGATAAATCTGGTGTAATTGCTGATTGAGTCCATAAACCAGTACGGATTCCATAAGATTCAGCATATTCAGTGAATTTTTTTAAGTTATTTACGTTAGCTGCTACTACATCATCACGGTTAGTAGATGATTCGTTTTTAGTAGTATAGTAACCATTTTGTCCATATCCACATCCATAACCATCATTAGGTAAGAACCATCCTAATGGCATATCTAAAGCAACGTGTCCATCAATTACAGCACGAGCAGAGAATTTATAAGTATCATCATTAATAACCGCACCAAATTTATTTGTTTCAACACTTGGAGCAATATTGTTTAATGATTCAGCATATGTACCACTAGGTAATACATATCCTTGTGATTGTCCTAATTCTTTATAAGTTTTTCCATCTTCTAATAACCAACCTCTACCATCAGTAGATTCTGTCCATCCATCACGGTTATAACAGTTTAAGTGAGCTAAATAGAAAGCATATTCAGGAAGTAAAGCTGGATTACCAGTTACATCATAGTATTCGTTTAATAAAGTTTCAGCTTTATCACTAATACTATTATCATCACTTACAAAGTAGTAAGCATCAAATTCTTTTTCTTTGTGAGTTGTTGTAACTGTATTATCTACTGCTTTACCAAAGTCATAACGTCCATCAGCAAAAGTATTTCTTAATACCCCATATCCACCACTAGTCCAGTAGAATGGGTTAGGTGAAGATACCCCACCATCAGTCCAGTCACTTTCGTTAACAATATTTAATGCTTGTCCTTTGTGAGTGAAACGACCATTTTGTGTTCCTCCTCCAAAGAAGTATTCATTTTCATCAGTTTCTAAAACTTGTACAGTTGATGAATCACTAATACGTAATGATTCTTTTTCTTGCATTACAACTTGTCCTGAAGCATTTTTAATTGACATTTTAGCGCTATTTTTGTCTAAAACAATTGTAGCTCCATTTGACACGGTAATTTCAAATTTACCATCTACTTCTTTAACACTAGCACTAGGTTTTGAATAGTGATCTGAATTATCACTATAAGCTTGAATTGTTGCTTTGTGGCTAGCATTTCTAGGTGTAGCATATTCAGCAAATGAACCCGTAGGGTCAACATTATAACGGAAAATACCATTTTCTAAGAAAGTAATTTTCCCTTTTACAGCCCCATCATTAAATGATACAGTAGCAATATTTTTGTTTACTGTAACTGAATCAACTTTACTAAGTTGACCACTGAATTCGGCTGCTTTTAGTGAACTAACACTTCCTAAAGCACTTGGAAGAGCCATTGCTGCAGTAAGTGCAAGCACACTAGCTTTTTTGAATTTCTTCATATTTTTCTCCTCTCATCTTTTTTGTTTGCGTAATAATCAATAATTGCAAACCCTTACACGATAATTATTATAGCACTAATGTCAATAAATAACTAGTTAATTATTTATACTTTTTAAAACGTTTTCATCGTTTATGATAATCTTACATAAAAAATAGAAGATGGATTGCTCCATCTTCTAATTTTTTATTTTTTGATTAAGTTAGATAATTGTACAAACATCTTCGCAGCTTCAGCTCTTGTTGTATTTGCACTTGGGTTTAAATATGTTTCTTCACCAACTTTAGATCCACTCATTAATCCATTTTCTACACACCATGCAATTGCATCTTTTGCATATGCACTTACCGCTTTGTAATCTTTGAATGTTTCTAATGATTGGTTAGATTTAGTATTTAATCCACATGTATTAGCATAGTTTCTTAACATAATTGCGAAATCTTCACGTTTAATTGCATCATCTGGTCCAAATTTACCATTAGCATATCCACTAACTACTTTAGCTTCACTTGCCCAAACAATACCATTACTATACCATAAACCATCTTTAACATCGCTAAATTTATCAGCATATGTTACTTTTGGTTCTCCAGCCATACGATATAAGACTGTAGCTACCATTCCACGCGTAATTTTTCCATCTGGATTAAAGTTGTTTCCTGTGCTTCCATCTTTACCCATTAAACCTTTAATCGTAGCTTCTTGTACCATTCCAGCATACCAAGCTTCGCTATCAACATCATCATAACCTTTGTATTCAGGTTTTGGTTCTGGTTCTGGTTTTGGTTCTGGTTTTGGTAATAATTCATCATTAACTACTAATGATTTTTTAGCTTTAGCTAAAGCTAAAATCATTTCATTTACTTGAGTTGCATCAGCTTTTTCACTATCGGCTAAAGTTTTAGCTTCTTTAATAACATCTTGTAATGCTTGATATGAGTCATCACTATAAACACCTTTTTCAATAGCACTAGCTGAATCAATCATTTCCTTTAATCCTTCAATATCAGCTTCAACATTAGCTAATCTAACTTTTAATTCAGCACATGAACCATTGTTATTTTTAGCTGCATTTAAAACTAATCGAATAAATTTAGCTTCACATGTATCAAAAGCAAATTCATTTTCCCCATCAACACAAGTTACACTACGATTATCAACTACTGTTGTCCAATTAGTACCATCTTTACTTACCATAATTGAATATTTAGTTGGTGTACCATTTCCACATCCACTACGTGGAGTAAAGATTAAGCCATTAACTGTTTGAACTTTATCTAATTCAACTTGTAAGTAATGTGGCATTGTTGTTACACTCCAATCAGTGTGCCATATTGTTGATGGATTACCATCAGCTACATTTGATGGATAACTTCCATCATTTTGATAAGATGATGCACTAAATTTCGCATTACTTAAATCCGCAAAGTTTGCATCAATTTTATCTTTTAAGATTAAAGAATTAAGTGCATCTGCTACCATCATTGCATATGCATCAACAACATCTTGATATTTTTCCACAAAGTTAGTTTTAACTTGAGCTAATACTACTTTTAAACTTTCAACACTTTCTTTAGTAAATAAATCTAAATCATCATTTACTAATGCTAAATAAGCATCTAATTTAGTTGTATCAGCTTTAGCTACATTTAATTTATCTAATTCATCATAAATATCATTAACAACTTTACTTACTTCTTCTTCACTTACATTAGCTTGTTTTACTAATGTTTGCGCTTGTTTTACTAAGTTATCTAAAGTAGCACTTGTTTTATCAGCACCTAAAGCATTCATAATGGCATAATCTAAGGTGATTGTTGAAACAAAAGTTGCATCTTTATCCACACGTACATCATCTACATATCCATTGAATGCATTAGTTTCACTACCAATTTTAGCTAATGGTAACATCATTGTTGCTAATAATGGACGACCTACGACACTTTCACCATCACCTAAAGTATCAACTAAGTTACCATCAACATATAATGAAACTTGATTATGTTGTGTCTTAAATTCTAATTCAACCCAAATACCAACTGGTAAAGTATAGTTGAATGAGTAATCACGATTTTCACGTGTAAATCCTACTTTTCCGCTTCCACCTTGAACCGCTTTAATTGTTCCATAAGGTGATTCAAATAAGATTTGATCTTCATTTGAAGCATCACTACGTTTAACTTTAACACGTAAATCATAAGCTAAACCAGCTGTTTCTAATCCATTAATTGATGCATAAGAATTTCCACCATTTAATTTTAAAGCTTGTTTTCCATCAACATTAGTTAATGTTGCATTGTTTAATTTACTTAAATCATATCCATTTCCTGAACTATCTTTCATTGAATCCATATCTAAGTTTAAAACTGAATCAGTTTTACTTTCTACTTCATAATCAAAGTTAGTATTAGGAGCATCACCTAATTCAGCATAAATAGCTTCAACTTCAGCTAAAGTTTTACTTCCTTTACCCCAAGCATTACATGCAAAGATTCCTAAAGAGTGTGAAATACGATCATAAACATCATATTCACTTACCCCGTTTTCTTTAATGTCAACCATATCATTCCAGATACCAAATTGACCTCCTAATACTTGTTTATCTCCAGCTGGAATATAATCATTACCAGCAGCATTTAAGGCATCGTTATAACATACTGAGTTATTTAAGTAATCATAGTAGTATCCAGCATTAGGTACAATATAGAATTGTCCATCGTTAATATCGATTAAACCGAATCCTGCTTCATACATTTCTGAATAATCAGCATATCCATAGTTCCAAATATTAACTTGGGCATTTTCCGTTTTTAAAGCTGCTCCTTCTTTAGCTTCACTCCAACTTCCCCAAATACGTACTGTTCGACCGCTATCACGAACAAAGTCCATCATATCATTAGCATAGTTTCTAAATTCTACTGAGTTAGAGAAGTATTCATCTGCTCCTACATGCACAGTTGTTAATTCATCAAATACTGGATTAGTTCCTTCCATATATTCATTAAAGATTTGTTTAACAAAGGCTAATGATTCATCATATTTAGTTGTTAAGTTAAGGTGGTCTGGATCACGTCCATTATCACCTTTTCTTAAATCAGGACGTACTTTAGTAATTGATAATGAGTGAGCTGGTGTATCAATTTCTGGTACAATATTAATTCCTAAATCACGTGATTCTTTAATGAAAGCACGGAAATCATCTTTAGAATACCAAACATCTTTACTAGTTAAATCAGCTTTATATAACCCATCAGCTCCTCCTTCTTTAATATCAGATTCTAATCTAAATCCAGAGTAAGCATTAAATTTTTCTTCTAAAGTTTTGTAATCTTCGATAAAAATATAGTTATCAGCTAAGTGAACTTGGAAATCACTCATTTTATAATAAGACATTTCTTTAACTAATTGTTTTAAGAAATCTAAAGTAAATGTTTTACGTCCAACATCTAAAGTAATTCCACGTACTTCATATAAAGGATAATCACGAGTAATACCTTTAGGCATTGTAGTATTGTTATTTCCTTTTAAGATTTGTAACATTGTTCTTGTAGCCCAATAAGCCCCAGTTGTTTCTTCACCTTGAACAGTTACAAAATCTTGAATATCTAAGTAATAACCTTCTTTATCTAAACCATAACTATCATCAACTAATTCAAAGAAAATATCACCTTTTTTCGCATCAGTTTTATTTCCTTTAACTACTTCTAAAGCAATACCACTTTCATCTTTGAAATCTTCCACAAATGCTTTAGCTGCTTTTTCTAAAGTATCATCACTATAAATTACTTTAGTAGCACTTGTTAAAGTATAGTTACCGCTATTACCTTTCCATTCACGTAATTCAGGTAATACATTAGGCATCGCATTATCACCTTCAGCTTTAGTATATTTACCAGGAACTAATACTTCAAATTCAATAAATTTATAATCTTTAGCATTAGTTTTACTAATAGCTTTAAATGAAGCTTTTACAGTTGTATCTACTACTGGTTGGTAAATAGTACCATCAGCCCCAATTACTTGTTCATAATCAGTACCATTATAGAATACATCGTAATTTTCACTTTCTGGTAAAGTATATGATAATTTTTTTGTATCACTATTTACACTATCTACTTTAATTTTACTTAATAATGATTGTGCTGATTCATTTTCAGCTAATTTACCAGCATAAACTTCTAATTCATAAATTGAAACTGAGTTCCAAGTTCCTCCTGAATCTGGATCTTGGGCAGTATGTGAAGCAATATATAAACGAACAAAACGAGCTTGAACCGGTTGATCTAAGACGATTGTTTCATCAACAACACTAGGTCGATCATTTGATTCCATTACCGTTTTCCATTCACTACTTGATGCTTCTGGAGCACTAGCAGTTGTTGCTACATCAATTGAATAAGCTGTTGCTTTACGATTTTCCCAGAAAATCTTAATTGTTTGAATTGATTGTGTTGAACCTAAATCAACATAGATCCAGTTAGGTCCATTGTTCACATCACTTCCCCAACGTGATGAACGAGACTCACTATCTCCATCCGTTGCATTTGACGCTCTTACACTATCTGCTTCAATATCACTAGCTACACAAGTTTTATTTAAGGCTAAATTACCTTCGGCTGCCTGTGCATTGGTTAATGTAAAACAAGAAACAGCTAATACAAAAGCTAAAATAACTTTCGTTAATTTCTTTAACATATTATTATTTTCTCCTTCCCTTGGTTTATTAAACCCCTTTCATATTTAATTATATCAATTTTTATAACCATAAAGCAAGAAAAAAGACATCCTAAGATGTCTTTAAGATAAGATTAGCTTGTTTTATAAATTCTTCACTAGGTCTTTCTACTCCTTCTAAAGGATATTCATAACCTAATTCTTTCCATTTATAAGCACCAAGGGTATGATATGGTAATACTTCTACTCTTTCAACATTATCTAAGGTATCAATAAAAGTGCTTAATGCTTGTAGATGTTCAACTTTTTCACTTGGTAATAATACATGTCTAATCCAAATTGGTTGTTTTTTATCTGATAAATAACGAGCAAACTTTAAGATATTTTCATTAGATTGTTTTGTTAAAATACGATGATATTCATCATCGATATGTTTTAAATCCAATAAGAATAAATCAACATATTTTAATAATTCATCTAGTTTATTTTGATATTCAAGATTATCTTGATAACAAATACCACTAGTATCAACACATATATTTATTCCTCGTTTTTTTGCTTCACGACATAATTCAAGTAAGAAATCAAATTGTAGTAAA
Source organism: uncultured Erysipelotrichaceae bacterium (assembly GCA_964593515.1). Lineage (GTDB taxonomy): Bacteria > Bacillota_I > Bacilli_A > Erysipelotrichales > Erysipelotrichaceae > JAXJYR01. The sequence goes on from CAZQJH010000026.1 coordinate 10,062, forward strand.
GGTTCTCCTCCACTTATCGTAATCCCTCCTTTACTACCCCAATAACTTTTATAACGTAAAGCTTTATTTAATAATTCATCAACACTAGTAGTCCCCTCTTTTATTTGCCATGTATCAGCATTATGACAATATTGACAACGCATAATACAACCTTGCATAAAGATAATATAGCGTACTCCCGGTCCATCTACTGACCCAAAGCTTTCACATGAATGAATTGCTCCTAACATAAGTTCCTCCATATAAATAAAGACCACTAAAAGTGGTCTTATTGATTATAATGCTTCGTGACAAGTTCTAGAAATAACATCTAATTGTTGTTCACGAGTTAAGTCAATAAACTTAACCGCATATCCAGATACACGAATTGTGAAGTTAGCATATTCTTCTTTTTCTGGATGTTCCATTGCATCATATAATTTATCTAAACCAAATACGTTTACATTTAAGTGGTGAGCTCCACGATCGAAGTAACCATCTAAAACACTAACAAGGTTAGATACTCTTTCTTCTTCATTATGTCCTAAAGCACTAGGTGAAATTGTTTGTGTGTTACTAATTCCATCTAAAGCATATTCATATGGTAATTTAGCCACTGAGTTTAACGAAGCTAATAAACCATTAGTTTCAGCTCCATATGCTGGGTTAGCTCCAGGTGCTAAAGGAGCACCAGCTTTTCTTCCATCAGGAAGCGCTCCAGTTGCTTTACCATAAACAACATTAGAAGTAATTGTTAGAATTGAAGTAGTTGGTTCACTGTTACGGTAAGTGTGGTGTTTTTCAATTTTAGCCATAAATTCTTTTAATAACCATACTGCAATATCATCAGCACGATCATCATCATTACCATATTTAGGGAAATCACCTTCAATTTCAAAGTCAGTAGCTAATCCATCTTCATCACGAATTACTTTAACTTTAGCATATTTAATCGCCGATAAAGAGTCAACTACATGTGAGAATCCCGCAATACCAGTAGCAAATGTTCTTCTAACATCAGTATCAATTAAAGCCATTTGAGTAGCTTCATAGTAATATTTATCATGCATATATTGGATTAAGTTAAGAATATTTACATATAATCCAGCTAACCAATCCATCATAATATCATATTTATGCATTACTTCATCATAGTCTAAGTATTCAGAAGTAATTCCACGCATTTCTGGTCCTACTTGTGCTTTGGTTTTTTCATCAATACCACCATTGATTGCATATAATAAACATTTAGCTAAGTTAGCACGAGCCCCGAAGAATTGCATTTCTTTACCTGTTTGAGTTGCACTTACACAACAACATACAGCATAATCATCTCCCCATACTGGACGCATTACATCATCATTTTCATATTGAACTGAACTTGTATCAATAGAAATTTTAGATGAATAACGTTTAAAGTTTTCTGGTAAATGAGATGAATATAATACGGTTAAGTTTGGTTCTGGTGCTGGTCCCATGTTTTCTAATGTACGTAAGAAACGATAATCAGTCTTAGTTACCATATGACGTCCATCCATTCCTAAACCTGCTAAATCTAAAGTTGCCCATACTGGGTCTCCAGAGAATAATTGGTTATAGCTAGGAATACGTGCAAATTTAACCATTCTTAATTTCATTACCATGTGGTCAACTAATTCTTGGGCTTCTACTTCATTTAATGTTCCATTAGCTAAATCTCTTTCGATATAAATATCTAAGAAAGTAGCTACACGTCCAACTGACATAGCCGCCCCATTTTGCGTTTTAATGGCTGCTAAATATCCAAAGTATAACCATTGGAATGCTTCATGAGCATTAGTAGCTGGTTTAGAAATATCATAACCATAGCTAGCAGCCATTTCTTTCATTCCTTTTAAAGCTTTAATTTGTTCAGCTAATTCTTCACGTTGACGAATGATATCATCACTCATCACTCCACTTCCACAATAAGCTAAATCTTTTTGTTTTTCTTCAATTAAGAAGTCAATTCCGTATAATGCAACACGACGATAATCTCCAACAATACGTCCACGTCCATATGTATCAGGTAATCCTGTTACAATTTTGTTACGACGTGCTAAACGCATTTCTGGTGTATAACAGTCAAATACTGCTTGATTATGTGTTTTATGATATTTAGTAAAAATTTCTGATAATTTTTCACTTGGTTTATATCCATAAGTAGTACATGCTTCTTCACTCATTTTAATACCACCATAAGGCATAAACGCACGTTTTAAAGGTTTATCTGTTTGTAGACCTACAACTTTTTCTAAATCCTTTAATTCTTCATTAATGTATCCCGGTCCATAAGCTGTTAAAGAAGAAACTACTTCTGTTTCCATATCTAGTACTCCACCTTTAGCTCTTTCTTCTTTTTGTAGCTTTTGTAACTCCGCCCATAATTTGTTTGTTGCTTCGGTTGGTTCAGCTAAGAAACTTTCATCACCATCATATGGTTTGTAGTTGTTTTGGATAAAGTCTCTAACGTTAACTTCTTCTTTCCAAATACGACCTTCAAAGCCTGTCCATGCTTGTTTTTCGTTCATTTTGTTTTCCTCCTGTTAACTTTAAATACTATTTCATTATATATTATTTTAAAGAAAAAGCAATCAAAACGATTGCTTTTATTCATTCAATATCTTTGATAAACGTGGCACGATTTGTTTCTTACGTGAAATAACATTTTTCACAAAGAATAAATCATTACTAATTTCATCTTTAAAAGTTTCTTCTACTAAGGGCGATAATTTACCAACAAACATTAAATTACTACCACTTGCATCAGCTTGAGTAAAACACATCATTAATAAATCAAACTTATTAACGTTATTAATTGTTTGAAGATATTCTTTAAAACTATCACGAATATCTAAAACTTCTTTTTCATCGCAAATATTAATTTGACCAATTGCAATACGATATTTATCAATATCATATTCTTTAAAATCATTATATAAAATTTGTGATGGTTCTCTTCCTTTTATTGTTGCTACTGCAGCCATAATCTCTTTAGCTAATTCATCAATATCTAAAGAAGCAATATTAGCTAATCGTCTAGCGATTGCTTTATCCTGAGCTGTCGTAGTTGGTGATTTAAAATTCATCGTATCCGAAATAATCGCACATAATAAGATAGCAGCCATTGTTGGTTCAATTTCAATTTCATTTTCTTCATACATTTTGGTAATAATACTACAAGAAGAACCAATAATTTCATTACGGAAAGAAATCGGAGTTGTTGTTTCCACATTTCCAATACGATGATGATCAACAATTTCTAATACTTCCCCTTCTTTTAAATTATCAATACTTTGACTTAATTCATTATGATCAACTAAAATAAATTTTTTCTTTTGGTAGTTTAATAAGTGGTAACGACTAATTGATCCTAGTACTTTTCCTTGATTATTAATTACTGGATAAGATCTAAATCTTGATTTAGACATTTTCTTATAAACATCATCGATATATTCATGGTTATTGAAACAAATCGTTTCTTTTTTCATAATTAAATCAACTGATGGTGCTTTAAAAATACGTCGAATTGTACATAACATACTTAAATCAGTTTGAATAATGGTCGTATGATATTCTTTCGCAAGTTCTAATAATGATTCACTTACTTCTTCTACATCAACTAAAATTAAACAAGCTGCTTTTTGTTTAATAACTAATTCTTGTACTTCTACATTTTGTGTACAAATACAAATACTATCTTCATAATTACCATGTTCATATAAACTTAAGTCATTACCTAAAATATGAACATCCCCATTAGTATGATAATTATCATAACGATAAATAAATTTCCCTTCTAAAACTTCTTTAAGGTTATCACCGTTTGTTTTACACATTAGTAATTTATTACCTGGACCTTTATCATTTAATAATATACTAGCAATATCCGACATAGAAACAACCCCTATTAAACATTGATTTTCATCAACGATATATAGTGGTGACATTCCATTTGCAGCAATCTTTTCCCACGCTAACATAATTGATGTATCTTTAGTAGCTAAAAGTGGTGGATCAAAAGGAACATCATAAAGTTTAACTTTCGCATTTTCAATATAAATTGGTTCATCAACATTAAATCGTTTTAAAATATATTCAGTTTCAACATTTAATTCACCAATGCGACAAGCAACTGCACACATTCCTAATTTTCTTTTTAACTCGGCATAGGCAATACTAGCTACGATTGAATCAGTATCTGGATTCTTATGACCAATAACATGAATTACACTATTCATAATCTCCCTACTTTCTAATTATTATCTTTTTATCTTTTTTTAGTTAATTTAAGTTTACCACATAAACCAAATAATTGTAACCCCTTACAGATAATATATTTACTTTATAAGTTTAAAAAAAGCGCTGGATTTCCAGCGCTAATTTAATTATTTTTTGATTAAGTTAGATAATTGTACAAACATCTTCGCAGCTTCAGCTCTTGTTGTATTTGCACTTGGGTTTAAATATGTTTCTTCACCTTTTTTAGATCCACTCATTAAGCCATTTTCTACACACCATGCAATAGCATCTTTTGCA
>CAZQJH010000027.1:0-14498 GCA_964593515.1 uncultured Erysipelotrichaceae bacterium
GATATTTTTATTACCCTTCATATAATCAAGACTAATTTTAAAACTTTTAATATACTCTCTTAAATATTTATATGGAAAGGGTAAAACGGTTAATTGTCCATTACGAACAAAATCAACGTTCATTAACGGAATCATTTCCTCAAATTCTATTTTTTCAGTTTGTGAAACTACTTTACGTATACAACAAGCAGTTGGATAATCTAATTTTTTATTAGTACTTTTCGCTCCTACATAATATTTAAAACATCTTTCAAATTTATTATCATCCGTATACATATATTTAATATCAAGTAAATTTTCTAATTGATATTGCTGTTTAAAGTCACTATTTCTTAATTCAGAATGAATTAAAATATTTGTTTTATTCATAAAGAAACGATTGAATTTTTTACCATCATTAGATTTCATACGTAATATTTCTTTTAAATCCTTTTTCGTGATTTCCCAAGCTGTATTTGCCTCCAGTTCTTCAATCCATCTATCTACATTGTCAGTATTTTCTGCTTCATCTCGATATTCTTTAATTGCTTGAAGTAAGACTTCCTTATTAATTACATCAGTTGGCCTACTATTCTTTAAAGCTTGTTCAATTTCGAAAATATTCGGAATTGTTTTTTCACAAGTTAAGATAATCGCATGAATATTGTTTATATCAGAATATAATAATCCGTCTACTTCATTTTTAATTCCAAATACCTTTTTATTAGTTTCATTATAAAAGTCACATATTTTTTTCCAATCATCACTTGCAACATTATCACTATTATAGGTATCAAATTTCATCACACCATTTTTATTAATCATTAAGCGATAATAATCAAAAGCCAATTTATTATCACTTTTTTTACATTTTTCACGAATAACAAAAGTCCATTCTTTTGATAAATTAAGTTTTTCCCAATCGTATAAAGTTATTAAATGTTTCTTTATATCACCTTTAATAATTAGTTCACTAACAATATTTTTTAAGTCTGCAGATTCTTTCTTACCACTTTTAAAACGTTTATCGTCCTCAATCACATGTTGAACAATATAATCAGATAAATTATCTTGATGAGGATCATTATTTTTATAAGCATCTTTATCAAAGATAATACGAATATTATATGCATCTTTTGTTAGTTTTCCTTCTTCAGCTTTAACCCCATAAAACTTTCTTAATTCACTAATACACTTTTCTACCATTTTTTTAGATAATTCCGTTTTATTTTCATCTACAATTACTACTTTTTGCTCATTTAATAAGTTCCCATACTTTTCAGGTATAGGAAGATCTTTTTCATTACTAAATTCATATTCATCCATTACTATTTCTTTTAATTCAATATCCATATAATCTTTAAGTTTCTTTTCCACATCCATTAAAAACTTATGCATGATACCTAATTTACTTTTCTTAAATTTATCATAATCTTTAGCATTGAAATATTCAATTGTGAAATGACCATGCGATTTAGACCCACTTTTATAACCTTCACTAACATCATCTTTTTTTAATTTTATTCTGAATGCTCCATTAACTTCATCTATTACTAATTCAGGATTCTCTTTTCCACTACATTTTTTAAAAGTTTTTAGTTTTAAATTTAGATACATCCCTGGTTCAATAACTATTTCTAAAAATTTTATGAAATTTTTATCTTTTTCTAGATGATAATATAATTTACCAGTTAAATTATTATAGCTAAATCTTTCATCATTCGGACATGCTAATGAATTAAGCAACAATTGAATTAAACTTCTATTTTGATAAAAGAAATATTGTTTACATTGTGTATCATTTAATAAATCAATCTTTTTAACTTCAACATTAGGATATTCAGATTTAATACTATTTGTTAAGTCTTCTTCATTAACTTCATTTTTTTTAAATAAAGCTAACATTTGATTACCAAATAAATATTGAATAGCTCTTGCTTTAAAAGAATAACTTTCTGCATCTAAAATTCTTCCTTTAAAGTTTTTTTCTTCTGAATCATGATGTCTTTGCATTACAAAGACATCAAAATCACGATCAATATTATCCATTTTAAGTTTTACATTAATATTATTTGTCAACATATTGTAAATCCTCCACCTTAATTTTTGCTAATTGTTTTTTATCAATACAACCATTTTCATCAATAAGTCGTGGTATTTCAATTAATTTACCATCATTAGTTTCACTAGCAACAAAACCATCACTACCAACAACATTGATAACATACACTCTTATAGCATTTATCGCATTCATTTTTTTGCTTATATCTTTTCTTATTGTTTCTTTATCAACATTATATGTATATTTCCAATTTTTAAAATCTACATATACCCCTTCACATAATTTATAATCAAAGAATTCAAAGTATTCTGGTTCTTCAATAGGCAATAATTCTATTCCTAACTCTTGCTCAAGAATAAACTTACCAGCCACTTCTCCCAAAGCTCCTTTATAAATATTATTGAATAATACTGGATTCATTAGATAGTCATTTTTTTCAAATGATTTAGCATAACCTTTATTTTCAAAATATTCCTTCATTCCTTCATATTTAAGAATTACAGGAAGTCTTGATTCTTTTTCATTCATTCTATATATAATAACCTCATCACTATTCCCTTTAATCTTAGGTTTATTGCTTTTTTTAAATTTTTCTTCATCAACGCTAAACTGAATCACAACATTACTAAAGTCTGCATATTGGGAGAAAAGATATTGATTAATCTTTTCTCCACTAGTAATATAAAAATTATTTATTACATCATTTGATTCCCAAACATCACTACTAGCAGTTGGATATTTTAAAACAACATCTCTTAAATCATTCCATAAATTGATACTTTCTTGTGTCCAACCTTGAGATAGTACCCTACGTATATAATTTAAAGAATCGGTTGAAATATGTTCGGCTTTATACAAATAATTACATTCTTTTTCAGAGCATTTATTAATGATGGTATTTTCATACAATGCTATTATTGATTTCATTTCTGGTGGTAATATGCGCTTGTTTAATTCATCAATATATAATTTGTTTAACAATTTCGATTCAACAAATAAATAGATATCTTTACTCTTTACAAAAGTTCGACACATTCTTCCAACCGCCTGCAACAAAGTCCGATTAGCTTGCATATTTACACTTTTCAATGAATATAATTTATTCATTTGATTCTTATCACCTCGATATGCACAAAAAGCTATTTTTATCATTTCATCTTTTTCTTCATATGAAATTTCATCGTTAGCATATAATTCTTCAATTTGAAAAAGTAATTTAACTAAAGCATCTTCGGTCATCTTTGCATTATTAGAAGTGTTAACAGTTAAATGAGTTATATCTCCTAAATATAGAGCATCAAAATCCTTGTTTAAATAACGATTATCATTTTCATCATATTCTCCCAAATATACTACATCTAGATTTTCAGGTACTTCATATTGAAGATTCTGTCCTGCTCCTATGGTCTGATATGCTGACATTACAAATATTTTTTTACCTTCAGCTAATAATTTTTGTATTTCTACTTTGTCTTCATCAAAATCATCCCCACGTAAGAAATATATAACACTATTATCTTTACCAGTATCTTTACCAGCTAAATCAAACAACTCTTTAAACAATGTAGTATCCATCTTAGCATCATTATCCTTAGCTAAAGCCATTCCTAGATATAACATTGATTTAATATTATCATTTTGCTTAAACTTGCACATTGCTTTAAAGATATTACAATATCTTAAACGAGCATACTCTTCAATACTGTAAGTTTTTCTAATAAATGCATCTGCAACTCCTTCACTAGTAAATTCATTACAATATTCTTCAATTTCTATTGCACTATTATTATTCATTACTTCACTATGAATACTTATTTTTCCTTCTTCATAAGCTTTCCATCTAGCTTGTAATTCTTTAGCAACTTTTTCTTTTAGGTATTCTGGAGTTGAATGAAAATCATCTTTTAGTTCTTTTTTAAGATATTCTAAATCATAATTCCCGACAACAGTATTAAATTCTGCACTTGCTGATATTCCAAATATTGTTGCATTTTGACTCAAACATAATAGTATTTTTTCCGGTGTATCATATACCTTAATATAATTAATAATAGTATGATCATTATGTTTAATATTATCTTCAAATGCATAATATGACATTCCTTTTTGATAAAAATCAGGCATATCAAATCTTTTGCTTTTTCCTTTTTTTAGTGAACGACATTTTTCATTCAACATAAATTCAGCATCTTTGCCCTTTAATTTCAATATATCTAATACATTAATAATTCCGGTTTCATCATCCATCTTATCTTCTTTTGGTTCTTTACTGTTATTAACTATTTCAGCATACTTTTTACCCCAAGCAAAGATAAATCGTTGCATTTGCATAATAAATTCGTTAATTTCTCTTAACATAGTATATATAACAATATAGCTCTCTTTATTGTTATAAAATGTTTTTTTATCTTCAAAGAATATTTTTGTACGATTTTCTTCACTATCATACTTTCCTCGAAGATAAAATTCGTTACTATTAAAAATAGTATGAAAAGAAGCATCGTTAAATAAAAAATATTGCTTTTTATTAATATTATCATTGCTTATCTTAATACTAAGATTTAATCGATAGCGAGTATATATATCTTTTCCTTTATTAATTAAGCTATCAATTTTATTATCCGATGCACACTCTTTGGCTGCTTTTAACATTTCACTAGATAAATTATCAACATTTAAATTATTTACGAGATGATTAAATAAAGCAATATAATCTTCTTTCACCCTTAAAACTTCTTCAATAATACTATTTTGGATTGTTTCCTTTGTTGCATCAAATTCATCAATAATGATAATAGCATCTTTAATCATATCTGAATTTATAAATTCATAACTCTTATCAATTAAAATTGAATTACGTTTTAAAAACTTGCTAACACTCATCAATAATATTTTATAATCTTCGGTGAAAACAGCCGGATATAACTTTGAAATCCACTGATAATCATGATCATTCTTAATTCCCTCTTTACGACTTTGTCGACTTTCAAATTTATCAGTTAATAACTTATTAATTTCTTTTTCATATATATAATCTAAATCTTTTATACTATCTTCTAAATTTTTAACATAATCTTTATCTCTTGCTTTATTAGTTAATTGTTTCTTATATGAGACTACCTTATTTATTAATTTTTTATAAGTCTCACTTTTCATGGCATCAGGTATTTCAATTTCTGTTATTTTTTCCACAACCTCATCAAAATTAGAACGTATCCTTAATACATTACGCTCATAATCTTCTTCATTTCCATATGCTGCCTTTAATTCAGCTTCGGGTAAATTCTTATTTAAGGTTGTTAGATAGATGATTTTAGTATCATCATTAATTTGATCAGCATACTCTTTCATTGCCCTAGCACAATTATACGTTTTCCCATTACCAGTAGGTAACTCACACAGATATAAACCTGGTTTATGATTTTGCATCGTCTTAAGTAAATAATCTTTCATAATTTCCCTCCTATTTTATCGATATATTTCATTATAACAATATCTGAAATAAATTTAAGAGTAAAAATCAACATAAAATAGAATTGTTACTTTTTTTACTCAATAATTCCAGAGTAAAAAACCTTGTAAAAAGGCACTATAGTGTCCCTTTTACAGGGTCTATTTTATAAACAATTATCTTTTTATTTCAATGATTTCAAATACTCTTCTACATTTAAGTATTGAATACCATCAACATTTAAACTTTCACCACGATATATTACATACCTATTAATAATATCACCATATCTAAAACTAGTCATCTTACATTTTTCTTCATCTTTTAAATGACGATATTGTAATGGTACACATTCTTTACTATACTTAACTTCATATATTTCACAATTAAGTTGTTGTGGATCAAAGACAACCATATCAAATTCACCAACACTAAATTGTAACTTAAATACTTGCTTACTTGGATTAGCTATCTTAGTTTCTAATAAAACAATATCTTCCATCATTCTTCCTTTTATTTCACTAAGCAATCTATCTAATATATATTTTCTTTCTTTAGCTGATAATTCTTGAAATTGCGAATCTAATAACATATTTTCCACAATAGCACTAGCTTGTGCATAGCGCATTCCTGGTTGAGTAATAAGGGTTATGGTACTTTTTTTACTTACATCAGGAAGAAATGCTAAATCAACTTCAATTATTAATTCAAGTAGTTTTAAATATTCTTTAATTTGTATCATATGCGCATTATCAATATCAACGGTTTGATTTTCTTTATTAATTATATCTAAGACATGCATCATACCTTTAGTAACTTTTTCTAAATCCATATGCTCCTTTATATTTATTGGATTATCCCTGTCTCTCAACAAATTAGCAGCTGTTACTGAGATATCATGCGATTTGAATGTCTTTTCCACTACTGACTTAGTAAAGCTATGATTAATATTTTCTACCACCCGATTTATTACATTAGTCAACTCACCACATTCATAAAGATTTTGCAGATAGCGAAAATGTCCTCCATACTGATACATTTCTAATGAATGTTGAATGTTTTTCGCAATTGCTGTATCAATATATTCCTCAGTACTTTTAGAATCATTAAAAATATTATTATAATTAATACCACTAAGACTCATCGTTCCACCATAACGAATATATTCATCAATACCTTTTATTCCTAAAACATACTCAAATTCACGATAAGGAATAAAAGTTGTATGTAGCATAATACATCGATCATAAAGTTGTTCTTCTTTCGCAAATACAAACCCTAACGAATCTGTTCCCGATAAAACCAACTTCATCCCACTACTAGCATAAATATCAGAAAACAAAGCAGCACCTTGGACAAAATCCTCTAACAAAGTTACTTCATCAATAAATACATACTTATACCCTTTTTCTTCTAATAACTTTAAATCTCTATTAATATCCGTTAATGTATCTTTACGGCTAACTTGGATAAATGCTGCTTTATTAAATTCATCGGGCGATAATTCACCGATTATTTGGCGAATCATCGTTGTTTTTCCACTTCTTCTCAACCCATAAAGAATTAACACTTTGTCTTGATATTCACCAAATACATAATCACGAAGGACACTTATACACTCTCTTTTTTTATAATTATTAATAGTCATAATTTGTTTGTTTAGTGAACTTCCTATTCGCACCATAGTTCTAAATTCAAGTGATTGTTCTTTAATATTTTCTTTTATCTTAACTTTTGCTTTTAGTTCTTTTAATTTTTTCTCCAAGCTTTTTCTTTGCTTAATTTGTGCTTGTAATGGTTCTACTTGTTCAAACGATATATAATTCTCAATCCTTTTTCCGCCTTTATTAATCCGATGGTAATAATATTCTTTATTATTGATTACTTTCTTTGTAATACTACCTTGGGGTAATAAAGCAATTTCACTTTCAAGTTCTATTATTTGCCTCATTATTTTCTCTTTTTCCACCATCATCACCTCTATTATTAATTATATCCATTATACCCTTTTTCATATCATCAAACAAGGGGATAATGGGTATAATTGAAGTGTTACACATTTTTCCAGCATTTCCAACCCCCTTTTTACACATTTTTCCATGCTTTTTAGGGGTCAAAAAACACATTTTTCTAAAAATACTATTTTCTAATATAAAATACTTACTACTATAGGGATTAAAACAACCATTATTAATCCAGTTACCGCAATGGCTAGACTGCTCATAGCAGCTTGTACTTCTCCTAATTCTAATGCTCTTGAAGTTCCAATTGAATGAGCTGCGGTTCCACTCGCAAGCCCTTGAGCAACTGGTTCTTCAATCTTAAGTACTTTAAATAAAGTAGAAGCAATACATGCCCCAAAGATTCCCGTTATTATTACACATGCTACCGTAATTGAAGCAATACCACCCATTTCTTGAGAAAGACCCATAGCAATCGCTGTCGTAATTGATTTAGGAAGTAGTGAAATACTTACTTCTTGCGAAAGAGCAAAGATTGAAGATAAAGCAACAATAGTAATCATACATGCTATACATCCTGCACTAATCCCTAACAAAATAGCTTTCAAATTATCCTTCAATACCTGAAATTGTCGATATAAAGGTAGAGCTAAACAAACCGTAGCTGGATTTAAAAAATATGTTAGATAAGCTGCTCCTTGATCAAAAGTTTCATACTCTACACCAAAAACCAACAACAATACTATAATTAAAAGTGATGCCACTAACAAAGGATTACATATGGGACTTTTTACTTTTGCAGATATTTTTAAAGCTAGCCAATAACATAAAAGACTTAATACAATCCCAAAATAAGTCGAATTTAATAAAAATTCATTCATTATTTCTTCCTCCTTTGATCATAGCGTATTACTTTTTGTGATACTAATCCAGTAATTGCCATCACTACAATCGTAGATACTAAACAAATAATAATTACAGCGATTAAACTATCTTGAATTAAAGTAATACTACTCATCAAACTAACAGTTGGGGAAATAAAAAAGATGGGCATAACTCCTAATAATAAATCAGCACTTTCCTCAACTTGTTCTATTTTTAAAATACCACTTAAAAGTAACAAAAATAATAAAACCATTCCATAAATACTACCTGGTATTGGTAGTGGTATTAAATAATTCATACACTCACCAAGAAAGGTGATTAATGCAATTAATGCAAACTGTTTAATATATTTCATCATTATCCCCCATTGTTTAAATAAAAGCCTTTATATAATAGCTCATTTTATTAGAAATTGCCTACTATTTTTTATTAATTTACCTAAAAAAAATCCTTCAAACGAAGGATTATAATAAGTTATTTAATTCTAGAATCATTTTAGCTGCTTCACTTCGAGTAGTATTAGCTAATGGTTTTAAATAAGTTTGATTATCTTGATTAGAACCACTAATTATTCCTTGTTCAACACACCAAATCATAGCTTTATAGGCATAATCACTTACTTCATCACCATCTGCAAATTCACTTAAATCAATATTAGTTTCAACCTTTAAACCTTTTACTAAAGCATAATTTCTTAACATAATAGCTAAATCTTGTCTTGTTATATTATCATCAACCCCAAATTCTCCATTATGATAACCACTAACTACTTTAACTTCACTAGCCCAAGTAATAGCTTTAGAATACCATAGGTTGTCTTTCACATCTTTAAATGTAGGTTTATAAGTTACTTTAGGAGCATTAGCCATACGATATAAAATTGTGGCTATCATTCCCCGGGTAATATTTCCTTCGGGATTAAAAGTATTATTACCATCATAACTCATTAAACCTAACTTAGTTACTTCTTGTACTACATCATAATACCAAGTATCACTATGCACATCATTATAAGCTAAATACTTATTAGAGCATTCATATACAGCTAAGGTACCTGATACTTCACAAGCCGTTAAAAGTAAAGCTTTACCATGGTTATTAGGAATAAAGCATAAACCTTCAGGTGATACATCACCTTGAATCGCTTTATCGAATTCACGAGAGTTAATATAATTCACAAACTTAACTTCTTTAGGATTAGTAATATCATAAGCCATTACTCCACCAATACGTTCTAAGCCCACAAATGCATATAAATGACCATTTACTTCACCGCAAATCACACTTTCAGCTTCTACACCTTTTTTACCTGAACGATTATCCATACTTATTTTATCATTTGAACAGTTAAAGTAATCTGGTAATACTTGTGAAGTAATTTCTTCAAATTCACTACCACTATCAAATACTAAATTTAAACCATCATTAGTTACTTCATACATCGAAAATGAACGACCACCAAAAACATAATCTTTGCTATCATCTAGTCCATCCCACATTTGATGATTAAACCAAACTACTTTTGAACTTAATTTATATTTACCACTTAATGATGTTTTATTCTCATATTCATTATCATATCCATCCCAATCACTACGACTATCTCCTTCATTAGCACATAATAAATAAGTTTTACCATTAATCATGGTTGTACTAATTCCATCACACATCTTAATTCCATAAATACCTTCATAGTTTTTTAATTCAATTTGATCATTTTTTTCTAAATCAACTTTAACTTTACCAAAATCTTGTAGACCTAAACTATATATATCAAGATATTCACGTTTAACTAAATCAAATACAGCAATACTATTAGCTTCTTGTAATGCAATATATGCTTTATTATCACTTACACTAATATATTCTGGTTCAAAATCAACTGATGGCATCTTATCTTTTTGAATTAAAATACCTTTATTTACTAATTCAGCTCTTTGTTGGTCAAAAGAAGTAAAATCATACGTTTGTGAGATAATTTCATCTTCTTTTAAATCAAGGATACTAATTGAACCTTTAGGATCAATCCCTTTTTCACCTAAACGTGGTTCTCCTTCATCAGCTGATAAAACTAAATCATTTCCCACAAAGACTACATTATCACATTGAACTCCTACTTCACCTTTCCCAACATAATCTAAACTTCCATCTTGTTGACAATTAAAAACAGCTACCATTCCATTAGCACTATAATCTTCATTTTGAATAGCTACTGCTAATTTACTTCCATCTTCACTAATACTAACCGAAGTCATATCTCCATAAGCAAAATCATTTACAATTGCTTTAATATCATATTCCTTACCTTGTAAATTCACCACCTTATCACTATTTAAATCAGGATTTAAATCAATCGCAATTAGTTTAGCTTTAACTCCACTTACAGCATAAGCAAAACCATTACTTTCATTATAAGCAACAATTTCTAAACTACCTCCATCTTCATTCATTGCCATTGAGTTATATCTAGCCACTAATTCCATTTGTAATTCATCATCATAATAACCTTGTACTTTTTCATCACTACATTCAACTCCAGCCAACTCTTCCTTTGCTTTTACATAAGTCAATGATGAAATAGCTAAAACTAAAGCTAATATTCCTTTTAAAATCTTTTTCATTATTACCTCCATGTGATTATCTCACATCTTTATTTTAGCTAACACAAATAAAATACGAATTTAATTAAAGTAAAAAAAGCGTAAAAAAAAATAGCTATTACTAGCTATTTTCACTAATCAAAGAGGAGATAATAACTCCTAATAATATTAAAGCACAACCAATAATCATTTTAAAAGTAAATACTTCATGTAAGATAATTACCGATAATAAACTACCAAATAATGATTCCATACATAAAATAATAGCTGCTTTACTTTCTTCAATATAACGTTGACATGTTGTTTGTAATAAATAACAAATAAAGGTTGAAATTAAACCTAAATATAAGATAGCTAAACTACCTTCCATATTAATTGATGGAAGTCCTTCTTTAAAGATGATACTAGCTAATAAAGCACAAATAAAAGCTATTCCCATTTGCATCATATTTAAAACACTAGCACGACAATCTTCAACATATTTACCAGTATAATAAATATGTAAGGCGAAAAAAATAGCACAGATGATTGTTAAGACATCACCAAAATTTAAAGATAAATCTTGATTTAAAGATAATAAACCTACTCCAACTAAACTTAAAACAGCTCCGATAATACTACTTTTATTTAATTGTTTCTTACCTAAATAATAAGCAAGAAAAGGAACCATTACAACATTTAATGCCGTAAGAAATGCATTCTTTGAAGCGGTTGTATGTTTTAAACCAACAATTTGAAAAGCAAAACCTAGAAATAAGAAACCACCTAAAAGCATCCCTGCTTTAATTTCTTTTTTATTAATTGTTTTAATTATTGGTAAACACATTATAAACATTGCAATAAAACTAATTAAAAAGCGAAAAGTTAAGATTTGAAATGGTTGAAAATAACTTAGAGCAATATCACTAACGACAAATCCTCCACCCCAAATTAACGTAACTAATAATAAACCTAAAGTAGCTAAACGCTTATTCATAACTAACCTCATTAAAATCAATTATTTCATCGACAACATCGACAATTAATTCATTATCTAATGTATATGGCTCTTTAACTCCGATGACATAAAAACCAGCTTGTTTAGCTGTTTTAGCAGCATAACAAGCATCTTCAAAAACCATTGCATCTTCTACATTACAATTAAAACGACGACATGCTTCTAAATAAATAGTTGGTTTTTGTTTATTATCGCCAACTTCTTCACATGATAATACAAAGTCAAAATATTTCATCACATCTAAACGATTTAAACATCCTAACATTAATCTTCGTTCAGTTAATGATGCTACACACATTTTAATTCCTTGTTGATGACAAGTTTGTAAATAGTTTAAAACCTTTGGTTTTAAACTAACATCATTTAGATAATGATTATTCATCATTTCAAGTAATTTATCGGCAATAACTTCCCCATCTTCTTTTAATTCATAAGTATTAGCTAAGTAATAACCACATTCACTAATTGATAATTTCTTAATAATTTCATTTAAACCTTCAACATCTTCTACTATAATTCCTTGTTGTTTTAAATAATTAACACATAGCATTCGCCAATAATACATGGAATCAACTAAAGTTCCATCCATATCAAAGATAATATATTGCTTTTGTTCCATATAATCACCTAACGATAGAAAATTACACCATCTACTTTACCATCATTAGTAAAGCTAATATATTCATGATAGTCTTCTTTACATAAGTTATTAGCGCTATCTAAATCAATTGATTGCGTTGAAATAGCATTATCTTTAACTTCAACCATCATATAGTAACAATAATCTTTCTTGAAAAGATTTTTTCCATTTACCTCAATTACTTCATTACCAATATTATTAACTTCACTTTGTAAATCAAAACCTTCAAATAAAGATTCAACAGCTTCATTAATAACCATCGGTTTATAATTTTCTCGATAGAATGTTTTAACCATTCCTGGCATTTGTAAGACTAAATAATGATCATCAACATAAATAATTGACCATTTGATTTCTTCATCACCAACTAAAGTAATAACTTCATCATCAACGCGATAATTAGGATATAGACCCATATTTTCAATATTATTACCATTTTCATCAACAAAGGAAAAACCATTACCTTTAGCAAATTCTAAATATGTAGTAACTTGTAGATTATCATCATAACCAATCCATTTACCTACATAACCTAATTCATTATTTGTTTCATTAGGTTTACTACAAGCAAATAAGCATAGTAAACATAAACTTATTAATAATTTCTTCATAAAATCACCTTCCAGTCATTATTGTAGCATAGTTTTATTTAATCATGAAAGAAAATTTAATATCTTTACTAGCATCAATTACATATACTTCTTCAATTTGAATAGTTATATTCTATATTAATTGTTATTACTCCTTGAACATTTTTCCGCATCAATAGCTAAAACAAACATTAAAGCATATAAAGCATCATTATCATTAACTACATCAATAACATAAGTATCCGTCCAGTTTAATAATTGTTTAGAAATAGTCGCAATCTTCATTCCTTGATTAGCAATCGTATAATCCCATTCAAAGAAATCACCTTTTACTTGCCATCCTAATCCTTCAAAATGATAACATGGCTTAAACAAAGCAAATTCTTTACAAATCATCCCTATTTTATTACCACGTTCATAAATATCAAACTTCGGTAAAAGAGTAAATATTTGTTCTTTAACTAATCCTGCTTCACGACCTAAACAATCATAAATGCGTAATTGATGTCCCCAAGATAATTCACCTTTAACACGATAAACAATCTTTCCTTGTTCATCATAAATATCATAACTATCAAACCAAGAAAACATTCTTTGTTTAAATAATAATCGCATAAAATCACTCCTTTATTTACCTTTATTATATGATTAGCAAAATCAATTGTAAATAAGTATTATCCTTGAAATTGAGCTTAACAAGTAGCTTTAATCAAAGAAGGAAAATATGCAAAATATCATGCATACTGACACTCCAACGGCTAAAGCACGTTGGAGTGTCAGATACCGAGCAATGATGGGAGAATTTATTATAGCAGCAAAATTGTAGGTGTATCTATGATGATAGGTTGCTTGTAAAACCTATTAAATCAGCTGTTTTGCTTATGCCGGATGCAATTTATGAATGTCCATATGAAAGGGCAAAAGAAATGTTATTGATTGATGATGTTGATAATAAGGAGTTTTTAGCAGAATTGTTTCATGCTATGTATGAGGAGTTACCTACTCAAAAACCGAAAAAGAAGAAATAAACAATGTCTTAATGTGATAAGCTAATAGTGAAAATCGCACCACTGGTGCGAGAAATGGAAGTGCTGATTATATGAAAAAGAATGAAATTGCCGGATATGAGCCGTTGGTAGATGATTTAAAGAATCCCACTTGAAATGTAATGACAAATGCGTTACAATTAGAAACGATAGGAGGTGCTGAATCATGGAGAAAACAGCAACATTAAATTTAAGAGTCAATCCTACTGTGAAAGGTCGAGCAGAGGAAGTCTTATCAAGACTTGGCATACCAATGTCTACGGCAATAGATATGTATTTAAATCAAA